>CALMJL010000140.1 GCA_937864425.1 uncultured Candidatus Planktophila sp.
GAAGTTGGCAAGCGTCCCGTTAATGATGTTGCTGCATCATCACAGACTGGTTCTGCAACAGTGATTCTTGCTGGTATCTCAGTTGGATTTGAATCTGCTGTGTATTCAGCGCTCTTGATTGCAGCTGGTGTATTTGGCGCATTCTTGCTCGGTGGCGGATCTATCGTGCTCTCACTCTTTGCTATCGCGCTCGCTGGTACTGGTCTTTTGACCACAGTCGGTGTGATCGTTGCTATGGATACCTTCGGACCTATTTCAGATAACGCACAAGGCGTTGCTGAAATGTCAGGGGATGTTAAGGGCGAAGGCGCACAGATTCTTACCTCACTCGATGCAGTGGGTAATACAACAAAGGCAATCACTAAGGGAATCGCAATTGCTACAGCAGTGCTTGCTGCAACTGCGCTCTTTGGTGCATTTACTGATGCAATTAAGGAAGCTGTCATTAAGGCAGTCGGTGCAGATCAAGGTGTTGCACTCGAATTCCAAGGCGTCCTTGATATTGCAAGCCCTCGTAACCTCGTTGGTTTGGTTATCGGTGCGGCAGTTGTATTCCTCTTCTCAGGACTTGCCATCAACGCGGTATCACGCGCAGCTGGCGCAGTTGTTGTTGAAGTACGTAATCAATTTAAGTTGCACCCAGGAATCATGAACGGAACCGAAAAGCCAGAATACGGTCGCGTTGTTGATATCTGCACACGCGATTCACTGCGCGAACTTGTGACACCAGGACTTCTTGCAGTCATGGCACCGATCGCAGTTGGTTTCGGTCTTGGCGTTGGTGCACTTGGTGCATACCTTGCTGGTGCAATCGGTACCGGTACTTTGATGGCGGTCTTCCTTGCTAACTCAGGTGGTGCTTGGGATAACGCTAAGAAGATGGTCGAAGATGGCCATTACGGTGGCAAAGGCACAGAAGCACACGCTGCAACAGTTGTTGGTGACACCGTGGGCGATCCATTTAAGGACACCGCAGGCCCTGCCATTAACCCATTGATCAAGGTAATGAACTTGGTTGGCCTCTTGATTACTCCAGCGATTGTTGGTTTTGCACTTCCAACACAGTCAGCAATCTCGATTGTGATTGCACTTGTTGCAGTTGCAGTAATCATCGGCGCACTTGTGCGCAACCGTCGCCAATCAACCACTATCGAATACTAAAAATTCGAACACCCTCTAGATAAAGGTTCGGTAGATAACGCGTAGTGGCTAAAGAATTAAAGAAGCTGGTGATTGTTGAGTCACCAGCAAAGGCTCGCAAAATAGGCAGCTACCTCGGCGCTGATTACATCGTCGAGGCGAGCGTTGGCCATATTCGTGACCTGCCACAGCGCGCTGCCGATATCCCTAAGGACGTTAAGAAACTTGCTTGGTCTAAAGAAGGCGTTGATATCGAAAACGATTTCGCGCCGCTCTATGTCATTAACCCTGATAAGAAAGCAAAAGTTGCTGAGCTCAAAGAGTTGATGAAAGAAGCAGAAGAGATTCTGCTTGCAACAGATGAAGACCGCGAAGGCGAAGCCATTGCCTGGCACTTAGTAGAAGTGTTGCAACCCAAGATTCCTATTAAGCGCATGGTCTTTAACGAAATCACAGAAGAAGCGATCAAGGCAGCAGTTGATAACACCCGCGACCTTGATTACAACTTAATCGATGCGCAAGAAACCCGCCGCGTATTAGATCGTCTCTATGGATATCGACTTTCTCCAGTTTTGTGGAAGAAAGTCATGCCAAGAATTTCTGCAGGGCGCGTGCAATCAGTTGCCACTCGTTTAATTGTTGAAAAAGAACGCGAACGCATGGCCTTTATCTCATCCTCGTGGTGGGATCTGACTGCAAAAACAGATTTAGGTTTTACCGCTCGCCTGCTATCTGTAGATGGCAAAAAAGTAGCGGCCACCGCTGACTTTGGCGCAGATGGAGCAGTGAAAGAAAAATCAGCCAAAGACATCTTGCTCCTTGATGAGAACCAAGCGAAATCACTTGTTGAATCCCTTAAGAACACACCACTGACCGTAAAGTCAATGGAAGAAAGTCCGCGCACTGAAAAACCAAAGCCCCCATTTACAACATCAACCATGCAGCAAGATGCAGGTAGTCGTTTAGGTTGGGGAGCGCAGATCACGATGCGCGTTGCTCAGCGTCTCTACGAAAACGGTTACATCACCTATATGCGTACTGACTCCATCAACTTATCTGATCAAGCGCTCAAAGCTGCCCGTGCTGCGGCAACTGCGCTCTATGGCAAAGACCATGTCTACGAAACTGCGCGTTTATATCAAGGTAAATCTAAGAATGCACAAGAAGCGCACGAAGCAATTCGCCCAGCAGGTG
>CALMJL010000141.1 GCA_937864425.1 uncultured Candidatus Planktophila sp.
GATGCAATGGCAGCTGCTAAAACCGCTAGAGATGCAGCGTTAGCTAAAGTAGGTGCAAAGCCAACTGCTCCAGCTAAACCAGCCAATTAATTTCCCTACAGAAAACCCGCACAGATCTGATTTCTGTGCGGGTTTTCTGCTGGATTTTGGAATTTCTACAATCTGCGAGACGATATCTCCATACCTGGTTCACCGCACCGTGCGGACCCAGCCATCAGATTAAGGAAATCCCATGAAGCCAGAGATTCATCCAGAATATAAAGAGACCCAAGTGACCTGTGGTTGCGGTGAAAAGTTTCTCACCCGCTCAACCGTTGCTAGCGGTTCAATCTACGTTGAAGTGTGTTCAGTCTGTCACCCGTTCTACACCGGCAAGCAGCGCATCCTTGATACAGGTGGTCGCGTAGCTAAATTCGAAGAGCGCTTTGCTAAGAAAGCAAATAAGACAGCCAAGTAGCTTTCTAAAAGACCGCTTTGCAACCACTTCGGTTGTGACGCGGTCTTTTTTATTTCTTACAGATGTATTTCTTACTGCAGGTGATCACAAGGAATTGAAGGGAGAGGCCATATGAATACAGATCGTTTTGCGTCAGCACATGACATGGTGCGCGAATACCAAGCGCTTGAAAAAGAAATGGCTGATCCAGCCATTCACTCTGATCAAGGAAAAGCCCGCCAACTGGGGCGCCGCTATGCACAGTTAGGTCCCGTTGTTGCTGGGTATAACGCATGGAAGAGCGCTGCCGATGATTTAGCAACAGCTCGCGAAATGGCGGCAGAGGATGCTTCATTTGCGGCAGAGATCCCTGCGATGGAAGAGGCAGAAGCGAAAGCTGCAGAAAAACTAGAAGAGTTGTTATTGCCGCGCGATCCTAATGATGATCGTGATGTGATTATTGAAGTAAAAGCGGGTGCAGGTGGCGATGAGTCTGCGCTCTTTGCCGGAGATTTAGTTCGCATGTATCAACGCTATGCAGAAAAACGTGGATGGAAGATTGAGATTATCGATTCCACCGAATCTGATTTAGGCGGCTATAAAGATATTTCGATGGCGGTGAAATCAAAGGGGAGTGCAGAACCTGGAACAACTCCATATGCGCGTTTGAAATTTGAAGGTGGCGTTCACCGCGTGCAAAGAGTTCCGGAAACTGAGAGCCAAGGGCGAATTCACACCTCAGCAGCTGGCGTTTTAGTTCTTCCAGAAGCAGAAGAAATTGATGTTGAGTTAAATATGAATGATATTCGCGTTGATGTGTATCGCTCATCTGGACCTGGTGGCCAATCCGTTAACACCACTGACTCTGCAGTGCGACTTACCCATATCCCAACTGGCATCGTTGTTTCATGCCAAAATGAAAAATCACAATTGCAAAATAAGGATTCAGCGCTTCGTATTTTGCGGGCACGCCTCTTGGCAGATGCGCAAGAGAAGGCAGAAGCTGCCGCTGCCGCAGAACGTAAAAGCCAGGTGCGCACTGTGGATCGATCAGAGCGCATCCGCACTTACAACTTTCCCGAAAATCGCTTGAGCGATCATCGCGTTAATTACAAATCAAATAATCTCGATGCGGTACTCAATGGCGATTTAGATGATGTGATTCAAGCGCTCCTTGATGCAGATAAAGCTGCCAAGCTTTCAGCGCAATAAGGCATTTACAGGTTCTTCATGGAACTTTCCTTTAAAGAATTTTTGCAGAGCGGCAAAGATCAACTGCAACGTGCTGGCTTCGCTGGAGTTGAGGCAGAGCATCTCCTTGCTCATACGCTCGGGATTTCGCGTATGGAGTTGCATAATCCAGTGACGGTCGCTCAAGCGCTTGAAGGAATTGGTGATACCAAAATTGTTGAAGAAACTTTTTGGTCGCTGCTTGATCGCAGATGTACTCATGAACCATTGCAATATCTCACTGGTCGCGCTTACTTTCGACATCTGGAATTACAGGTTGGTCCTGGGGTATTGGTTCCAAGACCAGAGAGTGAATTACTTGTCGAATCAGTTCTCACCCACATTGAAACGTTGTCAGGTGAAGTCAGCGTTGTAGATCTAGGTTCTGGATCTGGCGCACTTGCACTCGCAATTGCAACTGAAGCACCGCAGACTCATGTGATTGCGGTTGAGAAGAGTCCTGAAGCAGTGACATGGTTAAAGGCGAATGTTTCCTTTATCGATGAAAAAGTACGGATTATCGAGGCAGATGTAGCCACCGCACTTGATGGAGTGAAATGTGATGTCGTGATTGCAAATCCACCATATGTTCCTGATGGGCAAGCACTTCCGAAAGATGTGGCTCGGCATGAGCCTGCAGTTGCACTCTTTGGCGGAGAAGATGGCATGAGTTCTCCGATCATCTTTATTGAGACGGCAACTCGCTTGCTTAAATCGGGCGGATTCTTGGCGATAGAACATCACGAGAGCCAGGGTGAAAAAATCCAGCGCATTCTCAGCGAGAATTTCACAGATATTCTTCTCCACAACGATCTCAACAACCGCCCCCGATTCACAACTGCCAAGAGGAGATAGCAATGCCACGCATCGACCTCAAGGCAGGAGATAGCAAAAAGCATGTTGCTCGTGCGCTGAAAGAAATCCGTGCAGGTTATGTCATCGTTGCTCCACTCGAACATGGTTATGTGTATCTGGCCGATGCATTTTCACAGTATGCAGTCCGTGCACTTCACGTATTACGCGGCGATGAAGATGGCGTTGCAGCTCAAGTGTTGGCGCATAGCGCAGATACAGTGAGTGGAATCGCACGTGAACTTTCAGCTGATGCAGAGAAATTAATGAAGGAATTTTGGCCAGGTTTACTATCACTGAATCTGCGACCAAATATCGGACTTAATTGGGATTTGGGCGATGATAAAGAGTTAGATCTCTTTAGCGTGCGCGTTCCGAAAGCTACATTTGTGCGCGCTATCCTGAAACAATCTGGGCCACTTGCTGTTGCCAGTGCTGCGCCAGCTGGATCTGGTCCGTTGTTAAAAATAAATCGTGCAGATATCAAAGAGTGGGATGTTGCTGCTGTCTTTGATAAAGGACCACTCAAGGCCGGTCCACAGAGCACCGTTGTAGAAGTTTCGGGGAGTGATTTACGTTTGGTGCGACCAGGCGCAATTAGTTCGGAGCAACTGCTCAAAGTGGCGCCAAAGATTCTGGGCATTTCCAAGGCCTAACGATTAGGCTGCGCCTATGAGCGAAACTTATTACGGCCCAGATTTCACCTTGTTGCAGAAGCAAGATCCAGATATTGCGGCAGTTTTACTATCAGAGTTAAAGCGCCTGCAAACAGATCTTCAATTAATTGCATCTGAAAATCTCACTTCACGTGCAGTGCTAGCAACACTTGGGTCAACGCTCTCTAATAAATATGCCGAAGGCTATCCAGGTAAGCGCTATTACGGCGGTTGTGAAGAAGTCGATAAGGCAGAAGAGATTGCTATCAACCGCGCGAAATCACTTTTTGGTGCAGAACATGCCAACGTGCAACCGCACTCTGGAGCAAGTGCCAACGTTGCGGTCTATCAAGCATTTACCAAGCCAGGAGACACCATTCTGGCAATGTCCCTCCCTCACGGTGGACATCTCACGCATGGATCAAAGGTTAATTTTTCTGGAAAGTGGTTTAACGTCGTTTCATATGGAGTCCGTCAAGATACAGAGTTGATTGATTACGACGAACTTCGCGAACTCGCGATTGCCCATAAGCCAAAGATGATTTGTTCTGGAGCGACTGCATATCCATCATTGATTGATTTCGAGAAAGTTCGCCAGATTTGCGATGAAGTGGGCGCAATTATGTGGGTCGATGCAGCGCACTTCATTGGTTTGGTCGCAGGAAAAGCGATTCCTTCTCCAGTTCCTTATGCAGATGTTGTTTCATTTACAACGCACAAAGTTCTGCGCGGACCACGCGGTGGAATGATTCTGTCAAAAGCGCAACATGCAGCAGCGCTTGATAAAGCGGTATTTCCTGGAATGCAGGGCGGTCCGATCATGTCCGCAGTTGCAGGTAAAGCCGTTGCCCTTGCTGAGTGTGCAACACCTGCCTATCAAGAATATGCGCGCAATGTCATTGCGAATGCGAAAGCGCTCTGTGCTGCTCTTGAAGCAGAAGGTATGCGCGCTGTTTCTGGTGGAACTCAAACACACCTAGCGCTCATTGATATTCGCGCAACTGGCGTTAATGGAAAAGTGGCAGATGAGCGCTGTGGCGCAGCTGGAATTGTTCTTAATAAGAATTCGATTCCTTTCGATCCCGAAGCACCTTCAGTGACTTCTGGAATTCGAGTCGGAACTCCTGCAACTACAACGCAAGGTATGGGAGTCGAGGAAATGAAAACTATCGCCTCGCTCATCTCACGTGCGATCAAGACCGATGATGCGGCTGCACATGCTGCGATTAAATCTGAAGTTCATGCACTAACTGCACGCTTTCCGATTTATCAGGCTTAAGTAACTTCGTAGGAATAGGTGCAGCACTAAAAAATGCGCGAGTACCTCGTCACACTATTGCTAGCAGCAACGCTCTGTTATGTCATAACCCCATTGGTCCGAACTTGGGCGCTGAAAGTCGGTGCAGTTGCACAGATAAGAGTTCGCGATATCCACACGACTCCAACTCCGCGTTGGGGTGGGCTCGCCATGTGGATTGCCATGGCGCTCACCTTTGTGATGGTGAACCATCTCTCGCTCGTTGGTAAATCTTTTACGCGTGAATCTCTTGGAATTTTTCTCGCTGCAACATTGCTGGTTGCAATTGGATTAATCGACGATCGCTTTGAATTAGATGCGCTTACCAAATTAGCGGGGCAATCACTCGCAGCCGGCATTTTGCTGCTCTTTGGAATTCAAGTCCTTTGGGTTCCGATGAATGGCGTTATTACCTTGCCACCTAGCATCGGACAATTGATCACAGTTCTTATCGTGGTAGTCACCATTAATGCGGTGAACTTTATTGATGGTCTTGATGGGTTAGCTGCGGGAATCGTTGCGATTTCAGGGGCGGCTTTCTTTGCCTTTGCTTACTTGCTTGCTGTGATTTATGGCTTTAGTCGAGCTGGAGCACCATCATTAATTACTGCAGTCATTATTGGCGTCTGTATTGGCTTTCTGCCACACAATGTTCATCCGGCACGAATCTTTATGGGGGATTCCGGTTCAATGTTTTTGGGGCTCTTACTTGCCGCATCTGCAATTACTTTAACGGGCCAAATTGATCCCAATGCGATTGCTGCAGAGAACCTCGGACCAACTCTGCTTCCCTTAGCGTTGCCATTTGCAGTCTTGGCAATTCCGCTCATAGATCTATCTTCTGCAATTATTCGACGCCTTCGCGCAGGCCAATCACCTTTTGCTTCAGATAAAGAACATCTCCATCATCGAATTATGCGTGCTGGAAATTCTCACTTACGAACAACGCTGATCTTGTATTTATGGACTGCCACTATTGCATTTCCCGTAGTGGTCTCAGCCTTTGCACCGCTATGGGTAGCAGCAATCGTTGCTGGAGCAGCGCTCGCTGCAACGATTAGCTTCACTCGCAAGAATTCATCAGCAGTAAAAGTTGCACGTTAGTTATCGACATGGCTGCTCAATCCAATAATGAAGTTCAATTGTTAAAAGGTGCGCTCACACCAACTCTCATTGTTGGTCTGATCGCACTCATAGCCGCAACTGTTCTGCGGGGACAATCGGGTCTCATAGGTGCTCTCTTGGCGCAGACTGTTGTACTTATTTATTTCATCGTGCATATTCTGATTTCGCGGATTTCTCGCAATCTTGATCCCATGAGCACGATGGCACTTGCCCTCTTCTCCTATTTCGCAAAGTTCCTCTTGCTGGGCGCCTTTCTCTGGGCGCTGACTCGGTACACATCTCGCGACACCATCGACCGCGCCAGCTTTGGAGCGAGCGCAATAGCGCTGACCTTCGCCTGGCTCGGCGGTGAGATCGCGAGTTATCTCAAGCTCAAAGTTCATCTACCATTACCGCATGAGCCACAACCCCCGCAGTAATCGGCGCGACGAGAACGCCCTCTGGACGATCTTCGGCTACCTCCTTTCAGGCTTGCTCTTTTGGGGCGGGGTCGGCTGGGCGGCGGACCACTTTTTGGGGACGGGATACTTTCTTCTCATTGGCCTCCTCGTTGGTATGGGTGGAGCTCTTTATCTCGTCTGGCTGCGCTTCGGGCGCGAATAGCCGAGCGGCTGGGGACGACACGCCGAAGCGCAGATTTGGTGGAAAAAGGCCCGGTTATCAAGGGGCAGGAGTAAAAGGGCCGTTTTGACCTTTGCGCCAGCCTGCAGATACCTTTCTCCTCTGCACTTTTTTCAAAGTGCTCGTCATCCGTGCTCCTTTTAAGCAATTAATCGGAATCACATGCGGTTAGGTGGCAACACACCCGACCGCGTGGGTCGGATGTTGAGCGTAAAAAAAGTTCAGAACACATTTTTAGAAAAATTCTAAAAGGTGCAACAGATGCAAACAGATGCAATGTCTGTGCACTGAAAAGAAACGGAGAAATGTAGTGCCAACAATTCAGCAACTAGTTCGTCGTGGTCGCGCCGAAAAGACTACGAAGACATCAACACCTGCGCTTAAGGGTTCACCTCAGCGACGTGGTGTGTGCACTCGTGTTTACACAACAACACCTAAGAAGCCTAACTCTGCGCTTCGTAAAGTTGCACGTGTTCGTCTAACTAGTGGCATGGAAGTTACTGCATACATTCCAGGTGAAGGTCATAACTTGCAAGAGCACTCAATCGTTCTCGTTCGTGGTGGTCGTGTGAAAGATCTTCCTGGTGTTCGTTACAAAATTATTCGTGGATCACTTGATACACAAGGTGTTAAAAACCGTAAGCAATCACGTTCTCGTTACGGTGCGAAGAGAGAGAAGAAGGCTAGCTAATGCCACGTAAAGGTCCTGTAGTAAAGACTCCTGTTGTCGCTGATCCTGTTTACAACTCACCAGTTGTTACTGCACTCATCAATCGCGTACTTCTTCACGGAAAGCGTTCAACTGCTGAAGCGATTGTGTATGGTGCACTCGAAGGTACTCGCAAGAAGACCGAGACAGATCCGCTTATTACATTAAAGCGTGCGCTCGACAATATTAAGCCAGCCGTTGAAGTTCGTTCACGTCGCGTTGGTGGAGCTACATATCAGGTTCCTGTTGAAGTAAAGGCAGCTCGTTCTGCAACTTTGGCGCTTCGTTGGCTCGTTGATTACTCACGCGATCGTCGTGAAAAATCAATGGCAGAGCGTCTTCAAAATGAATTAATCGATGCAGCAAATGGTCTCGGAGCTGCGGTAAAGCGCCGCGAAGATACCCACAAGATGGCGGAAGCAAATAAGGCATTTGCTCACTACCGCTGGTAAATCGCGAGAACTCACGAAACGACGAGAAGAGGAAAACTAAGTGCCAGTTTTAGAGAAAGTTGATCTAGCTACGGTTCGCAATATCGGAATCATGGCTCACATCGACGCAGGTAAAACCACAACAACTGAGCGCATCCTTTTCTATACCGGTATCAACTACAAGATCGGTGAAGTCCACGAAGGTGCAGCAACCATGGACTGGATGGAGCAGGAACAAGAGCGCGGTATCACTATCACCTCTGCTGCGACCACATGTCAGTGGAAGGGCCACCTCATCAACATTATTGATACACCTGGCCACGTTGACTTCACTGTTGAAGTAGAACGTTCACTTCGCGTTCTCGATGGTGCAGTTGCAGTATTCGATGGCGTTGCTGGTGTTGAACCACAATCTGAAACAGTATGGCGCCAAGCAGATCGCTATTCAGTTCCACGTATTTGTTTTGTTAACAAACTAGACCGCACAGGTGCATCTTTCGATAAGTGCGTTGGCATGATTAAAGATCGCCTCAATGCAACTGCGCTTGTTCTTCAGCTTCCAATCGGTGCAGAAGCAGATTTCCTCGGAGTTGTTGATTTGATCGCTATGAAGGCGCTTGTCTGGCCGGGCGAAACCAAAAAGGGCGAAGACTATGTCGTTGAAGAAATTCCAGCTGACATGGTTGATAAGGCGAAGCAAGCACGCCACGACCTCATCGAAACTTTGGCAGAAAATGATGATGAAATCATGGAGAAGTACCTCGGTGGAGAAGAACCTTCAGAAGAAGAAATTATCGCCGGAATTCGCCGCGCAACTATCGCTGCAAAGCTAACTCCAGTTCTTACTGGTTCTGCCTTTAAGAACAAGGGCGTTCAGCCAATGCTCGATGCAGTAACTCGTTACTTGCCATCACCACTTGATATTGATGCAATCGTCGGAACAGATATGAACGATTCCGCAAAAGAGATCACTCGCAAGCCAGCTAATGAAGAGCCATTCTCAGCGCTTGCCTTCAAGATCATGACCGATCCACACCTTGGAAAGCTCACCTTTATCCGTGTCTATTCAGGTGTTCTCGAAACCGGTACAACAATTCTTAACTCAACAAAAGATCGTAAAGAGCGCATCGGAAAGATCTATCAGATGCACGCTAACAAGCGCGAAGAACGCGAAAATGTTGGCGCCGGAATGATTGTTGCTGTGATGGGTCTTAAGGACACCACAACAGGTGAAACTCTCTGCGATCCAGCAAAGCCAGTAATTCTTGAATCAATGGACTTCCCAGATCCAGTTATCTCTGTTGCAATCGAACCAAAGACAAAGGGCGATCAAGAGAAACTCGGCGTTGCAATTCAGCGTCTTTCTGAAGAAGATCCAACATTCCACGTGAAGACCGATGAAGAAACTGGTCAGACCATCATCGCTGGTATGGGTGAACTTCACCTTGAAATTTTGGTAGATCGTATGCGCCGCGAATTTAAGGTCGAAGCTAACGTTGGTAAGCCACAAGTTGCTTATCGCGAAACTCTTCGTAAGTCAGTGGCACGCCACGATTACACACATAAGAAGCAGACTGGTGGTTCAGGACAGTTTGCAAAGATTCAAATTGCACTCGATCCACTTCCTACTGGCGAAATTGAAAGCGGATATGAATTCGTTAACAAGATCACCGGTGGACGCGTTCCGAAGGAGTACATCCCTTCAGTTGACGCTGGTTGCCAAGAGGCAATGACTGCAGGACCACTTGCAGGTTATCCATTAACTGATGTACGAGTAACTCTTCTTGATGGCGCGTATCACGATGTTGACTCATCTGAACTCGCATTCAAGGTGGCTGGTATCGCAGCATTTAAGGAAGCAGCAAAACTTGCTGATCCTGCAATTCTCGAACCAGTAATGAGAGTCGAAGTTGTTACCCCTGAAGACTTCATGGGTGATGTCATCGGCGATCTCAACAGTCGTCGTGGCCAAATCCAGGCCATGGATGAGCGGTCAGGTGCCCGCGTTGTTAGGGCGCTAGTTCCGTTGTCAGAGATGTTCGGCTATGTCGGAGATCTCCGCTCCAGAACACAAGGTCGCGCGAGCTACAGCATGGAATTCGACAGTTATGCCGAAGTTCCAGGCAACGTCGCAAAGGAAATCATTGCGAAAGTTCGTGGCGAATAAACCCTAATAAGAGAACCACAAAGAAAAGCACAACCCTAATAACTAAGCACTAAGAAACGAAAGAGGAAGCAAAATGGCAAAAGCCAAGTTCGAGCGTACTAAGCCGCACGTTAACATCGGCACCATCGGCCACATCGACCACGGTAAGACAACTCTTACTGCTGCGATCTCAAAGGTGTTGCACGATAAGTATCCAGATGTAAACCCATTCACACCTTTTGATCAGATTGATAAGGCTCCTGAAGAGCGTCAGCGTGGTATCACCATCTCTATCGCTCACATTGAGTACCAGACAGAGAAGCGTCACTACGCACACGTTGACTGCCCAGGTCACGCTGACTACATCAAGAACATGATCACTGGTGCTGCACAGATGGACGGAGCAATCCTCGTTGTTGCAGCTACAGACGGACCAATGCCACAGACCAAGGAGCACGTTCTCCTTGCACGTCAGGTTGGCGTTCCATCAATCGTTGTTGCACTTAACAAGTCAGACATGGTTGATGATGAAGAAATTCTTGAACTCGTTGAAATGGAAGTTCGCGAACTTCTTAACAAGTACGAGTTCCCAGGCGATGACACTCCAATCGTTCGTATCTCAGCACTTAAGGCTCTCGAAGGAGATGCAAAGTGGGCAGATAAGTTGATGGAGCTCATGGATGCAGTGGATTCATTTATTCCACAGCCAGCACGTGACATCGATAAGCCATTCCTTATGCCAGTTGAAGACGTCTTCACCATTACAGGTCGTGGAACAGTTATCACTGGTCGTATCGAGCGCGGCATCGTCAAGGTCAACGAGGAAGTTGAAATCGTTGGTATCCGTCCAGAAGCACAGAAGACAACTGTTACAGGTGTTGAAATGTTCCGTAAGTTGCTCGACGAAGGTCAGGCTGGCGAGAACGTTGGTCTTCTTCTTCGTGGAACAAAGCGTGAAGATGTAGAGCGTGGTCAGGTTGTTTGCAAGCCTGGCTCAATCACACCTCACACAGAGTTCGAAGCATCTGCTTACATCCTTTCTAAGGATGAAGGTGGACGTCACACACCATTCTTCAACAACTACCGTCCACAGTTCTACTTCCGTACAACTGACGTGACTGGTGTTGTAACACTTCCAGAAGGCACCGAAATGGTGATGCCTGGCGATAACACTGAGATGTCAGTAACTCTCATCCAGCCAATCGCTATGGAAGATGGTCTTCGCTTCGCAATCCGCGAAGGTGGCCGCACAGTTGGTGCAGGTCGCGTAACCAAGATCAAGAAGTAATCCGTCGTGGTCGCGCCGGCGGCTTAACACCGCCGGCGCAAACCGCAACGAGCAGTAAAAGTTTGAAAAGTTCATAAAAAAGATTTGTAAACGAAAGTAAAGAGGAGAACGACATGGCGGGACAGAAGATCCGCATTCGACTCAAGGCGTATGACCATGAGGTGATTGACTCTTCAGCGAAGAAAATCGTTGAAACTGTCGAACGCACTGGTGCAACCGTCGCGGGTCCAGTGCCGCTACCAACAGAGAAGAACACCTACTGCGTGATTCGCTCTCCTCATAAGTACAAGGACAGCCGCGAGCACTTCGAGATGCGCACACATAAGCGCCTCATCGACATCATCGATCCAACTCCTAAGACAGTGGATTCATTGATGCGTCTTGATTTGCCAGCAGGCGTTGACATCGAGATCAAGCTCTAAGGAAAGGACGAAACTCATGACACGTACATTGATTACACAGTCTTACGGTTCGTCCATCAAGGGCGTTCTCGGTAAGAAGCTTGGTATGACCCAAGTATTTGATTCCAACAACAGAATGATTCCTGTAACAGTAGTTTCAGTTGAGTCATGCGTTGTCACATCAATTCGCACACCTGAGAAAGATGGCTACTCAGCTATCCAACTTGGATTTGGCGCAATTGATCCAAAGAAAGTTTCTAAGCCAGTTGCAGGTCAATTTGCTAAGTCAGGAGTGACACCACGTCGTGCGCTCGCTGAACTTCGCACCTTGTCAGCTGCTGATTACACCGTTGGACAAGAAGTTGGTGCAACAACATTTGCAGTAGGCGATGTCGTCGATGCAACTGGAACATCAACCGGTAAAGGAACTGCTGGTGTAATGAAGCGCCACGGTTTCGGTGGTATCGGAGCATCACACGGTGTAGACCGTAAGCACCGTATGCCAGGTTCAATCGGTGCATGTTCAACACCAGGTCGCGTCTTTAAGGGAATGCGCATGATGGGACGTATGGGTAATGAGAAAGTCACTACTCAAAATCTCACCATTGCTGGCGTTGATGCAGAGCGCAACTTGCTTCTCATTAAGGGTTCAGTTCCCGGCACTGATGGTGGTCTTGTCTTTATCCGATCAGCTGCAAAGAAAGCAATTGTTGAAACCGTTACTTCAGTAAAGGCAGGTGCATAACCATGGCGCTTACCGTTGATGTAAAGAATGCAGAAGGGAAGAAAGTTGGCAGCGTTGAGCTTCCAGCAGAAATCTTTGATGCACAGACCAATATTCCTTTGATTCACCAAGTCGTTACTGCACAACTTGCTGCAGCACGTCAGGGAACTCAAAAGGCAAAGAACCGTGGTGAAACTTCTGGTTCAGGAAAGAAGCCTTTCAAGCAGAAGGGAACCGGCCGCGCTCGTCAGGGTTCTGTCCGTGCTCCACTTCAAATCGGTGGAGGTGCTGCACACGCAGTTCGTCCACGCGAGTACGCACAGCGCACACCAAAGAAGATGATCGCAGCAGCACTTCGCGGCGTTCTCTCAGATCGCGCACGTAACGAAAGAATTCACGTTCTTGATTCAGTAACAAACGCTCCTTCAACAAAGGCTGCGCTTGCTGCAGTTCGTCAATTCTCAGATCGCAAGAACCTCTTGGTTGTTGTCTCACGTAACGAAGATGTCGCATGGCGCTCACTTCGTAACGCTGATGATTTGCACCTTCTTGTTCCAGATCAGCTCAATGCATACGACATCTTGAAGAGCGATGATGTTGTCTTCTCTGAAGCAGCATTTAACGACTTCTTGAAGTTTAAGAGTTCAGCAAAGACTTCAGGTAAGTCAGTGAAGTCAGTTGCTCGCGAGAGTGAGGTATCAGCGTGAAAGATTTCCGCGAAGTTTTATTAGCACCAGTGGTCTCTGAAAAGAGCTACGGGTTGCTCGATGAAAATAAGTACACCTTCTTGGTTGCACCAGATGCAAATAAGACAGAGATCAAGATTGCTGTCGAAAAGGTATTTGGCGTCAAGGTTTTGAGCGTTAACACTCTTAACCGCGAAGGAAAGAACAAGCGCACACGTTTTGGTGATGGAAAGCGCAAAGACACAAAGCGAGCAATCGTTCATGTGGCCGCTGGCGACCGTATCGACATCTTTGGAGGCCCAGTTTCCTAACGGAAGCTGAGGACTTTCTAGAAAAGGACATCCCATGGCACTTCGCAAACTCAAGCCGACGACACCAGGTCAGCGTGGAGCAACCGTTCCAGATTTCGCAGAAATCACTCGCACAACTCCTGAGAAGTCACTCATTCGTCCTATTCATTCAAAGGGTGGACGTAACAATGCAGGACGCGTCACTGTTCGCCATCAAGGTGGAGGACATAAGCGCGCTTACCGTCTGATCGACTTCGTTCGTAACGATAAAGATGGTATTCCAGCAAAGGTTGCACACATTGAATACGATCCAAATCGCACAGCGCGTATTGCACTTCTTCACTATGCAGATGGAGAAAAGCGTTACATCATCGCGCCAAATAAACTTGAGCAAGGCGCTACCGTTGAAAATGGTCCTAAGGCCGATATCAAGCCAGGTAACAACTTGCCACTTCGCAATATCCCAGTAGGTACAACTGTTCACGCAATCGAACTTCGTCCAGGTGGCGGAGCGAAGATTGCTCGTTCTGCCGGAGCTTCAGTTCAGCTCGTTGCAAAAGATGGTCCATATGCACAACTTCGTATGCCATCAGGTGAAATCCGTAAAGTGGATGTTCGTTGCCGCGCAACTGTTGGTGAAGTTGGAAACGCAGAACAAGCAAACATTAACTACGGAAAAGCTGGACGTAAGCGCTGGTTAGGTGTTCGCCCAACTGTTCGTGGTGTTGTTATGAACCCAGTTGATCACCCACATGGTGGTGGTGAAGGAAAGACCTCTGGTGGTCGTCACCCAGTGACACCTTGGGGTAAGCCTGAAGCACGTACTCGCAAGAAGAAGGCTTCAGACAAATTAATCGTCAACCGTCGTAAGTCGAATAAGAAGCGCTAAGGAGCCCTCATGCCACGTAGTCTCAAGAAGGGTCCATTCATTGATGGACATCTATCTAAAAAGGTAGATGCTCAAAATGAAGCGAATACAAAGAATGTCATTAAGACATGGTCACGGCGTTCAATGATTTCACCATCCATGATCGGACACACCATTGCGGTACACGACGGCCGCAAGCATGTTCCAGTATTTATTACCGAAGCAATGATCGGTCACAAACTCGGTGAGTTTGCACCAACACGTACATTCCGCGGACACGTTAAAGATGATCGGAGAGCAGCTCGTGGCTAATCAAGAAGCTCTAGTAGCACGCGCAGTATTGCGCGACATCCGTCATACACCACAGAAAGCACGTCGTATCGTCGACTTGGTTCGTGGCATGCGCGCTGATGAAGCGCTCAACGTTCTTAAGTTTGCTCCACAAGCTGCAGGTGCAGATGTGTACACACTTCTTAACTCTGCAATTGCTAATGCAAAGCAGAAGAACCCAGCTATTCGCGATGCATCTGAACTCTGGGTTGTAGAAGCGCTTGTTGATGAGGGCATCACCATGAAGCGTTTCCGCCCACGTGCACAAGGTCGCGGTTTCCGTATCTTGAAGCGCTCTAGCCACATCACTGTTGTTGTCAGCGATACCAAGACAACAGCGAAGTCACTTTCACGTACTTCACAGCGCACACAAACTCGCAATCCAAAGCGTTCTGAGAAATCACCTCTGGCGTCAACTCAAGCAGCGAAGGGAGCGTCCAACTAATGGGTCAAAAGATTAACCCTCATGGATTCCGCCTCGGCATCACCACTGAATTCAAATCACGTTGGTATGCAGATAAGTTGTACAAGGATTACGTCAAAGAAGATGTCGAAATCCGTCGCTTGATGCAAAAGGGTATGGAGCGCGCAGGCGTTGCTCGTATTGAAATCGAGCGCACCCGTGATCGTGTACGTATCGATCTACACACTGCTCGTCCTGGCATCGTTATTGGTCGCCGCGGACAAGAAGCAGATGTACTTCGTCAGCGTCTTGAAAAACTCACCGGCAAGCAAGTACAGCTCAACATTCTTGAAGTAAAGAACCCAGAAGTTGATGCACAACTTGTTGCACAAGGAATTGCAGAACAACTTGCAGCACGCGTCTCTTTCCGTCGTGCCATGAAGAAGTCAATGCAGTCAGCACTTAAGGCTGGAGCAAAAGGTATTCGCGTTCAGTGCGGTGGACGTCTTGGCGGTGCAGAAATGTCTCGCTCAGAGTTCTATCGCGAAGGTCGCGTTCCACTTCACACACTTCGCGCCGATATTGATTATGGCTTCTACGAAGCACATACAACTTTCGGTCGCCTTGGTGTAAAGGTGTGGATTTATAAAGGTGAAGTTATTGGATCTCGTGCAGAGCGCGCTGAAAAGGCGCTCGCTGAAGCACGTGCACCTAAGGCAGATCGTCGCCCACGTGCACCTCGTGCACCACGCGGTGAAGTCACCACTTCGCACGTTGCACCAGCTCCTGCAGCTGAAACAACTGAAGGAGGCGCCCAATAATGTTAGTACCTCGCAAAATTAAGCACCGCAAGCAGCATCACCCATCACGTTCAGGTGCATCAAAGGGTGGAACAGCTGTTGCATTCGGTGATTACGGTGTTCAGGCACTTGCTCCTGCATATGTCACTAACCGTCAGATTGAAGCAGCACGTATTGCAATGACTCGTTACATCAAGCGTGGTGGAAAAGTGTGGATCAATATCTATCCAGACCGTCCAATCACAAAGAAGCCTGCTGAAACTCGTATGGGTTCCGGTAAAGGTTCACCAGAGTGGTGGGTAGCAAACGTGAAGCCAGGTCGCATCATGTTTGAAATTTCAGGTGTAACCGAAGAAATCGCTCACGAAGCGATGCGTCTTGCGATTCACAAACTTCCAATGAAGTGCCGCGTTGTAAAGCGTGAGGAGGCATAACCATGGCGATTACTAATGAAGAACTTCGTCAACTCTCATCAGAAGAATTGACTGCCAAGTTACGTGAAGGAAAAGAAGAGCTCTTCAACCTTCGCTTCCAAGCAGCAACTGGACAACTCGAGTCACACGGACGTTTGAGCGCAGTACGTAAAGAGATTGCACGTATCTACACCATCATCCGTGAACGTGAACTAGGAATTGGAGGCGCTGCATAATGGCAAAGCCAGATAACTCATCTGCGCAAGAGCGCGGATTCCGCAAGACACGTGAAGGCATCGTTGTCTCAGACAAGATGGATAAGACCATCACCGTAGAAGTTTCAGATCGTGTTGCACACGGTCTGTATTCAAAAGTTATGAGCCGCACACACAAGCTCAAGGCACATGATGAGAACAACTCAGCAGGTACTGGAGATCGCGTTTTGATTATGGAGACTCGACCAATTTCAGCATCAAAGCGCTGGCGTTTAGTTCAAATCATCGAGAAGGCTAAGTAAACGGGTAAGGGAACAGAGGAAAAGAAATGATTCAGCAAGAATCGCGCCTACGCGTCGCGGATAACACAGGAGCTCGCGAGCTTCTCTGTATTCGTGTTCTCGGAGGATCCAAGCGCCGTTACGCCGGTATCGGTGATGTCATTGTCTGTTCAGTCAAGGATGCAATTCCTGGTGGACAAGTAAAGAAGGGTGAAGTCGTTAAGGCTGTCATCGTCCGCACTGTGAAAGAGCGTCGTCGTCCAGATGGTTCCTATATCAAGTTTGATGAGAACGCAGCAGTGATTCTCAAAGCTGATGGTGAACCACGCGGAACTCGTATCTTCGGACCAGTTGCTCGCGAACTTCGCGATAAGAAGTTTATGAAGATTATTTCGCTTGCTCCGGAGGTGCTCTAACCATGGCGAAGATTAAGAAGGACGACCAAGTTTTGGTTATCGCCGGTAAGAACAAGGGCGTAACTGGCAAGGTGCTTCATGTCGATAAGAATCGCGTCACCGTTGAAGGCGTTAACCGCATTCAGCGCCACACCAAGGAATCAACAACCGAACGTGGCGTCAAGGTCGGCGGAATCATCACTCAAGAAGCATCAATTCATATTTCTAACGTCATGATCGTTGATGGAGATGGCAAGGCAACTCGTCTTGGTACTCGCAAAGATGATGAAGGTAAGAATGTTCGCATCTCACGTCGCACCGGAAAGGACATCTAATGACAACCGCTACAGATGTTCGTCTCAAGGCTCGTTACAAGAGCGAGATTCAACCTGCTCTCAAGCAGCAATTTGGCTACAAGAATCCAATGCAGATTCCTACGCTCGTCAAAATTGTTGTCAACATGGGTGTTGGTGAAGCTGCTCGTGATTCAAAGTTGATCGAAGGTGCAATCCGCGATCTCGCTGTGATCACTGGCCAGAAGCCACAAGTAACTAAGTCACGCAAATCAATCGCGCAGTTCAAACTTCGCGAAGGTATGCCAATTGGTGCACACGTAACGCTTCGCGGCGACCGTATGTGGGAATTCGCAGATCGTCTTCTCTCAATCTCGCTTCCACGTATTCGCGACTTCCGCGGACTTTCACCAAAGCAATTTGATGGAAACGGTAACTACACATTCGGTCTTACCGAACAAGTTGTATTTGCTGAGATCGAACAAGACAAAATCGATCGTCCACGTGGAATGGATATCACTGTTGTTACTACCGCATCGAACGATAACGAAGGCCGCGCACTCCTTAAGGCGCTCGGCTTTCCTTTCAAGGAGGCATAAGAATGGCTAAGACATCACTCAAAGTTAAAGCTGCTCGTAAGCCAAAGTTCAAAGTGCGTGGTTACACACGTTGCCAGCGTTGTGGTCGCCCACATGCTGTCTATCAAAAGTTTGGAATTTGCCGCGTCTGCTTCCGTGAAATGGCGCACCGTGGTGAACTTCCAGGTATCACAAAGGC
>CALMJL010000142.1 GCA_937864425.1 uncultured Candidatus Planktophila sp.
TTTGGCTTAGGTTTTGGTTTCGGCTTGGCTTTAGTTGTTGCTACCGAAGTCGCCTGCGCAGTGGCTTTTGCAGTCGCCTTTGCTGTCGTCTTGGCTGTCGTCTTGGCAGTCGCTGTTGCGGTGGGCTTGACTGTTGCCTTTGCAGTTGGTTGAGGAGATTTAGTGGCAGCGAGTGCACTAGTACTTGAAAAGAGGAGCGAAATTGAAATGAGAATCGCTAGCTTTTTCATGACCGCTCCCACTTAAAGCTTCGCATCGCCCAAATGAGTCCAACGATTAACCAAGCTCCGATAATGGCAAATGTTCGAGTAGTCTCCCAATTTCCAGCGACTTCACGTGCTGCAAAAGAATCAGGTAGAAAGACAGAGCGCATACCTTGCGTCATCCATTTCAAAGGAAAAATCGCAGCAACCTGCTGCATCCATGCAGGCAGGCTGGTGAAGATAAAGAAGACTCCGCTGAAGAATTGCAAGATGATGACTACAGGTGAAACTACCGCTGATGCTCCACGGCCGCTCTTTGGAACATTGGAAAATGCAATTCCTAAAATCGTTGAACAAGCGCTTCCTAAAACGACAAGAGCAAAGAGAGTGAACCATTTATTGGCGCTTGCGGGCAGATCAACACCGAAGAAGGCAACACCTGCTGCAAGGAGCAAGATGACTTGGATAAGCATGCTCACTGTCACCAGAATGGCTTTGCCGATGAAATAACTGCTGGCCGGCATAGGTGTTCCGCGCAATCGTTTGAGCGTGCCAAAGTCCCGCTCTACCGGAATCATGATTGCCAATTGCTGAAAGCCAGTATTTACCAGCCCGGATGCAACCATTCCAGCAACAAAATATTGGCTAAAGGTGACACCTTCTGCAATTGAATCGGAGAATACCGATCCAAAGATTGCCAACAGAATAAGTGGGAAGAGCATGGTGAAGACAACAGATTCGCGCTGGCGCATAAATTGTTTGATCTCTAATCCACCACGTTGGATTCCGATGGAAAGCGCTGTTGGCTTACTCATGTTCACTTCCAATCATGCGCAGGTAGATATCTTCGAGTGATGGTCGCTTGGCGCTGAGCTCGGGAATTTCTCCCTGAAATCTCGCACTGAGTTCGGCAATAAATTTAGTTGGGGAATCAGTTTCTTGAGTACGTAGTAGACCGCCTTCGCGCCAGCTAACAGTGGCCAGCGCTGTTGCGCGACCACCTAAATTAGCTGGGGTAGAAACTTCGATGATTTTTCCATGATTAATGACAGCTACTCGATCTGCCAGCGCCTCGGCTTCGTCTAAGTAATGAGTGGTAAGCAAAATAGTTGCGCCTTCATCGCGTAACTTTCGAATTAAACCCCAAAATGCGCGTCGTGCTTCGGGATCAAAACCAGTTGTAGGTTCATCAAGAAAGATGAGTTCTGGGCTTCCGATAATTCCGAGCGCCACATCTAAACGACGGCGTTGACCGCCCGAAAGAGTGCGGCCTAAAGAATCTGCTTTATCCGAAAGGCCAACTAAATCTAAAACTTCTCGTGGATTTTTAGGATTGGTGTAATAACCTGCAAAATGGGTAACGGATTCGAGAACTGTGAGATCTCCGGCATCATGAGTTGATTGGAGAACAATTCCAATTCGATCTCTCCATGATTGCGCAGCGCCACCTCGTGTGGCGGGATCAAAACCTAAAACGCTTACTGTGCCACCGTCGCGGTGGCGAAATCCTTCAAGAATTTCGACGGTTGTGGTTTTACCAGCGCCATTAGGTCCAAGGAGGGCGAATATTTCTCCTTGGCGAATCTCAAGGTCGACGCCAGCAACAGCGCGATTTGTGCCGTAACTCTTCTGCAAGCCAGAAACGCTGATTACGGTGCTCATATAGCCTCCATGCTACATTGTTTATAAAAGTGCGAGAAAATACTGCTATGAGCCCGCGCAAGAATTACCCTAAAAATCGTCGGCCCAAGAACAATGATGAGGATCGTCCATTAAATCCTTCCAATCAATCCTTTGAAGAGGATGAGAATGGTTTATGGATTGTCAGAAAATTAACGGGATCAGCTTCAAATAAACCATATCGCTGTCCTGGTTGCGATCAATTAATTCCCATGGCGACCCCACATACTGTCGCTTGGTTGGATGGCGATGAAGATAATCGCCGACATTGGCATAACGCATGTTGGGCAAAGCGTAATAATCGCAAGCCCCGTACTGAGCGAACTCGAAATGCGCCTAAATATTAATAAGAATTAACTGAGGCGGCCTTTCAGAAATTTCGTTACGGCAACAATTAATTTATCGCTTCCAGTAGTCCGTTTGAAACTAGTAAAGGCAATCGGAAGTTGGAATCTAGCCCGAACAATGGTGCGGGGATAGGTAAATTCCAAAATTCCTTCGGGGCCATGAATCCGGCCATATCCACTATCTTTCACGCCACCGAATGGAACTGAATCTACTGCTGCGAATGAAATCACTGAGTTGATGGCAACCATTCCAGTATGCAGTTGTGAAGCAATCTGTTTTCCACGGCGCTTTGACCACACCGAAGCACCCAATCCATAGCGAGTGGCATTCGAAAGTTCGATTGCTTCAGCCATGCTCTTTACTTTATTAATTGCAATTGTGGGTCCAAACGTTTCTTCGGTCATTGCAATGGAATCTTCAGGCACATTGCAGAAAATCACTGGTTCCACAAAAGGTGCTTTCACAGAGTTTGAACCACCCAATAAAACAGTGGCACCGCGCGAAATTGCATCATCAATATGGCTCTGAATAATCGGAATTTGCTTAGGCATCGTGGTGGGTCCGTACTTGCCCATTCCAGGAGCTCCGGGATGAATTGTTTTGGCAATCTCTAGAACTTTGGCAATAAATTTATCGGCAACGCGCTCATCAACATAGACGCGTTCTGCGCCGATACAAGTTTGACCAGCGTTAGAGAATGCTGACCACACAGTTGCATCTGCTGCGCGGTCAATGTCAGCATCGTGGGCAACGATTACTGGATCCTTGCCACCGCATTCAAGAACAACTGGTGTCATATGCGCAGCACAGGTAGCTGCAACAATTTTGGCGGTACGTGTAGATCCGGTAAACGCCAACTTATCTACGCCAGACTCACAAAGGAATTTGCCAGTCTCGCCGAGGCCAGTCACACAGATAAAAACATCAGCAACCAGCGTTGCATCAATAAATGTGCGCGCCAGATATTCGCCAACTCCAGGTGTGTACTCACTAGGTTTGAAGACAACCGTGTTTCCAGCAGCAAGTGCATATGCAATAGATCCGAGCGGAGTGAAAACTGGATAATTCCAAGGACCAATTACACCGACAACGCCAACAGGTGAACGTTCTACTGTTGCTGACATATTTGCCATCAATAAGCCAGGCGAACGATAAGAAGTGCGCATCACGGATTCTGCATGACGCGCCGCCCATGCAATATGGCCAGCTGCAAGAGCTGCTTCTAATTTTGCATCACTAGTTGGTTTTCCAGTTTCGAGCGAAACTAATTCTGCAAGTTCATCAACATTAGCCATGAGATATGTACTCCATTTAAGGAGAATCTTTTTACGGCCTTTAAATCCCATGTCTCGCCATTGCTGTGAAGCAGCTCGTGCAGTAGCCACTGCTTCACGAACACCTGCTTCATCGGTAATTAAATATGATGCGATGACTTCGTTGTTTACCGGGTTATGTGAATCAAATGTTGGGCCTTTGGAGAGATACATAAGCCAAGACTAGACTGCAACTATGTCGGAACCAATCCGCCCAAGTACGGTTTTACCAGCCACTCGGACTCCTTTCACGGTGCTCACCGAAGATGGTCAGACATTGGTCGGTGAAGTAAGCGCTCCTCTCGGAGAGTCCACCACAGCAATTCTCTGTTGCCATCCAAATCCCACCGGTGGCGGAATGATGGATAGTCACGTTTACAAAAAGGCTGCCAATCGCCTGCCTGCGATGGCCGGTATTACTGTCATTCGATTTAACACTCGTGGCACTTCAAGTGAAGCTGGCACAAGTACTGGTACTTATGACAATGGAAGAGCTGAAAAATATGATGTCGAAGCGATGATTCGCTATTGCTTTGATGTCGTGAAAGTTAAAGAGTTATGGGTCGTTGGTTGGTCATTCGGTACAAGTATTGCAATCAGCCATGCACGTGATCCTCGGGTAAAAGGCCTCATTCTTTTAAGCCCAACGCTGCTCGATATTGTCGCTGGAGATTTAGAGTTTTGGGCGGAAGATGGAAGACCCATCACAGCGCTTATTCCAGAGCATGATGATTATTTAAAACCTGCAGAAGCACAGGTGCGATTTGCGATTATTCCGCAGATAAATGTGATTGCAGTTGAAGGTGCCAAGCATTTGTGGGTTGGCGAACCGATGGTGCACCGCGTCCTTACTGAAATTACACGCGTAGTGGCTCCTGCACGATTGCCACTACCCACAGAAATCTAAGATTTTTCAGCGCGCGGGATAACGACTTCCTCTAATATCAGGATCACTGAGGCCGCAACTGGGACAGCCAGTAATCCGCCAACAAGTCCAAGCAATGATGTGCCGATGAGCGCAGAAATAATGGTGACTGCACCTGGCACCGCCAAAGTTCGCTTCATAATTCTTGGAGTCAGTACATAATTTTCAATCTGCACATAGACCACGTAACCAATGAATGCAGCGACTCCAGCTGTGACTGATTGGGTAAGCGCGATGATGGTAAAGATTGTTGCACCTAGGAAGTGTCCGATAAGTGGCACTAATCCACAGACAAAGATAATGATGCCAATCGCAATAGGGGATGGAAGACCAAGGATTAACCCAAAGAAAGTCATAAAGATTGCTGCTAAGAATGAGACCAAAATCTGACTGCCCACAAAGGCACCCACGCGAGCGATGATTGCATCGGTGAGCGCCGCAATGCGAGGACGTCTACTCGCAGGAACTAATTTGAGACCTAGCGCTGTTGCTTGTGGCAACGAGGTAATGAAATAGAGCGTTAACACCAAGATAGTAAGCGCGGTAAAAGTGCCAGAAAGTACAGTGCGCCCGACTCCGATCACTCCACCAAAAGCGGTGATCAAGAGCGTTCCATCAGATGTAATTGATGCTAATTTTTTATCGAGCGTATCGATGATTCCATAATGCTTATTGATATCTGCGATTGTTGAATTATTTTTTAAGCTATCCAATAATTGTGGCGCACTCTCGATGAGTTGGGTTCCTTGAGATATGAGTGGTGGAACTACGAGAGCTGCAAAGAGCACAACAAAAATGATTACTAACACCAGAATAATTGCGACCGCGCCACCCCTTGATAAGCCTCTGCGGCGAATTGCTTCAACTGCAGGGTTTAGTCCTGTGGCAAGAAATAGGGCAACGAGAATTAAGACAAATACTTGGCTGGCACTTGCGAGTGCTCGCATTAAGACAAAGGCAGTCAGCGCCCCAATAGTTGCGACAAATCCAAAATAAAAAGGATGTCCACGGTCGATTGGAGCACCAGCAGTTCCAAAATCTGAAACAACGGGTGAATTCTTTGGTTTTCTCTTGATGCGGTCGGAAATGGCCATGATTTATTGTAAAGCGTAAGAGAGAATATGCCCCGTGGCTCTTCAAATAACGGGACTTGGCGATGAAATCGCGGCGGTTACTGGGCTCTCTTGGAACATCCCGTTAGAGGAATGGCCAGAAGATCCACTGCTCGCTGAAAAACGCGGTATTTCGCGCCACATTGTGCGCTTAGTGCGCTCTAGCGAAGATCCAGATGCTGAAGTTTATGCAGTAAAGGAAACAGTGGCCGAGTTCGCAAATCGCGAATACAAAATTCTCCGCGAACTCACCCACCTAGGGGCACCCAATGTGCAATCTATTGCAGTTGTTGAGGGCAGAACTGACAACAATGGCGAAGAGTTGCCATGTGCTTTGGTAACGCGCTTTTTACCTTATTCACTTCCATATCGCGTAGTCCTGAGTGATAAATCAGTGACAGCAGAAGATGTCACCTTGATGGCAAATGCACTCGCTTTTCTATTGGTACGTCTTCATCTACTTGGATTTTGGTGGGGAGATTGTTCTCTTTCCAACACACTATTTCGTCGTGATGCTGAGGGCTTTGCTGCATATTTGGTGGATGCTGAAACTGGTGAATTTCAGAAAACTTTAAGCGATGGTCAGCGCGAACATGATCTGGAAATTGCACACTTCAATGTTGCGGCTGAGTTAGAGGATCTACAACTTTCTGGAGTGTTGTACCCAGGTCTTGATCCAGTTCGCGCCAGCTCTGCACTTATTAAGCGTTATCACCGTTTATGGGGCGCGCTCCGTGATCGACAGGTGCTAGATCCTAAAGACCGCCATGCCGTTGAAAGAGCCATGCGCCAATTACATGACTTAGGTTTTGCAGTGGAGGAAGTATCTGTTGTTGTCCAAGAAAGCGACGGTGCAGAGAAGTTAATTTTCCAACCCAAACTTGTCGCTGCGGGATATCACAAGAATCGATTACGTGAGTTGATGGGCTTAGATACCGAAGAGTTGCAAGCCAAGAGATTGCTAGCTTCTTTTGATCGCTATCGCGGTCGCGAAAAATCTCCAAAACCACCGATCGCAGATTCTGCAAAACGATGGCTTGATGAAGTATTTAGACCGACTGTCAATCTCATTCCCGCTGATCTAGAAGGAAGAATTGAACATGCTCAATTCTTCCATGAGGTTTTAGAGCACCGTTGGTATTTGAGTGAAAAAGCTGGGCATGATGTGGGGTTAGAATTTGCAGCGAAATCTTATGTAGCAGAAGTGCTTCCATATCGCCGCGATTCAGGTGTCGACGTCAATATGCGGAGCGCATCACAATAGTGAGGAAGTAAATGTCATTACCGCCTAATTTCTCACGCGCCTTTGATTTAAGTTCGCTCGGAAAACCTGCACCTGACACTGAATCACCATTACCGGGCATTGAGGTCACCGCTCAAAATTTGCAGACTGATCTCTTGCCATTATCGGAACAAAAACCAGTGGTTGTGATTTGTTGGACTCCTCGATCAGCCGATTCGGTAACAACACTTCGAATCCTTGGACAATTAGAAGCTGCGGATCAAGGGGCTTGGGCTTTAGCGAGAGTAAATGTGGAAGAACAAGCGCCCGTGGCGCAAGCTCTACAAGTTCGGACTGTTCCTTATGGAGTTGTTTTCATTGGCGGTAAAGCGATTCCATTTATGGAACAACCACTCAATGAATCTCAACTGCGCGAAGTTATACAAAAGATTCTTTCATTGGCAGCACAGCAAGGAGTCGGTGAAGCCCCTGTTGAAGCAGCAGAACCCGAAGAGGAAGAGGCACTTGCCGCTCTCGATAAAGGTGATTATCAAACCGCGGAGGCCGCATATAAAAGATTATTAGCTCGAAAACCCAATGATGCTTATGCCAAGTTGGGCCTTGCACAAGTACAACTTTTGGCCCGAACACATGGATTGGATGCAGCACGTGTCATGGAAGCTGCAGTCAAAAATCCTGATGATGTAAATATTCAATTACAGTGCGCCGACGTTGAAGTCATGAGCGGATATTTAGAACCGGCTTTTGAAAGGTTGCTGAAGTTAATTGCAGTCCTTGCCGGAGATGAACAAAAAAAGGTTAAAGACCATCTCCTGGAGCTTTTTGCACTCGTCGATCCAGCCGATCCACGCGTCATTAAAGCTCGTACTCAATTAGCGAATGCTCTCTTTTAACAGATGAGCCAAGTAGCTATCGGGCATCAGCGCGAAGAGAAGTTATTACATTTACTCTTCTTTCTCTTTGGATTTGGGATTATGGCGTGGGTCCCACGTTTTCCTGAAGTTCGTGAAAATCTCAAGTTAGAGAATGGTGCTTTTGGATCACTCATGAGCACTGGATCAATAGGAGCTTTCTTCGGCCTCTTAATTACCGGCCACATCATTCATCGAATTGGGGTTAAGCGCGTCACCATATTCTCCATTTTGGTGCTCTTTATTTCGCTGGGCAGCTTGGTCCACATCAGCTCCAGTTTTCTCTTTCTGATCTTCAGCATCACATTCGGATTTGGTATCACCGCTGTGCACGTCAGCATCAATAGCCAGGTTTTTCATTTCAAAGATCGCAGCACTCGCAATATTGTCACAAGCGCAGCGGGATATTGGAGCGCAGGGGCTCTTGTCACTGCAATCTTTTCAGGCTTCTTAGTCGACCGTGTGAACTTACAGATTCACATCACAACGCTTTCGGTATTGCTTGCGATTGTCATGATTGCAATTGTTTTATCGCTTCACCCAGTATTACTGGAAGCAAATACAGACGAAGATAACCACTATTCCATCAAGCAAATTTTTACCTCATTTCACATCGACTGGCCAGTGAGTTTAGGTATGGCATGCGTTGTGTATCTTGAATTTGCTGTGGGGGATTGGGGCACTATTTTTACTAAAGATCGTCTGGGAGTTTCGGCAAGCCTCAGCACTATTCCTTACATTCTCTTTACAGCGACCATGATTTTTGGGCGGCTCCTTGTTCATAAATTGCTACCAAAGGCGCCACTGCATCTCTGGGTAAAGCGTGCTGCACTTCTTGCCGGAATCGGCTTCGGTGTGTGCATCATTGTTGCAACTCATCTACCTGCCTCAATGAAATGGTGGTCTTACTCGCTCTTTCTCATCGGTTTTTTCATCGGTGGATTAGGCTCTTCATTTCTTGGGCCTTCATTTTTTGCTGCTGCAACAAGGCGATCAAAACTTCCTAATGCAATTGTGGTTGGCCAATTCGGTGTCGTGAATAACGTGCTCATATTTGTTGTTAAGTGGATTGTTGCGTGGACGATTCAATTTACCGGCTCAATTGCGCTTGCCATGATGATTCCAACAATAATGATTCTTTGCTCTGTATTTTTTGTACAGGCATTACAAGAAGATTCAGCGGCTAAAGCTTAAATTCGCTCAAACCACACGGTTGCAAGTGGTGGAATGCGAACCGTGGCATAGAGGTTGGTGTCGACATCAACAGTAAAGTCATTATTAGTCACACCGCTTCCACCGTATTCGACTTTGTCGGTGTTGAGCGCCTCTCTCCAAATTCCAGATACTGGCATGCGCAGTTGATAGCGCTCGTGGGGCACAGGAGAAAAATTGGTGACTGCAACAACTGGGATTCCCTTATCTGACCAACGCGTAAATGCCAAAGTATTTCCAGCCCCATCATCGCCCACAATCCATTGGAAACCATCTGCAGAAATATCTTTCTCCCAGAGCGCCGGAAGTTTTCGGTATTGAGCATTGATATCGCTGATAACTTTGGAAACACCTTGGTGTTCGCCAAATTCAGTTAAGTACCATTGCAATCCAGCTTCTTGATTCCACTCATCGTTCTGTGCAAATTCTTGTCCCATGAAGAGCAATTTCTTTCCGGGATGCGCCCACATGTAGCCATAAAGTGCACGTAACGTTGCTAATTTCTGCCAGCGATCTCCTGGGAATTTATTGACGAGGGATCCTTTTCCATGAACCACTTCATCGTGCGAGAGAGGCAACATGAAGTTTTCTGACCAGGCATAGAGAATCGAAAAAGTTATTTCATTGTGGTGATACATCCGGTGAATAGGCTCGTGCTTGAGATATTCGAGAGTGTCATGCATCCAGCCCATATTCCACTTAAATCCAAAGCCAAGTCCGCCACCACCAGTGTCACGGGTAACGCCAGACCAAGCAGTTGATTCTTCTGCAATCATCATGATGCCGGGGAAATGCTTGTAAGCCGTTGAGGTTGCTTCCTGAAGCAATTGCACAGCTTCTAAGTTTTCGCGTCCACCAAACTTATTGGGTAGCCATTCGCCTTCTTTACGTGAATAATCGAGATAGAGCATGGAGGCAACTGCATCAACGCGAAGTCCATCAATATGAAACTCCTCCAGCCAATACAGTGCGCTAGCAACTAAGAAATTTCGCACTTCATTTCTTCCAAAGTTGAAGATCAGTGTGCCCCAATCGGGGTGTTCACCAAGACGAGGATCTGCATGTTCATAGAGCGCAGTTCCATCAAATTGAGCAAGCGCCCATTCATCCTTAGGAAAATGTGCAGGAACCCAATCAAGAATTACCCCGATACCAGCTTGGTGGAGCTTATCGACGAGGTATCTAAATTCATCTGGAGAACCAAATCGTGAAGTAGGTGCAAAGAATGAGGTGACCTGATAGCCCCAAGATGGTGCATATGGATGTTCGGTGATAGGTAAAAATTCCACGTGAGTGAAATTTTGTTCTTTCACATATGCCACTAACTCTTCAGCCATCTGTGTATAGGAAAGACCTGGTCTCCAAGATCCTGCATGCACTTCATAAACTGACACGGGCGAACGCCACGGTTGGAATTTTGCGCGCTCCGTCATCCAATCTGTATCGCTCCAGGTGTAATTGCTTTCGGTGACAACTGATGCAGTGTGTGGAGGATGTTCAGTTGCACGGGCCATGGGATCTGCATGATCGACCCAGCGCCCTTGTGCAGTACAGATTGCAAACTTGTAACAAGTATTGACCCCAAGATCTGGAATAAAGATCTCCCAAATTCCAGTAGAACCGATGCGAACCATCGGATGAGTGTTGCGATCCCAGTAATTGTGATCGCTGACGAGTGAAACCGCTTGCGCATTGGGAGCCCACACCGAAAAGGCGGTACCGAGAAGCGCTCCCGTTTCATCGCGCTTAATGTGTGCGCCAAGCGCTTCCCATAAGCGCTCATGCCGTCCTTCTGAAATAAGATAAAAATCGAGTTCACCAAGATTGGAATATGGATTTAAGTAAGAACCAGCACTGAGAAAACTTTCCTGCTCGACTTTTGGCTTAGCGCCGCCAAATAAGCGAGAGAAGAAGGACATAATGAATCTTAAAGCTTTACTTGAGCAATGTGAACAACTTTGCCAGCTAATCTCGTTGGATCTAAACGCACAAATGTATGGGCGGACCAGTTGTAGGTTGCGCCATCGATGAGATCTGTAACTTCGAAGTTATCCCGGTTTATTCCAAGCTCTGCAAGATTCCAATGGACAGTAGTTTCTTGAGCAAAGCTAGGGTCGAGATTGACAACCACCAAAATCAAATTGTCTCCATCGCGCTTTGAGTAAGCCAAAATTGCATCGCTATCTGTAGTATGAAAACGCAAATTGCGAAGACGCTGGAGTGCGACATTTTTGCGACGGATTGAATTGAGTTGAGTGATGAATGGGGCGAGGGTCAGTTTCTTCTTAGTGGCGCCTTCCCAATCGCGCACTTTGATTTCATACTTCTCGGAGTCAATATATTCCTCGCCACCTTCTTTGAAGCGGCGGTGTTCATAGAGTTCGTAACCGGCATACATTCCCCACGAAGGAGTAAGCGTTGCTGCAAGCGCTGCACGAATGGCAAAAATTGCTGGGTTTCCAGATTGGAGATGAAACGGCAAGATATCTGGAGTATTGACCCAAAAGTTAGGTCTGAAGAAAGCGCTGGTGTGATGGGCAACTTCATTCGCATACTCAGTAAGTTCTTGTTTGCTGGTGCGCCACGTGAAGTATGTATAGGACTGATGAAACCCAGCCTTACCCAGGGCATGCATCATTGATGGTTTAGTGAAAGCTTCAGCTAAGAAAACTACATCAGGGCTCTCTTGATGAATCGTGCGCATGACATCACTCCAGAAATGAACTGGCTTGGTGTGAGGATTATCAACGCGAAATATCGAAATCCCTTTGGCTATCCAAAATCGTAAAATTCGCAGAGATTCATTGAGAATCCCTTGATAGTCATTATCAAAGTTAATCGGATAGATATCTTGATACTTTTTAGGCGGATTCTCTGCATAGGCGATAGATCCATCTGGCCTGGTTGTAAAAAATTCAGGATGGCTTTTCACCCATGGATGGTCGGGAGATGCTTGAAGAGCAAAATCCATAGCGATTTCGAGTCCTACTTTTTTCGCTGCTTTTACAAAGTTTTCAAAATCCGCCAGGGTGCCAAGTTCTGGGTTGATTGCATCGTGGCCGCCATCTGCATTTCCAATTGCCCAAGGAACGCCTGGGTCAGTTGGGCTAGGCGTTAATGAATTATTTTTACCTTTACGAAAGGTTTTTCCAATTGGATGCACGGGTGGGAGATAGAGAATGTCAAAGCCCATAGCTGCAACTTCAGGTAATCGCTTCTCTGCAGTCTTAAATGTTCCTGTTGTAATAGTTCCATCTGCTGCAACTTTGGCACCTTCGCTGCGCGGAAAGAATTCATACCAAGCGCCAACCAGTGCACGTTCATGGTCTGCACGTATTGGATAGTGGTCAGATGATGAAACTAGGCGACGCAATGGATTAGCTGAGAAATATGAACGGATCTGATCGCTTGATGCTTGAGAAAAGCGATTGTGTGGTGAAAGCGTTTTATCGCCAAGTGCCTTGATCACCGGGGCCAATAGATTTTTGGCACTGGAATCTTCGCTCAATTTAGCTTCGAATATTTGCTTGCCAATAGTGCACATGAGTTCGGCATCAATATCTGCAGGGATTTTGATTTCTGCATCATGTAACCAAGTTGCAAAAGGATGGTCGTAAGAATCAATTGTGAAGGTGAAATCTCCACGATGTGGAATCTTGACTGAGCCTTCATAGATATCTCCGCCGTGCCATTTTTCGCGCATGACTTGACGGGCAATTTCGCGCTTATTGGAATCGTAAAGAACTACATCTGCACCCAGGGCATCATGGCCCTCACGAAAAATTGTGGCGCTGACTGGAATTTCTTCTCCAGCAATTGCTTTCACAGGAATGAAATCTCCCCCGAAGAAAACAACAGGGGAGATATCAGTTACTGGAATTCGATTGATCAACCCGAACCTTCGGTATTACCTGCATCTGCAGAGCGAACATCAAAGATGCGGTACTTATTGATTGCTTCAGTGAGAACAGATGCCTTCATCTCGCCCGCTTTAACAAGTTCAGAAAGGGTAGCCACAACAATTGATTCAGCATCAACTTTGAAGTGACGGCGTAGCGCGCCACGAGTATCAGAGAGTCCAAAACCATCTGTACCAAGTGAGTGGAAAGCATTTGGAACCCAGGTTGCGATTTGATCTTGTACAGCGCGCATAAAGTCAGAGACTGCTACGACAGGACCTTCTGTTCCCTTGAGTTTGCTGGTAACAAAAGCCATCTTCTTATCTTGCGGATTAAGCATGTTGTGGCGGTCTACTGCTAATCCATCTCGACGGAGTTCGTTCCAGGAAGTCACTGACCAGACAGATGCGGCGACGCCCCAATCTTCCGCCAAAATCTTTTGCGCTTTGAGCGCCCAATTTACGGCAACACCAGATGCAAGAATTTGCGCATTCTTCTTGCGCTGTTTCTTAGCTGGCGCATAGAGATACATTCCGCGCAGAAGTCCTTGCAAATCTAAATTGTCAGGTTCTGCTGGTTGTACATATGGCTCGTTATACACGGTGAGGTAGTAATAAATATTCTCACTATTTTCACCATACATACGGCGCAATCCATCTTTAAAGATATGACCAATTTCAAATGCAAATGCTGGATCGTAGGCAACGACGGCAGGGTTTGTTGCTGCGAGCAAATGTGAATGCCCATCTTCGTGTTGCAAACCTTCGCCATTTAGCGTTGTACGGCCTGCAGTTGCACCTAAAACAAAGCCGCGGACCAATTGGTCTGAAGCTGCCCAGAAAGCATCGCCAGTGCGCTGGAATCCAAACATTGAGTAGAAGATATAAATTGGAATCATTGGTTCATCATGAGTTGAATATGAAGAACCAACTGCTGTGAATGAAGCGACTGAACCCGCTTCATTGATACCTTCGTGCAAGATTGCACCTGCAGTGGATTCCTTATAAGAGAGCATCAACTCACGGTCAACTGCAAGATACTGCTGACCATGTGGTGAGTAAATCTTCATCGTTGGGAAGAGTGAATCCATTCCGAAGGTACGTGCTTCATCAGGAATAATCGGAACAATTCGATTTCCAAGACCCTGATCTTTTACTAAGTCTTTCAACATTCGAACAAAGGCCATAGTGGTTGCAACTTCTTGCGCTCCAGATCCACGGCGCACAGATTCGTACACATCATCTGCAGGTTGTGGCAATGGGCGAGAAATTACGCGACGGCGAGGCACTGTTCCACCGAGCGCACGTCGACGTTCTTGCAAGTATTGCATTTCAGGCGAATCGGCAGCTGGCTTGTAATAAGCAGGTAAGTACTTATCTAACTTGTCATCTGAAAGTGGAATATCAAGGCGATCGCGGAATTCGATGATGTCTTCAAGCGTCATCTTCTTCATCTGGTGAGTTGAGTTACGCGCTTCGAAGTGCGAACCAAGTGTCCAACCCTTAATTGTTTTCGCCAAGATGACTGTTGGTCGACCATTCTTCTCACTCGCTGCTGCATATGCTGCGTAGAGCTTGCGATAGTCATGTCCACCACGCTTTAAGTTCCAGATTTGATCATCAGACCAATTAGCAACCATTGCAGCAGTTCGTGGATCGCGACCAAAGAAGTGTTCACGAACGAATGCACCGTTTTCAGCTTTGAAGGTCTGGTAATCACCATCAAGAGTTGTATTCATCAAATTGACGAGTGCACCTTCGCGATCTTGGGCAAGAAGTGGATCCCAACCGCGGCCCCATACAACTTTGATGACATTCCATCCGGCGCCACCAAAGATTGATTCAAGCTCTTGAATAATCTTTCCATTGCCTCGAACTGGCCCATCTAGGCGTTGCAAATTACAGTTAACAACAAAGGTGAGATTGTCGAGTTTCTCGCGAGATGCAAGACCAATCGCACCGAGAGTGTCGACTTCGTCCATTTCACCATCACCGAGGAATGCCCACACATTCTGATCACTTGTATCTTTAATGCCACGGTTATGTAGATAACGATTAAAACGTGCTTGATAAATTGCATTGATAGGACCAATACCCATCGAGACTGTTGGGAATTGCCAAAAGTCTGGCATCAAGCGGGGATGTGGGTATGACGATAGACCGCCAGCAGTATGTGAAAGTTCCTGGCGGAATCCATCTAATTGATCTTCTGTAAAACGTCCTTCAAGGAATGCACGTGAATACATTCCGGGGCTGGCATGTCCTTGGAAGAAGATCTGATCTCCGCCCCCTGGATGATCCATTCCACGGAAGAAGTGGTTAAACCCAACTTCATAAAGAGCAGCAGAAGATGCATACGTTGAAATATGTCCGCCTACTCCAACACCAGGGCGTTGCGCACGATGGACCAACATCGCAGCATTCCAACGAATGAATGCGCGGATACGGCGCTCAATATCTTCATCACCAGGAAATGCTGGTTCGTGTTCAGGAGAAATGGTGTTGATGTAATCAGTAGTTCGAAGTGAAGGAAGTCCGATGTTCTTTTCATGTGCGCGCTTGAGCAACGACAACATGAGATAGCGGGTACGAACTGGACCCGCTGCAGCTAGCGCTGCATCAAAAGAAGCCTGCCATTCTGCGGTTTCACTGGGATCGGTATCGACTAGCTGTTCAATATTCTGATCTGGATGCCCAGAGAATTCGGTCATGGCCGTATTCTCCCGCCAAAGGCGTGTGAGAGCAAAAAAATCCCGTGTGAGGCTGGTTAAAACCCTTGTAAATATCTGTCTCATCCGTTGGACTTATCCCGTGGCATTACGCATGGGTTTTGCTAAAGGAGAGATCGTCCTAGAAGTCGGATACGGACCCGACTGCGACGATGAACTGCGCACACAAATTAAAGAGATTGTTGGCACAGATTTTCTCGAAAATTCAACGAATGAAGTTGTCGATGCTGTGCTGCTCTGGTTTCGTCAAGATGATGGTGATTTAGTTGATGAATTGATGGATGCACTTACCTATCTCACTGAGACAGGCCCAATCTGGGTCCTCACACCAAAAGTAGGTAGAGATGGACATGTTGAGCCAAGTGACATTCAAGATGCTGCTCCCACATGTGGTTTGAATCAAACTTCAACTCTTGCCGTTGCCAAGGATTGGACCGCTACTCGTCTAGTGGCACGTAAGGGTGGCAAGCGATAGATTCGCTCCATGACATTAGAAATCGGACAAGCAGCACCAGATTTTGAATTAAAAGATCAGCATGGAGCAAAGGTAAAACTCTCATCTTTCAAAGGCGAAAAGAACGTTGTAGTTCTCTTTATTCCTTTTGCTTTCACGGGAACTTGCACCGGAGAACTCTGTGCTATTCGTGATGATTTAGCTTCCTTCCAAAATGACAATGTGCAAGTGATTGCAATTTCCTGCGACTCACCCTTTACACAAAAAGTATTTGCAGAGCAAGAAGGATACAAATTCCCCGTACTTTCAGATTTCTGGCCACACGGTGCAACTGCTAAGGCTTACGGCGTTTTTAATGAAGATCTTGGTTGCGCATTACGCGGAACATTTATCCTCGATAAGCAAGGAATCGTTCGCTGGTCAGTAGTAAATGGACTTGGCGATGCTCGCAATAATGGAGATTACAAAACTGCAATTGCTGCGCTGTAATAATCCGTAAATTACGCATGATTTTCGTTCCCGCGAAGAAATAAAGTAGTATTCGCGGGCACGCCGGGTGGTTAGCTCAGTGGTAGAGCGCCTCGTTTACACCGAGGATGTCGGGGGTTCGAAACCCTCACCGCCCACTTACATAAATGCCTGAGTTGTATAAACTCAGTTGCAT
>CALMJL010000143.1 GCA_937864425.1 uncultured Candidatus Planktophila sp.
GGAGATGCCATCATGACAATTTTGGCGCGCGGCTTTAAAGAACGCGGGGCTCTTCGCGCCAACACGATTGTGACGACAGTGATGAGCAACTTAGGTTTTATCAAAGCTATGAAAGATGCTGACATTGAAGTAGTAACAACTGCAGTTGGTGATCGCTATGTACTTGAAGAGATGTTAAAGCATGATTTTTCATTAGGCGGCGAACAATCTGGCCATTTGATTATGCGCGAATTTGCCGGAACAGGTGATGGAATCTTGACTGCGCTACAACTTGCTCAAGAAGTTCGCAGAACTGGAAAGTCACTTGCTGATTTAGCAGCTGCCATGCAACGTTTCCCACAAGTATTGATAAACGTTCCCAACGTTGCAAAAGAAAAATTGGCGCAATCATCAAAAATTGCTGCTGCTGTCAAAGAAGCCGAAGCAACTTTGGGAGATAGTGGTCGAGTTCTATTGCGTGCATCTGGTACTGAACCACTCATTCGAGTCATGGTCGAGGCAGCAAGTGATAACCTTGCGCAAGAGATTGCAGCATCGCTTGCCACAGTTGTAAAGGCAGAACTGGAGATCTAACTCGTGTGCGGAATCGTGGGTTACACCGGACCACAATCTGCATTTACACCTATCGTCGAAGGTCTACGTCGCCTTGAATATCGCGGTTATGACTCAGCTGGAATTGCACTTGGTACATCAAACTCACTCTTTGTCGAAAAACGTGCAGGCAAACTCGCAAATTTAGAGGCTGCACTTCCTGCCAATTTACCTACAGTGCATTCTGGAATCGGGCACACCCGCTGGGCAACTCACGGTGGCCCAACAGATCGCAATGCGCATCCTCACCTTGATAACGAAGGAAAACTCGCAGTCATTCACAATGGCATTATCGAAAATTATGCAGAGCTTAAAGCTGTTCTCCAAAAGCGCGGGCACACCTTCACCTCTGAAACAGATACCGAATCTGTTGCACATTTACTTTCAGATTTGCGCAAGGAACACCAAGGAGATTTGAGCGCTGCTATGCGAGCTGCTGTTGCGCAACTACGCGGCTCATTTACCTTACTTGCAATCCACGCAGATAACCCTTCAACCATAGTTGGCGTACGTCGAAATTCACCGCTCGTTGCAGGCATCGGAAAGGGCGAGAATTTCTTAGCATCAGATGTTGCCGCATTTATCGAATACACCAAGCGTGCAGTAGAGCTAGGCCAAGATGAAGTCATCACGATTACACCTGAGACGATTGAGATTACCGATGTGCACGGGGCAAAAGTCCCAGTGCGTGAATATGAAATTACATGGGATAAAGAGGCAGCCCAAAAAGGTGGATTTGCTCATTTCATGCTGAAAGAAATTTTTGATCAGCCAAAAGCTATCGCAGATACTTTGATTGGGCGATTAAGCGATAACAATCAAATTCAGCTCGATGAGTTACATATGACAGATGCAGAAATTAAGCGCATTAAACGCATCTCAGTGATTGCCTGCGGAACTGCTTACCACGCTGGCATGGTTGCAAAATATGCCATTGAAAAGTGGGCCAAGATTCCCGTTGATGTAGAAATTGCATCAGAGTATCGATATCGCGATCCCATCGTTGATCAGGATTCACTGGTTGTGGCAATTTCGCAATCAGGTGAAACGATGGATTTGCTGATGGCGGTGCGACATGCAAAGGCAGCAGGTGCTCGAGTATTGGCAGTATGCAACACAAATTCATCAACCATTCCGCGCGAATCAGATGCAGTTCTCTATACCCATGCTGGACCTGAGATTGCAGTTGCTTCTACAAAAGCATTTGTTACCCAAATTGTGGCGGTGTATCTGATTGGTTTGAAGTTGGCACAAGTGCGCGGTGAGCTCAGTGACGCTGAGGTAAAGAATCTGTATCACGAAGCTCTCAAGCTACCCGGCCAAGTCGAACAAATTCTTGAAACCGTGGAACCTCTGCGCGCTTTAACTCGAACCTTTAAAAGCAATAACACCGTGCTCTTCTTGGGTCGCGGTATTCAATATCCCATTGCACTCGAAGGCGCACTCAAACTAAAAGAACTTGCCTATATTCATGCTGAAGGATTTGCAGGTGGCGAACTTAAGCATGGACCGATTGCACTCATCGAAGAAGGCACTGCAGTTATCGCAATCTTGCCACCACATGATGAACATGCGCTCGATGAAAAAATGCTCAGCAATATTCAAGAGGTAAAGGCGCGTGGTGCACGTGTCATCGTCATTGCAGCAGAAGGCGTTGAAGTAATTGGTGCAGAACATGTGATTCGAATTCCCATTGCTGCTCCACTCTTTCAACCGGTACTTGCCACAGTTCCACTTCAAGTTTTTGCTTACGAAATCGCAGTTGCCCGAGGTACAGATGTCGATCAACCGCGAAACTTGGCAAAATCTGTCACCGTCGAATAAGAAATTAGAAGCTGATGTCTACTGTTCTTGATCATCGTCACCGCCAAATGCGTCGTGCGCTCAAGTGGTCTGCGGGACTTTTTGCCGGATATCTCTTTGTCACCTTTCAAGTTCTGACAAATGGACCGCTGATTTCGGTTGACCGCTTCTTCGACGATTTGGATCGTCCTCGTTTTACTGGACTTTCCAACTTTATTATTCGCAGATTGGATGACTTAGGACTTCGTAGCGTCTCTGGAATCGCGCTCCTCATTATTGCTTTTTACATCGCAAAGAGATTTAAAACGTATCGCCCAATTAACTTAGGAATCATTGCATTTCTATCGCTGAATGTGGTGGTTGGTTCTTTTAAATATGCGCTCGGCCGTACCAAACCACGTGTGGGTTTTGATCTGTTGCACGCAGGTGGAATGTCATATCCCAGTGGACATGCTTCGAATGCGATTTTGATTTGGGGCATCATTGCGTATCTGCTCTACCGCTATGCCCATGTCGATAGATATCGCGGAAGATTGGCCAGCGCTGCAGTGGGAGTACTCGCCCTAACCGTGTGCATCGTTTCGTTGGTCCGTAATACACATTGGTTCTCAGATTTATTTGGGGGATTATTGCTCGGAGCCGCGCTCTTAGTTCTTATCATCGCTATCGATCGCTTCTTTCCATCTGATAGCCAATTCCACTAGCCGCTAATAGAATCGCTGACATGATTGATGGAATCGGCATTGATGTCGTTGATATCAAGCGGTTCCAGGAATCGTTAGAGCGTTCGCCCGCACTTATGGAAAAACTCTTTACCGAATCAGAGCGCACTAAATCCTTGCCATCGCTTGCAGCGCGATTTGCTGCGAAAGAAGCGCTCTACAAGGCGCTTAGCCCACGACATGGTCTTCATTGGCATGATGCTGAAATCATTAATCACGAGAGCGGCAAACCCGATTTTCTCTTTCGCGGAGAGATTGCAGATCTTGTAGATGGCGCACACGTTCATCTATCGCTCTCTCACGATGCTGGAATTGCCTCTGCAATGGTGGTGATTGAACGATGAGGGCAGAAGCAATCATTGATCTTGATGCAATTAAATTTAATGTACAGCATCTCAAGAAAAAGGCTGGCACTGATGTTCTGGCGGTAGTCAAGGCGGATGCTTATGGACATGGATTAATTCCAGTAGCAAAAGCGGCGCTATCAGCGGGAGCTTCATATCTTGGAGTCGCGCTCCTTGAAGAAGCAATCACGCTCCGTGAAAATGGAATTACAGCTCCCATCTTGGCTTGGTTGGTACAACCAGGTTCAGATTTTGAAAGTGCAATAACACTCGATATCGATCTGGCAGCTGCATCCATTAAAGCGCTCTTAGAAATCGGTGCAGCCTCCAAGAAAGTAGGTAAACGTGCACGAGTACATCTCGAAGTAGATACTGGGATGACTCGAGGTGGATTCCTTTCAGAATGGAACCAACTCGATGCACACCATGTTGCTGATGTTGACATCGTTGGTATTTATTCACATTTTGCTCGTGCAGATGAACCAGAAGAGAAACAGAATCAGGAACAGTTAGCGCGTTTTACAAAAATGTCAGAGACGCTTGCCTCATTTGGATTTTCTCAAGTCACAAGACATTTATCTAACTCTGCTGCAACGCTGACAAATTCTGCAGCTGCTTTTGACATGGTACGTATCGGAATCGCCATGTATGGCTTATCTCCAGATGTCACAACTCTTGGATCTTCACAATCGTTAGGTTTGAGGCCCGCCATGCAATTACGTTCATCGTTATATTTGGTAAAAGATGTTCCAGCGAATACTCCGGTTGGTTATGGTGCTACTGAATTCACCAAGAGCGATACCCGTTTAGGTGTTGTCACATTGGGGTATGCAGATGGAATTCCGCGCGTAGCTCGCGCTGCAGGTGTGTGGTGCGCGGGTAAGCGCGCACCCATTATTGGACGTGTATCCATGGATCAGTTTGTTGTTGATTTAGGCAGCGATAGCAAGGCGCAATCAGGGGATTGGGTGACCGTTTTTGGAAACGGTTCGCATGGAGAATTTACTGCAGACGATTGGGCTGCGACTTCATCAACTATTAATTATGAGATTGTGACGCGAATCGGGCCACGAGTCCCTAGAATCTACTCGGCTCATGTCTATTAATTCAACGCTTCTTTCTGCCAAAGGTGTCAACGTCTCCTTTGGCGGTTTGCGCGCACTTCATGATGTGTACCTTGATTTACATTCCAATGAAGTTGTTGGCGTCATTGGTCCAAACGGCGCCGGAAAGACCACACTCTTTAATGCAATCTGCGGATTAGTGACTCCAGATTCAGGTTCATTTTCATTTCTTGGTAAAGATCGTGAATGGCCACAAACAAATGAGTTAGCAAAGTTAGGCATTGCGCGCACTCTGCAAGGGGTTGGACTTTTTCCAGATCTCACAGTGCTAGAGAACGTCATGATTGGTGCGCAGAAATTTGCCAAGACTGGATTGATTTCAGCAGGTTTAGGACGCAATAAATCTGATGAAGCAGAATTACAACAAAGGGCAATGACCGCGCTCGAACGCGTGTATGCAGGTGCGCTTGCAGATAGACGAGCAAGTACTTTGGCTTATCCAGATACGAAACGAGTTGCTATTGCACGTGCACTCGTGAGTGAACCTAAGGTTTTGATGCTCGATGAGCCTGCAGGTGGTTTAGGTTCGCAAGATATTGAATGGATGAATGGTTTGATTCGAAATCTCACCTCATCAATGTCAGTGCTGATTGTCGAACACCACATGGATGTAGTGATGTCGGTATGCGATCGTCTCTATGTCCTTAATTTTGGCGAAGTAATTTCAAGCGGAAGCGCCGACGATGTGCGCAGGGATCCTGCAGTAATTGCTGCATACCTTGGAACGGGGGCTTGAGGTGAGCCTTCGCGTCAAAGATCTCATCGTTGATCATGGCGCAATTCGCGCAATTACCGAAGTTTCCTTTGAAGTAAAGCCTGGCGAACTCACTGCGGTAATTGGAGCTAACGGCGCTGGAAAATCAACGCTGCTGCGCACGCTTTCAGGACTTAATAAAGCAACTTCGGGAAGCGCAACCTGGAAAGATCACAATTTATTGCATGGAAAACCTGAGCACCATGTGCGCCAAGGAGTCTCGCATGTGTCAGAAGGCAAATCTGTTGTCGCAGAACTTTCTGTTGAAGAGAATTTAGATTTAGGTGCGATTTGGAGAAAGAATAAGAAAGAAGCGCAAGAATCTAAAGCTCAAGTCATCGAGCTATTTCCTCGATTAGGCGAACGTCTTTCACAACAGGCAGATACTTTGTCAGGTGGCGAGCGACAGATGCTGGCAATCAGCAGAGCCTTGATGTCGAAGCCGCAGTTGCTCTTATTAGATGAGCCTTCACTTGGTTTAGCTCCTCTCGTTGTTGAGCAGATATTCCAGACAATTCGCGGCATCGTAGATTCGATGGGGCTAACTGTTGTCTTGGTTGAACAAAATGCTATGGGCGCTCTGAAAATTGCAGATTCAGGAGTTGTGTTGAATTTAGGAAAAGTTGTGATCACTGGGAGCGCTCCCGACCTCATCGCCGATCCAGCAGTGCGCGCTGCTTATTTGGGGTACTGATGATTCAATTTATTAATGCGCTTCTTATTAGTATCGGTGCCGGTTCAATTTATGCGCTGATGGCTATCGCAATGGTTTTAGTCTGGCGTTCAACGCGCGTCGTAAATTTTGCTCAAGCTGGAATGGCGCTGCTTTCCACGTATATTGGCTATGAACTCATTCAAGTGACTGGCAATTTCTGGATTTCACTGCCGATGGCGATGGTACTTGGTGCTGGAATTAGCGCACTCGTTGAAATACTTCTGATTCGTACCTTGATAAAGCACAGTACATCGGGCCCTGTTGCAGGAATTGTGCCAATCATTGCAACTTTAGGATTGCTCGGTTTGATTCGTGCCACCATCGGATTTATTTGGGGCAATCAAGATGTGCAGATTCAGCCACCGCTTTCTAAAGTTGGCTTTAGCGTTGGTTCAGAGACGCTTGCTTTATCTCCCATGAATCTTTTAGTACTGGGCACTGTGCTTGCCATGATGCTTGTACTTGGCTTTATCTTCCAGAAAACACATTTGGGACTTTCACTTCGTGCATCTGCTTATTCACCTGAGATCGCGCAATTAGCTGGAATTCGCGTTGCTGCAATTCGCACCATTGGGTGGGCAATTGCTGGTGCTGCAGGTGCTGCCGCTGGTTTGTTACAAACCGTCAATGGCACAGGCGCTCTCTCGCCCGACTCATTGGAATTTAGTCTGCTCCTTACTTTTGGATTTATTGCGGCGGTCATTGGTGGATTGGAATCTCTTCCAGGCGCAGTGCTTGGTGCATTTATCCTTGGATTAGTTCTGGCAATTACTCAGATCTACATCAGCGGAACGCTTGTCTTTATTGTTGCCTTTGTCTTGCTTCTCTTAGTTCTTTTGATTCGCCCACAAGGTGTCATTGGCGCAAAGGTGGGTCGCCGTGCTTAAAAAACATCCTCTTGTAGGTTTCATCATCTTTGGATTTATTCTTTATCTTTTGGGAAATCGCGTGGATGAGTTGCGTGTTTTCCAGGGCGCAACTGTTGGGATCTATGTCATCGCGATTGCCTCCATTATTTTGCTCACGGGATATTCAGGACAAGTCTCACTGGGACATGGAGCGCTCTTAGCAATTGGTGGATATGCAGCCACCTTGTCGCGAATTCATTGGGGCCTACCAGTTCCACTCACATTTGTTGTTGCAGTTCTTGCCGCAGCGCTTGGTGGATATTTATTGGGCCGTGCAGCTGCGCGACTGAGCGGACCTTATTTGGCAGGAACAACTTTGGCACTTGCTATTGGACTGCCTTCGATTGCAAATCAATTCACTCAATTAGGTGGTGAACAAGGATTACCATTTGATATCGGATTACCACCTGCATCATTGGGCGCTGATTTCACTCAATATAAATGGTTCTTCTGGATTACTTCGATCGCAGCTTTGGTGAGTATTTATTGGTTACGAAATGTTATGCATTCTCGCTTTGGAAGAAGTTGGAAAGCGGTGCGCAGTAACGATGTTGCTGCAGAACTTGCGGGAATTAATATCGGTCACAATAAGGTACTGGCCTTCACGATAAGTGCAGGCCTGGCCGGCCTCGCAGGGGCGCTTCTGGCCATGACAATCAGCACTGTGTCACCCGGTGCCTTCCCACTATCTCTCTCATTTGCCCTCGCGACAGGCGCGGTCCTATCTGGCGTAACTACCCTCGGAGGCGTCATGATTGGGGCAGTGACATTGGTCGCCATTCCTGACATTGTCGATACGGTCGTACACCGGCTCGAAAGTTCAGAAGTAGTTGCCAATAACTTGCCTGG
>CALMJL010000144.1 GCA_937864425.1 uncultured Candidatus Planktophila sp.
GCTGCAGATTCGGTAAGACGGTCTGCATCTTCCATAACAACAACTCGCCAACCACCAAGAGATGGAGCCCAGGCAACTCGGGTAAGAAGTTCACGAATCTCTTCGACTTTAATGGATAAGCCTTCGGTTCGAATGATTTCTACATCAGGATGTGCACCCGATGGCGCTGATAAACAATCAATGCAAGCACCACACCCAGATTCTTTACATATCAAAGCTTGTGCAAATGCAACTGCAGCGGTGGATCGACCTGACCCTGGAGGGCCTGTAAAGAGCCAAGAATGGGTCATTTCCTGGGTTTCTGCGCCTAACCGAGAGGCTTCGACTGCGCTCTTAAGGGTGCTGATGATGTGGTCTTGCCCGATTAAATTGTCGTAGACGGACATTTAAAGAATCTCTTTTACGCGAGCAATGATTTGGTTATGAATTTCATCAACTGATTGCATTCCGTTGATAACGAAATATCTTTCAGGATCCATCATGGCAATCTGTAAGAATTCTTGGCGAACACGCTCGTGAAAATCTAGTGGTTGAGATTCAAGTCGATCTTTTGATTGCAATCGGTTTAAACCAACTTCAGCAGGAATATCAATCAAGATTGTTAGAGTTGGATAAAGAGATTCGGTTGCCCAACGTGAGATACGAGCAACTTCAGAAGGATTAAGAACTCTGCCCGCTCCTTGGTATGCAGCAGATGAATCGAAGTATCTGTCGGTGATGACAACATCTCCGCGTTCTAGCGCTGGGCGTATCACTTGATACACATGATGTGCACGATCTGCTGCAAAGATGAGTGCTTCAGCGCGCGGAGATATATCTCCGGTTTGGTGACCGAGCAGGATATGACGAAGTTCTTTACCTAAATCACTTCCCCCTGGTTCATGAGTAAGAACAACTTTCTTTCCTTGCTCTTCTAACCACTTTGCAAGAAGTTTTGATTGAGTTGATTTACCAGTTCCTTCTCCGCCTTCAAAGGCAATAAAGATTCCTTTGGTGGGTGTTCCTGTGATGGA
>CALMJL010000145.1 GCA_937864425.1 uncultured Candidatus Planktophila sp.
GGGAGTTCGCGAAGTTCAGGTGAAGTAAAAGCTGCATGTTCTGGTCCGCGGCGAGCGCTAATAACCACTTTTCGAACGGCGCTCTTTTTAAAGGCATCAATTGCATGGTCAGCAGTATCAGTAGGATCTAGTTCACTTGGTTCAAGCGCGAGCATACGAGCAACATCCATAGCGACGTTACCAGCGCCAATGACCACAGCGGTATCGCAACTGAGATCAATTGATTCATCTTTAAAATCAGGATGTGCGTTATACCAAGGCACAAATTCAGCGGCAGAGATAGAGCCTGGTAAATCTTCTCCAGGAATACCAAGACGCTTTCCATCTGCAGATCCTGTGGCAAGAACTACGGCATCGTATGAATCTTGTAATTGAGCAAGGGTTATATCGCTCCCTAGTTCAACGTTGGCAAACAATCGAAAATGTGGCTCGTTTGCAACTTTTTCGAAGACTTTTGCCACAGTTTTGATCTTGGGATGATCTGGAGCAACACCGCTTCGCACTAGACCCCATGGAGTCGGTAAGCGCTCAAACATATCGATAGAAAAAATTAATTCTTCGCTCTGTAAATTCTGAAGAGCGAGTGCTGCAAAGTAACCTGCGGGACCAGCACCGACGATTGCTACTTTATATTGAGGCACTGCCCAATCTTACCGCGCTCAATCTAAGCGAATAACGTAATCAGCACGCTCAGCGCCTAGCGCGATCAGTTCTGCATTTCTTTCATCGCTTCCACGAGCCCACTGTTCGGCTGCACTTTCGCTCTTTCCATACGCAATATGTCGTGCGATAAGTCTTTCTATCCGTAGCTCATCATCAATATCGATATACCAAGTTTCATGAAGAATTTTGGCAACGTTCTGCCAACCATCTTCTTGGTGAAGCAAGTAATTTCCTTCAACAATCACAACCTTTGTTTCACTACTGATGACACCTTGCGCGGCAATTGATTCCTCGATACTGCGATCAAATATTGGGTAATAGATATGAGAATCTTCTTCGTTACGAATTCTTGTAAGGAGTGCAATAAAACCAGCAACATCAAATGTATCTGGCGCCCCTTTTCGATCTGCTCGATGCAATTCTGCTAACACCGCATTACTGAGGTGAAAGCCATCCATCGGCAAAACAGCGAGCTGGGGAGAATTGATTGATTCAGAAATATATTGCGAGAGCGTTGATTTGCCTGCACCAGGTTTTCCAACAATGCCGATTAATGTGCAACCTTGAGTTGAATTAAGTAATGCACGTACGCGTTCAACTGCCGCATTTTTATCGGCAAGCAGACCTGACATAACCTAATGCTAAAGGCTATTCTTCGGGCATGTCACAGAGCGCAGTCGTACCAAGCAAGTTACCGTCTAATCAATTTGATCATTTTTATCGTGGCGGCAATCGAATTGGTGCACTGCGCCATGGACCTGGTGGACCAATGCGTCCAGAAGAATGGATTGGATCTGTCACAACGCGCTTTGGTGAATCTGCTCAAGGTTTATCTACATTAGAAGATGGAACACTGCTCAAAGATGCAATCGCTGCACATCCAGATGCATGGCTTGGCCCAGATCATGTAAAGAATTTCGGATTAAGCACAGAGATTCTTATTAAGTTGTTGGATCCCGATCAACGCCTTCCGGTTCATTTTCATCCCAATAAAGCATTTTCTAAGCAACATTTAGGGCTTGATCACGGCAAAACTGAGGCATGGATTATTTTGGAAGCGCCAGCTGGAACTGGCGTTGGACTCGGTTTTAAAGAGCAGCAAAATAAAGCGGATTTGCTTGCACTCGTACGTAACCAAGATTCAGCAGCGCTATTGGCTTCACTGCGTCGCGCTGAAGTATCTGTAGGAGATGCAGTCTTGGTACCTGCAGGAGTTGCTCATGCAATTGATGCCGGAATCTTCTTGCTCGAATTACAAGAACCGACTGATTTATCGGCGCTGCTTGAATGGGAAGGTTTTGCTGTCGATGGCATTAAAGATGGCCATCTTGGACTCGGATTTGAAACCGTGACAGATGCACTCAAATTAGATCCACTCACCGATGCCGAATTCGATTCGCTCATTGCACGCAATGCACTTTCTGGAGGAAATCTCCGTTCTATCTTGCCGCTTAAAGCAGATGGTTATTTCAGAGCACATCTAGCACCACAGACTGGCAACTTTGATGCGGGCTTTGCCATTGCACTAGTTCTGAATGGAAGCGGTGAAATCTCATTTGCGAGCGCACCATCTATGGCAATCACGCAAGGAGATGCGTTGGTAATTCCGTTTGCTGCTGGTGATTATTCGATATCGGGTGCAAATGTGATTGTCTGCCGCCCACCACTTGCAGAGCTAGCTCGTAACGCTATTTAGCAGGTTGACCGTAAACGTTTTGATAGCGGTCGTATAACTTATCAATGCTGGCTTGATCAAGAATTTGCAAGGTCCCCATAGTTTTTGCAATCCAAGTTGTTTTTGCAACATCTTCACACATCACCGCTGACTTCACCGCAGCGACTGCGCTCTTTCCAATTGTAAATACGCCGTGGTTCTTCATTAACACAGCAGTAGAGCGATGACCTGAGAGAGTCTCAACTACACCTTTTCCAATTTCTTCTCCGCCAATCAGTGCAAAAGGACCAAGTGGAATCTCGCCACCAAATTCATCGGCCATCGCAGTCAGTGCACATGGAATAGCGCTGTGAATAGCGGCCCAAGCTGCTGCGTAATTTGAATGCGTGTGAACGATTCCATTGACGTGGTTCATGTGTCGATAAATATAAGCGTGTGTCTTTGCATCGCTAGAAGGAGCTAAATCGCCCTCAATAACATTTCCATCCAGATCGCAAATCACTAATTGAGCAGGTTTTAACTCTTCATATTGCACGCCACTTGGTTTGATGATGAAGCTCTTTCCATCAGATAGGCGTTCTGAAACATTTCCGGAAGTCCATGCCACAAGCCCATAACGCTGCAAATCAATATTTAACTTGCAGATGTGGCTACGAATATCGCCGCTCATCAATGAGATCCTGCCAGAGCGCGGTCACGAATAGCGCGAAGTGAATGCATTGCACCATTGTGGCCGAAGTCTTCATAAAGGGTGTTGTAATGCTGATAAAGCTCGTCATAAATCTTGGCGTGTGCTGCAATCGGTTGGTACGACTCTTGTGCAACTCCACCCATGGCCGCTGCTGCAGAGACAACATCTGGATAAGCACCAGCTGCAACAGCAGCATGAATTGCAGATCCAAGCGCAGGACCTTGTGCAGAGCGAATAATGGTGATTGGCATATTTAAAACATCAGCATAAATTTGCATGACAAAACTATTTTTAATGAGGCCGCCTGCTGCAATAAATTCTTTTACTGGCACACCTGATTCGTTAAAAGTCTGCACAATCTTGCGAGCGCCAAAAGCAGTGGACTCAACGATGGCTCGATAAATTTCTTCAGGTTTAGTGGCAAGCGTCATTCCCACGATAAGACCAGAAAGTTGATGATCTACAAGGGTGGAACGATTTCCGCTCTGCCAATCAAGTGCAACCAATCCATGTGCTCCAACTGGTTGCTTGCTTGCTAATTGCGAAAGATAAGTGTGAATATCAATGCCTGCTTTTTCAGCCGCTGCAACATATGTTGCTGGTGCATAGTTATTGGCAAACCAACCGAAAATATCGCCAACGCCTGATTGGCCTGCTTCATAACCTAATTTGCCGCTGATGATTCCACCATCAACAACTCCACACATGCCAGGAACTTCAGCAAACTTTTCAGAGACCATGACGTGACATGTGGAAGTTCCCATGATTGCCACCATCTGACCAGGATTAACTGCATTCGCAGCAGCCGATGTCACGTGTGCATCAACATTGCCAACTGCAACAGCAATACCTTCTGGCAGCCCAGTCCACTGCGCAGCTTCTGCAGTGAGCGTTCCAGCTAGCGCACCCAGTTGACCGATTTCGTGCTCAAGTTTTTCAGCAATAAAGTTTTCAAATAAAGGATTGAGCGCTGCCAAATATTCGCGGCTTGGATAAGCACCATCTTGCAACTGTCCTTTATATCCAGCAGTACAGATATTGCGTACATACTTTCCACAGAGCTGCCAGATAATCCAATCTGCCGCCTCAACCCATTTATCCATCGCGTTATAAATTTCGGGAGCTTCTTCAAGAAGTTGTAGCGCTTTTGCAAACTCCCACTCAGAAGAAATTTTTCCTCCGTATCGCTTGATCCATGGCTCTTTACGAGCATGTGCCAATTCGGTGATGCGATCTGCATGTGGTTGTGCAGCGTGATGTTTCCATAGCTTGATATAGGCATGCGGATTCTTATTAAATTCAGGTAATTCGCATAGCGGAGTTCCATCGTTTTTAACTGGCAAAATCGTGCAAGCAGTGAAATCGGTGGTAATTCCAATAACCTGCGCAGGATTAATGCCCGAAGATTTCAAAACATCTGGGACAGTGCGCTTAAGAACTTCTACATAATCTGCAGGAACTTGCAGCGCCCAATCTGGCGGAAGTTTTGCCCCACTTGCAGGCAAAGTATCTTCAATGACTGCATGTGGGTATTCAAATACGGATGTTGCAATTTCAGCTCCGTCAGATACGCGTACTAAGAGTGCACGTCCCGACAAAGTTCCATAATCCACACCAATGACATATTTGTCTTCAGAGTTTGGCATGAACGGAACCTTTCATTTCTCTGCGGAGACGGAGAGATTTGAACTCTCGAAGGCTTTTACACCTTACCTCGTTAGCAGTGAGGCGCACTCGACCGGGCTATGCGACGTCTCCTTGT
>CALMJL010000146.1 GCA_937864425.1 uncultured Candidatus Planktophila sp.
CGACTTGTGAGTTCAGATTTGCTGGGTGCCATAAAGACATCGTCGTAGGTGAGATCAAATGTCGGCTCGTTAAGGAAACGCACGTACTACAGCCTACCTCGCGAAGTCGTCCTTCCTCATCGGGGCAAAACAAAGGCGCCTAGTTGCCTAGGCGCCTTTGTTTTGATTCCCCTCGAATCAACGATCTATGCCACCTTCTTAATGCGCCCATCCGGTGCTGGAACTTGAGTGACTTTTCCAGCAGTCAAATCAGCCTTCAGCGCATCGACAAAGAGATCAAGGAGTGCGCCTTGAACTTTGGCACGATCAGGTGAGAAAACATTCACATAACCATCTCCGCCATAGATAACGAAGTCGAGAGTTGTGATTGTGTATTGAGTTCCATCCTTTGGAATTGCAGTTCCATCTAGCTTTGTTACTTCAACAATGCGGCTACCGACCGGTTTTGTTGAGTCAAAGCTGAATTTGAATCCAGAGATTTGAGGGAAACGTCCATCGCCTGGATAGTTTCCTCCAACTCCGTTTTCAAGTGCCTTCCAAAGATTTTCACCAGTAACTACTGATGTAGCAATCTGATTTCCAAATGGGAAGACAGTGAATGCATCTCCGAGCGTCACGTCAAGCGGACCTGTCCCAGAACGCACGAGTGAACTATTTACAGGAATGTAGGTTTTTGCAGGGAAGGTATCGCGAATTCCCCCACCATTTTGAATCGCGAAATCTGTCTTGTACTTAGCACGCATGAGATCTGCAATGTAATTACCCATTGGGGTTTCACCCGAGCGTTCTACAGCTGGGGTACCACCTCGAGGAAATTCTCCAGAAACAGTGCCAATCTTCACATCCAATTTAGCAGTGAGCTGATCTTTATAAGTCTTCACCATCGCGGCTGCGGTTGCATCTTGCGTTGTTATCGCGCTGACTACACCGGTGTTGATCGCAGATGAAGCCGATTTGAGCACATGTTGAATTGACTGACCTACAACTTTGCCACGCTTAATGCAGATCTGGGTTCGTGTGTACTCAACTCCCGCATTTCTGGTTTGGCCGAGCACCACTGGACCGGTACGTACCGTTCCTGGCATCAGAGATGCAAAAGTTTGATGGCTATGGCCTCCATAAATAGCTGTTGCTCCCTTAATTCCAGCAGCTAACTCATTGAGTGGACCTTTGGCGGTTCCATCTGCATTCTGCAACCATCCCTGGTGCAAAAGTGCAATCACAATCTCAGCACCTGCCGCTTTTGCATCAACAATGGCCTTATTGATTCCTGCGACGCCTGGGTTGATAGTGATGGTCTTCTTGACGCCAGATGCCGTCTTGTAATCAAGGTTGCCAGGAAAGACCTGCTCAATAGTTTCTTGCGTGTTCGATCCCACTACGCCAATCTTTACTCCACCACGCTCAATAACCGTGTAGCTCTTCATCTGCTTTTCACCAGACTTGAGAACATCAAGTGAATCTGCATCATAATTAGATACGACCCACTCAAAATTTGATAGACCAATGATTTTCTTCAAGTGATCTAGATTTCGATCGTGCTCATGATTTCCTGGAATTGAGACATCTAATTTTGCAGAATTGAGAGCTTCAATTGTCGGAATTTCTTCAAATTCAGTTGAGATTGGAGGAGCTGCTCCAATGTTGTCTCCAGAGGAAAGCGCGATAGTTGCTGGGTTTGCTTTTCTATCCGCATCCCAATTGCTCGTAAGTAGTGCAGCACCAAAAGAATTCCCAACTTCGATTGCTCCATGTAGATCGCTTAGCTGCAGAACTTGTACTGCCTTATTAATCGAAGAAGCTACAGTGGCTAGTTGTGCAGCTGAGTAACTCTTAGTAGATGCAGTTGGCTTAGAGAATCCATATTCATTTACCGCTTGTACAACCGGAGTTCCCGCTGGTTGCCCCATAACAACTGGCATCGTTACTACGTTATTGTTTTTGGCCGGTACAAATATCGGACATGAACCCGCGCCTGCGGAGACAATATATCCGGTCACTGCTGGGTCTACATTCGCACCAGGTGTCCAGCGCACGACTACGCCACCTGCGCCAAGATACGAGGTAACACTGGTAGGCGCGTTGGGCAGTGAGTAAGTAATTGCCGATGCAACCGGTGTGAGAACCGATAGGAGAAGTGCAGCAGTTAAGCCGAGTCCTCCTACAAAAAATTTAGGTTTTAAGGTTTTCATGGTGGGCACTCAACCAGTAAATGGCGAAAGTCGGGTGACGCACAAGTGAATGTAGCGTGACTTAAGGGTTAAGGCCTACTGCAGGCCAGCAAATTTCAACAAGGTTTCACGCGCCACAGCCTTACG
>CALMJL010000147.1 GCA_937864425.1 uncultured Candidatus Planktophila sp.
CCATGTTTTACCGCCACATGTTTCACAATTGATAAACCAAGACCTGTGCCTCCTGTTTCGCGCGAGCGAGCAGGATCAACACGGTAGAAGCGCTCGAAAATTCGCTCCTGATCTGATTCTGGAATTCCGATTCCTTGGTCTGTCACTGATATTTGCACAATATCGCGGTCGACCACAGTTGTTACAGAAACCTTAGTACCAATCGGTGAATAGTTAATTGCGTTCTCGATTAAGTTGTGGACCGCCATGGTTATTTGTTCTCCATCTCCAAGGACATTTGCATCATCAGATTTCACGTATTGAATATCGATTTTGCGAGATTGAGAGACTGTTTGACTTTGATCTACTGCAACTTGGATTATGTCGTTCACACTAACTTCCTCAGCAACACTCAGCGGATCTGAATCTTGTAACCTACTTAAATTGATAATTTCCTGAACTAAGTCGGTAAGCCTCTTAGCTTCATGTTGCATTCTTGTTGCAAATTTCGTGACTGATTCAGGGTCGTCTTTGGCTGATAGAACTGCTTCACTCAGAAGAGAAAGTGCTCCAATTGGGGTTTTTAATTCGTGAGAGATATTTGCCACAAAATCTCGTCGAACTTCATGAACGCGTTGGGCTTCAGATTCATCACTAATTAAAACTAGAATCTTCCCACCATTTTCTAATGCGACAACCTTTAAGGTGAGTTCGCGAACACCATCTCCGATTGGACCGCGTGCAACTTCTAACTTTCCGGTATGTGGGCTATTTGTGCGCCTAACGGCACGAATAATTGCAGCAAGCTCGGGTGATAGAAAGTTTCCTTCTCGAACTACATTCAGATTTTCTATGCCCTCGGAAGAAAGCAGAATTTTTTCTCCATCACCTATGAGAAGGACATCCTCATTAAGGTGATTAATCAAATCTAAAACATAATTCGGTGTTGAGGTGTTTGGAGTTTCTAAATCAACTTTTCGAAACCACATGTGAGAAGCCTAATGCGGGGGTGCCCCAGTTAACCGTCCGTTCACGCGGATGATTTCCATTATTCACCGATTGCCTCTATTTTTACCCAATGGCTCTCATTCGCTCGGTGTTTCAGGAAGAACTCGATGGTGTTTCTCAGTCCCTCGTAGACCTTGCGCAGATGGTGAGTGATTCGATCCATAAGGCTACCCAATCTCTCATTTCGGCAGATTTACATTTGGCTGAAGAAGTTATTTCCTATGATGGAAAAATTGATAATTATCAACATGAATTAGATTCAAGAATCATTGACATCATCGCCCGACAGCAACCAGTTGCTTCAGACTTACGTGCCCTAGTTACAGCACTTCGTATGAGTGCAGATTTAGAACGAATGGGTGATTTAGCACATCACATATCAAAAGTTGCTCGAGTACGACATCCTAACTCTGCTGTTCCGAATGAATTGCACGACACTGTTCGGCAAATGGGAATTGTTGCGGAAAATATCGCTAGAAAAGTTGCCACTGTGATTGAATCTCGTAACACTTTACTTGCACTTGAAGTAGAAAAAGATGACGACGAGATGGATAAACTGCATCGTGAAGTGATTTCAGTTCTTACGAGTTCCTCCTGGAACAAGGGAGTGGATTCTGCCATTGATCTCACATTGCTTGGACGTTACTACGAGCGGTATGCAGATCACGCAGTATCTGTCGCTCGTCGTGTGTACTTCTTGGTGACCGGCGAATACGCACCTGCGTAAAAATCTCCACTCTTTAATTGCCGCTCGCTGTCTACTAGGCTATTGCCATGACTCATACGCCAACACCTGCGGATAAATTTACCTTTGGACTTTGGACTGTTGGTTGGCAAGCACGTGATCCATTTGGAGATCCAACAAGAGATGCACTTGATCCGGTCCGTTCAGTGCACGAACTTGCCGCACGTGGCGCGTATGGAGTTACTTTTCACGATGATGATGTCATTCCTTTCGGCTCCACTGACTCAGTCCGCCAAGGGCACATTGAGCGATTTAAAAAGGCTCTTGCCGATACTGGAATGAAAGTCCCAATGGCTACAACAAATTTGTTTAGCCATCCAGTATTTAAAGATGGGGCTCTTACAAGTAATGACAGAGATATACGACGTTTTGCCCTTCGAAAAGTAATGCGCAATTTAGATCTTGCGGCAGAGCTAGGGGCAAAAATCTATGTCTGTTGGGGTGGACGCGAAGGCGCAGAATCTGAAAGTTCTAAAGATGCCTATGTCGCGCTTGAGCGTTACAAAGAGGGTTTCAACGTATTAGGTCAATATGTAATCGACAAGGGATATGACATTAAGTTTGCAATTGAACCCAAGCCAAATGAACCCCGCGGAGATATCTTCTTGCCAACTATCGGCCATGCACTTGGATTTATCCAGATGCTAGATCACCCAGAATTGGTGGGATTGAATCCAGAAGTTGGCCATGAACAAATGGCAAATCTCAATTTTGTTCATGGTATTGCGCAAGCGCTTTGGCAGAAGAAGTTGTTCCATATCGACCTCAATGGACAACGTGGGCCAAAGTACGACCAAGATTTCGTCTTTGGTCATGGTGATCTCAAGAGCGCCTTCTTCTTGGTAGATCTGCTTGAGCGCTATCAATACTCAGGTCCCAAGCACTTTGACTATAAGCCAGTGCGGACTGACGATGATTCAGGAGTGTGGGCATCTGCATCATCAAATATGCGGATGTATTTGATTCTCAAGGAACGCGCTGCGGCATATCGAAAGGACCCTCGCGTGATTGAAGCGATGAAAGCATCAAATATTCCAGGTCTTACTGAACCAACATTGGCGGCTGGCGAAACTTGGAAAGATTTGCACAGTGATGTCTTTGATCCAGAAATTGCTGGAAAACGTGGCTATGGTTATGAAATTCTCGACCAACTCGCGATGGAGCACCTCATGGGAGTTTCTGCTTAGTCTTAATACACTTCGCATGTGCGATTAGGTGTGCTTGATGTTGGTTCCAACACCATTCATTTACAGGTAGTAGATGCCCACTTGGGAGGACCACCAATCCCAAATTCTTCCTATAAGTCTGTAATTAGATTAACTGAGTATCTAGATGCCAATGGTGCAATCAGCGATGCTGGTATTTCTGCAATCACAGATTCAATTCAAAAGAATATGGCAGCTGCACAGCATTTAAATATTGATGAATTATTGGCATTTGCAACTTCCGCGATTCGAGAGGCTGTTAATTCGGATGAAGTTATTGCTCATGTGAATGAAGCCTGTGGAATTGACTTACAGGTTCTAACTGGAGAAGAGGAAGCGCGCTTTACATTCTTGGCAGCCCGGCGCTGGCTGGGATGGTCTGCAGGGGATTTACTTGTTCTCGACATTGGTGGTGGATCACTCGAAGTTGCACGTGGTTCCGAAGAAGAACCTAGCTTCAAATCTTCAATGCAACTTGGTGCGGGAAGACTTACGCGAAATTTCCTTAAAGGAGATCCATTTACAGCCAAATCATTGAAGTCTCTTGACGAGCACATCGAAGAACACCTAGAACCACTAACTCGCTCACTTGCAACATTCGAGAAAAATACCGCGACAGGAACAAGCAAAACTTTCAGGACACTAGCGAAGTTGTCGCAATATGCGTATCCAAAAAATGGCCATCACTTGACTTTAGATTCAATCGAAACTGTCACACCTAAATTGCAGGAGCTTTCTCTTGATGAAAGACGAGAATTACCTGGAGTGTCCAATGAGCGAGCTCATCAATTAGTTGCTGGCGCCATGGTGGCAAGACAACTCATGCGAACGCTCAAATTACAAGAGATTCACATTTGCCCTTGGGCGCTGCGCGAGGGAATCGTGCTCCATCGCCTGGATTGGATTGAGCGCTAGTTACCTATCGGAAGATAATCGAGAGCGACAACTTCTCCCTTGATTCTATGGACAAGCCAAGCATCTCCAGGCTCTAGCTTGATAATTTCGTTATTTCTTAATTTTGAATTGAGAATACCTCTCAAGATAGTAGGAATTACAGGGTTATGGCTACAAATAAGAATATCTTTCTGATCCTGCTTGAGAGCATTTGTAAAGGTGATAGATTTTTCAGGATCTTCTTCAAAGATTTCTTCATTTATCTGAGTTGATTCCACAATCGTTATTCCTCGAGCTTGTGCGAGTTGAGTCACGGTCTGTACGCAGCGAGTAAAATCTGATGAGTAAATTTCTTCGATCTTAAATGGCTCGAGGTGATTAACCAATTGTTCAGCTTGCAAGAATCCCTTTTCACTTAATACACGGAGAGAATCTTGATCATCCCAATCTCCTCGATCTAGCGCTTTCGCGTGGCGCAAGATTATGAGCGTGTCTGTGGAACCACCTATCTCTAAAAATTTCTTTATAAGGTCTTTATCGGTCTGGTAAGTAGCCAATTCAATTGCGTCATTTGGCTTATTCCAAACAAGTTCGGATACTTCCTCGTTGGGAATGAAAGTGGAATGACCAACACTTTCTGCAACCCAATATTTAACTCGTTTTTGGATGCCATTATCTGTGTACTCAACCGTAGCGAGATGGCGCGTAAATTCAGCCTTGATTCCAGTCTCTTCGAAAATCTCGCGGTAGGCGCAAGCGATGGCGGACTCACCGTCCTCTATTTTCCCTTTCGGTATAGTCCAGTCGTTATATCGACTCCGATGCACGAGTCCAATTTCAATTGAATCAGGAGACGATTGTCTCCAAAGCAGTGCACCAGCTGCTCTGATCATGCTTTGTTATGCCGATCTACGAAGTGGTCTTGGAAATTTACCAAACGCTTTCCATCTAGGTCGAACGTTTTTCGATCCCAAGAATTATCGTCCTGCAATGTCCATGTTGAGTACTGATCGGAGAACGAATCATCGAGAATCCCCTTCAGTCTAAGTTTATGCTTATCATTTTCTATTCTGACTAAAGCCTCTACACGACGATCTAGATTTCGATGCATCATATCGGCACTGCCGATGAAGTATTCCTCAGCACTATCATTCTTAAAATAGTAAATACGTGAATGCTCAAGAAATCTTCCCAAAATCGAACGAACTTTGATATTTTCACGTTGAGCTTGAGAAGTAAATTTCAAGGCACAAATGCCACGTACGACAATCTCAATTTTCACTCCAAATTCAGCAGCTTCGTACAAAGCTCCAATAATTTCTTCATCCAGAAGTGAATTTAACTTAAACCTGATCCATGCCGGTTTCCCATCTTGGTGATGGCGGATTTCACGACGAATTTTGGACAATAAACTATTTCTTAAACTGTGTGGTGCAACCAAGATACGCGTATATTCATGTTTGGTTGAATAACCAGATAGCTCATTAAATAATCGAGATAAATCATCTCCCAGAACTGGGTCTGAACTCAGTAAACCTAAGTCATCATAGAAACGCGCAGTCTTTGGGTTGTAATTTCCAGTACCAACGTGGCAATAGCGCGTTAACCCATTTCCTTCGTCTCGCACGACTAATGAAAGTTTGGCATGGGTTTTTAACCCCATAAGTCCGTACACAACATGCACACCAACTTCTTCCAGTTTTCTAGCCCAGCGAACGTTCGCCATCTCATCGAAACGCGCTCTAATTTCCACTACCGCCAGAACTTGTTTTCCGGCTTCGGCAGCCTCAATAAGCGCCTCAACAATGGGCGAATCACCAGAAGTTCTATACAGGGTTTGTTTAATTGCCAATACATGTGGATCTCGAGCAGCATTTTCTAAGAAGCGGACAACGGAAGAGGTAAATGATTGATAAGGGTGGTGGAGCAGAATTTCATTTTTTCGAAGTGCAGCGAAGAAGCTCTCTGGCGTTTCCGCCTCTCGAATTTCAGGGGAAATTTCGCTTCTAAAAGCTGGAAACTTTAGTTCAGGAAAATCTAAGTCAGCAATCTGACTAAGAGCCATCAAGTCCAAGGGGGAGTCATATTTGATGACGTCTTGTGGTTCTATTTCGAGCTCTCCCATCAATTCCTCTAGAAGCTCTCGTGCAATTACTTTATCTACTTCTAAGCGGACGGGAGGACCAAAACGTCGACGCGTCAATTCCTTTTCCATTGATTCAAGAAGATCTTCGCTCTCTTCTTCGTCAAGATCAAGATCTTGATTGCGGGTAACCCTAAAGAAAAAATGCTCTTTGATTTTTACTCCAGGAAATAACGCAGATAAATTCTCGACAATAAGATCATCAATCAAAACAAATCGATGCTTTGTAGAGTCAGAAGTACGGATAAATCTTGGCAAATTTGTAGGGATTTTGACGCGAGCGAATGAAATATCATGATCTTCGCTTGATTCAATATTTACGCCAATGTTAAGTGATAATCCAGAAATATAAGGGAAAGGATGTGAGGGATCTACAACAAGAGGTGTGAGAACCGGAAAAATCCTTGCATCATAATAATCTTTGAGACCATTTTTTTCATCATCAGTAAGTTGTTCTATCCTGGCAAATTCAATCCCGTATCGACTGAGTTCGGGAATTAATTCGTTTTTAAATAGTTCAGCTTGTCGGCTTACTAACTGTTGAGTGCGCTCTTGAATCATCCCGAGGAGTTCGAATGGTGTGAGTCCAGCACTGTTGATTGAGGAGATACCCCGCTGAATTTTTGCTTTAACTGAAGCAACTCGAACCATAAAGAATTCATCTAGATTCGATGAGAATATTGACAAGAAACGCACGCGCTCGAGAAGAGGAATGCTTTGGTCTTCACTTAGTTCAAGAACTCGTGTATCGAAATCGAGCCAGCTCAGTTCACGATCCCTGTAAGGACTTGGCAACCCTTTCACGGTACCATCATGCCTGCTCAAGATGAACATTGGGTAATCCGATGGTTAAGCGGCCGTCTTTTCTAGCGCAATTCGCACACCAAAACCGATCAATGCAATTCCAGAGACTCTCTCTACCACCTTTTGGACCTTTGGATTCTTAAGAGTTTGCTTGGCAAAACCTGCTCCAAGAATGAGAAGAGAGAACCAGGTAAAGGTTAAGGCGTTGTGAATTGTTGCAAGGATAAAACCTCCCACAACTGC
>CALMJL010000148.1 GCA_937864425.1 uncultured Candidatus Planktophila sp.
TCACCGTAACCTTCAACGCCATCGCGCTTTTCGCGAATCTTGGCAGCCTTGCCGCGAAGATCGCGGAGGAAGTACAGCTTGGCGCGACGAACTTCGCCCTTCTTTACCAATTCAATCTTTTCAATGACAGGTGTGTGTACAGGGAAGGTACGTTCAACGCCAACACCGTATGACACCTTGCGGATTGTGAATGTTTCGCGCACGCCATCACCTTGACGAGCGATAACGATTCCTTGGAAAACCTGAAGACGAGACTTGTTACCTTCGATAACGCGAACATGAATCTTCAACTCATCTCCAGCGCGGAACTGTGGAATGTCCTTGCGGAGTGAGGCAGCATCTACTACGTCGAGAATGTTCATGGTGATTCCTGTTCGTTACCTATCTATATGAGCACGAAGCCTTGCCGTGCAGACTGCGTATCTTGCCATATTTCGGGCCTTAAGCGTAAATCGGTCCCCGATTGAGCGTTATTTGGCTAGCCCCAACAAGGTTGCTAGCTCCCGGTGCAACGTCGGTCCAGCGGCCAAAGTTGTCTGCATCGGACCAGAACCAAATTGCGCAAAAGTGGCACCCGCCTCGGTAGCAACAAGTCCGCCCGCTGCCCAATCCCAATCCTTGAGTCCATCTTCGTAATATGCATCGAGTGCACCCATGGCAACATGACAGAGATCAACTGCCGCTGCGCCATTGCGTCTGACATCACGAGCTACTGGCACAAGTTTTGTTAAATCATTTAACTGTGAAATGCGATGAGCCAAGTCATATTGAAATCCTGTTGCTATCAGCGCTCGATCTAAAGCAATGGGGTCATTGCACCGAATTGCATGGCCGTTGTAAAAAGCTCCACCGCCACGAGTTGCCCACCAGGTTGAATTAATTGTCGGAGCAGTGACGACACCTACAACTGAACCTTGATCATCGCGCGCTGCAATCGAGACATTCCAGCCAGGTAATCCATAAAAATAATTAACAGTTCCATCGAGTGGATCTATCACCCACGTGATACCTGATTTGCTAGGAACTGCCGCGCCTTCTTCTCCAATGATTCCATCGTCTGGCCGCGCAGCAAGAAGAGATTCAACAATGAATTTCTCGGCTTTCTTATCCATCTGTGTTGCAATATCAATAGCAGTGGATTTTGATTCAATTTCAAAAGCGGGAGGACGTTCCATTAGGAGGGCGCCAGCATCACGGCCAACTCTTTGCGCTAATTCGAGCAATTCGCCGTACACAACTGCAGTCTAGGGGGCTTCCTCTCGAAAAATTACCACCCCATCAGTTATTCTCAGCCCATGAGTGAACTCCGTCTAACCGGTAAGTCCGAAGATGGTGGCCACCTCTCGCTCGTTGATAACGCGGGAAATAATTATTCACTTCGAATCAGCGACACACTTCGTGCAACTGTCAATCAACCACGACTCGCTTCAGTCCCCAGCGTTGATGAAGTAGAGACGATGTCGGTCAAGGAAATTCAGCGCCGTCTTCGCGCTGGTGAAAGTTTTGAAAGCGTGGCACGTGAAGGTCAGATATCACTCGAAAAGGTAGAGCGATTCTCTGGTCCAATCATGCAAGAGCGTGAATACATCTTGGATCGAGCTCGCGAATTAATTATGCGCAAAGATGCTTACCGCAATGACCTCACATTTATTGATGTTGTTCTGGCTAAGTTGACTCCACGTGGAGTCGATAAGGAAGAAATTACTTGGAACACCTGGCGCCTTCCCGATGGTATTTGGCACATTGAAATGCACTTTCCTAATCGCGATGGCTCGGGAGTTGCAACCTGGAACTTTGATATGGCGCGCAGAGCGCTTTCTGCCACCGACAACAATGGCGCCTGGTTAATTGATGAAGAAGCGCCGGCCCGCACTGCATCAACCGGAATGATTTACAGTCCACCATCTCATCCATCTCGAGTGGAAGAACCAAAGCGTGAAATTCCGCGGATTGCAGATCTCTTCGAACCCGTAGAAGAGAAAACTGAAACGCCACGTCTTGCCGTCATTCGCGAAACACCTTCTGCTGCTGATGCAGAAGATGGCATTACCGCTCGCGCCAAAGTTCCCTCATGGGATGAAATTATGTTTGGCAAGAAGAGCGAAGAAGAACCACCTAACAACTAATTACGGCTGCGCAAGTAAGAGCGGTACTGAACTTTCAATCTCACTATCTCCACCATGATGACCGACCATGGTCGCCTCTTTTTCAGCACGTTCTGGTTCAAGTAACACGCAATTTCCTTGCGCTATCGCGATGACATCACCCATGCGATCTGCTGCATCATCTGAGACAGAATTACCAAAAATTCCGGCGTTGATCGCATCTTTCCGGGAATACATCGTGACAAAGTTGCCGAGCTCAGATTTCCACCGCTGCATTAATTCCTGAGCAGCGCTCTCGGAGTTTGTCGACAGGTATATATGGCGCATGCGGGGCTCGCCTGCAATTGTTTCTACGTCAGTTAATAATGAATTCTCGCGCCCAAGATAAATCTTCTCTTGCACGTTTATCATGCCGTGATCGGCACAGATCCAGATTCTGGTACCGGTAGGCACCTTTTCAAGAAGTGCTGCAACCAACTGGTCAACCGCAGTGAGCGCTGCTAACCATTTCTCAGATCCAACTCCATCAGAGTGTCCAGCCGAATCGACATCGTTGACATATAAGTAGACAAAAGATGGAGTTTTTTCGAGTGCGCGCACAGTCTCTGCAACTAAATCTGCAGCAATGTTGGCACCTTTGTACTGAGCACCTCGAAAGACTGCACGAGTGAATCCAGAATCTTCGTACCGTTTCGCAGCGACATGAGTGGTGTTGATTCCAGCATGGGTTGCACGTTCAAAGAGAGTTGGCACAGGTTGCCATGTTTGTGGATCTACTCGCTCATCCCACTTCAGTGAGTTAAGAATTCTTCCACCACTACGCGGAACTCGAACGGTGTAACCCAACATTCCATGCGCGCCAGGCAATGCACCAGTTGTCAGAGTTGCCAAGCTTGTTGCAGTGGTCGTGGGAAATGAAGTTTTCACAATACCTTTAGAGATAGCACGAGCAAGGGTTGGAACTTGATCTTGGTAATTCGCGATGACGTCTGCACCTAATCCATCAACAAGAAAAAGAACTTCGCGGCCTGATGGAGATTCTCCGCACCCGATATCGTCAGTAACGCCAGGTAAACCGAGGTTAGCAAAGATGGCGGGCATTACTTGCGTCAAGTGCACGGCGGTATCTTCTCACGAGTATTGTTCGCATTATGAGCGCTCTCGGATTAACACTATCTCCTGAAGTTGCAGCAGCACTTGCTGCACATAAACCAATTGTCGCTTTGGAATCAACCATCATCAGCCATGGATTACCACGTCCATCTAATTTGCAGGTGGCCCGTGAAGTTGAAGAAATCGTCCGTTCACATGGTGCCACTCCAGCCACCATTGCAATTCTGGATGGAAAAGTATTGGTGGGATTAACCGATGAGCAACTGGTTGCTATTGCAAATCGCGATGACATTGTTAAGGCATCAACCCGAGACTTAGCAATTATTGCCGCAACCGGAAAGAGCGCCGCCACAACTGTTGCTGCCACAGCACATATTGCAGTGCTCGCAGGCATCCACACCTTTGCAACTGGAGGACTTGGCGGAGTTCACCGTGGAGCAAATGAATCATTTGATGAATCAGCAGATTTAACTGCTCTCGCAAACCTCGACATTACAGTTGTATGTGCTGGCGTGAAATCAATTTTGGACGTGGCAGCAACGCTAGAACGTTTAGAGACTCTGGCTATCGGCGTGATTGGATTTAAAACTAATCGTTTTCCTGGTTTCTATCTGACTGATTCTGGTTTTGCTCTGGAGCATCAGGCAAATAGCGCTGGCGAAATTGCCGCCATCATCAAAGCCCGTAAAGGATTAGCTACTGATCACCATGCACTGATTATTGCTAACCCTGTGGAACACGAGATGGATCGCACCAGGCATGATGCAATTCTCAAGAGCGGTCTTGCGGGCGCTGCCGCACAGGGCATCACTGGAAAAGCGGTCACGCCATTTTTGCTCGAGCACTTTCACACTGCATCAGAAGGTGAATCGCTGAAGGTAAATATCGACATCATCAAATCCAATTCTGCACTCGCAGCAGATATTGCAGTGGCAGCCCTTTCATAGGGGTTGATTTCATGTCATCACATATTCTCTGCATTGGTGATGTGATGTTGGATGTTGTCACCAAAATTAAGGTGCTGCCAAGCGCTATCAACTACGGCAGTGATACCGAATCAGATATATCAACTCATGGTGGCGGTGCAGCAGGGAATGTTGCTTCTTGGATAGCGTGCACCGGGAACCAATCCACCATCGTGGGTCATGTTGGAAAAGATTCTGCTGGGGCTGCGCTACAAAGCGAGTTTGATGCCTTTGGGGTACACCATCACGATTTGGTAAAAGCTGGAGCTCATTCTGGAGTTGTTGTTGTTCTTGTTGATCCAACAGGTGAACGCACGATGTTTCCTGACAATGGCGCCAACTCAGGATTAACACTTGAAGATCTTCCAGAACTTCACGGATTTGATGCGGTCTACCTATCTGGTTACTCCCCTTTAGATCCTGCTTCCCGCTCTGGAGTCTTGGCGATGATGAAGAAAATCAAGAGCGCTGGGCTAAGAATCTATTTTGATCCTGCATCTGTAGGTGGAATGAAGGCAGTAGAAAAGTCAGAGATACTTGATTGGCTCACTCACTTTGATGTTCTGTTGCTGAATGAAGAAGAAGCTGAATATCTCTCTGGAAAATCACGCCACGATGAAGCACTTGATTATCTAAATAATCTGGTTGGTACTGTGGTCATTAAATTAGGCGCAAGTGGTGCGATTGCAAAGAACCGCAATAGCAATATTGAAAAGGTTGCGGCGATGACAACTCATGTGGTTGATACAACCGGTGCCGGCGATGCCTTTGCTGCAGGATTTATTTCAGAATTTGAAGAAACTGGAGATTTAGCCACTTCATTAGCGAAAGCATGCAATGTTGCTGCCCAATGTGTCGCAATACTCGGGGCCAGACCGCGTGTAGGTACCAAGATTTAGCCACTTACATTGGCAGAATACCCGCCATGGCAACGAAGAAGACTGCAGCGCCAAAGAAGTCGACGAAAGTTCACGGTCCAAAGCCTGGTGAATTTCCCGGCAAGATTGTCGATATCGATGTCTCTTCAGAAATGTCTGAATCATTTCTTGAATATGCCTACTCCGTAATTTATTCACGAGCACTTCCTGACGCACGTGATGGTCTAAAACCTGTCCACCGTCGCATCTTGCACCAGATGAGCGATATGGGATTACGCCCAGATCGCGGCCATGTAAAGAGCGCACGTGTAGTCGGTGAAGTGATGGGTAAGTTACACCCACATGGTGATGGCGCAATTTACGATGCGCTCGTTCGCATGGCACAAAGTTTTTCTATGCAACTGCCGCTCATTGATGGCCACGGAAATTTTGGTTCACTTGATGCAGGCCCTGCAGCGATGCGTTACACCGAAGCTCGTCTTGCTCCTTCTGCAATTTCGATGGTGGCAGAAGCTGATGAAAACACTGTTGATTTTGGACCCAATTACGATGGCCAACTTGCTGAACCGCTAGTCCTGCCAGCTGCATTCCCTAATTTATTAGTAAATGGTGGATCAGGAATCGCTGTCGGTATGGCTACCAATATGGCGCCACATAACTTAGGCGAGGTAATTGCTGCAACCAAATATCTGATTGAAAATCCGAAAGCGACCCTCAATCAATTGATGAAACACCTTCCTGCACCAGATTTCCCAACTGGTGGAGAAATTGTTGGTCTTGATGGCGTTCGTGAAGCCTATGCAACTGGCAAAGGCTCATTTAAGGTCCGTGCCACTACTGAAATTAGCAAAGTCACTTCTCGCAAAATGGGAATCGTTATCAAGGAACTTCCCTTTAATATCGGGCCCGAAAAGGTTGTTGAGCGCATTGCTGAATTGGTGAAGGCAAAGAAGATTCAAGGTATCTCTGACATCGTCGACCTTACCGATGGACAAACTGGCACCAACGTTGTGATTGAGCTAAAGAATGGCTTTGAGCCAGAAGATGTTCTCGAAAAGCTCTACAAGTTAACTCCCATGGAAGATGCCTTTGCTATTAACGCTGTCGCGCTCGTGCGAGGCAAGCCTCAAACTCTCGGACTCAAAGAATTGCTTCAAGTCTTTATTGATCACCGCATCGAAGTAGTCAGACGCCGCTCTCAATTCCGCAAAGCAAAAGCTGAGGATCGACTTTTGCTCGTTGATGGCCTTCTCAAAGCAATTATCGATATCGACAAAGTCATCAAAATCATTCGTGGTAGCGATGATGCGGCAGCTGCCAAAGAGAAACTGATCAAGGATTTCAAACTTAATGATGAGCAAGCTACATATATTCTCGATATGCCGCTTCGCCGTCTTACCAAAATGAGCAAATTAGAGCTCGAAACTGAATCGAAAGAATTAAAGGCGACAATCGCTGCTCTCAGCAAATTACTTAAAGATGATGAAGCAATCCGCGTACAGGTATCTGATGAGCTCTCTGCTGTAGCAAAATCTTTTGCAATTCCTCGTCGCACCCGAATTGGTAAGGATGATTAAGCAGGTTTAATTACAGCAGTACCCTTTTCGTGGCTCAGGATTTCCAAAGAGTGCGAGGGAAGTGATTCCGCAAATAATTGCGCCAACTTCATTTCTCCATCACGATTCACATCATCGATTACCACAATTGCATTTGGCGATAATTTTTCGCGAAGTTCATAGAAAGCAGGGTGGCGAGCAGTCGAATTTTTTGAACCAGGAGGACCATCAACAAAAAGTAGATCAATCTTAGAAATATCAGCGAATGCCTCACGCTGATACCACTCAATTCCCGACCCATCAATGGAAAGTGGAGCAACTCGTAAGGAAACGTGAGTGATTCCATGATCCTTCAACAACTCCGCAGTCTTATTGGCATATTCATCTGAGTTATCAATGCTAAAGATTTCGGCTTCTGGTGCTGCCTTTGCCAGAACCAAAGTAGATGCTCCCGAACCAAGATCGACAATAACTCGCGGTCGGTGTTTTTGAGTGAGATGGAAGAGCGTTAGAAGTAAATCGGGCGAAGCTGCCCAACTGCGAAGTGCTGGAATCGGTGCCAAGGGTTTTAATGCGAGTAACAGTTGGGCATAGAACTCAGATTGTCGATAATGCTGCCAAGCCTCTTCCTTTTGATTTTTTGCAGTCACTCGATTAGCACTCGCAGACTCAATCAACTTACTCAATTTTCTATTGATCCGTCGAGTAATACGTATTTGATAAAGAAATATTGGAATCAGCGCTACCGCCGCAAATATAAACGCCCATGTGACCACGTTACGAGTCTATAGTGCTATCGAATTGCTCAAAACAGTACACTCTGCCAAATGATTGCAACATCTGCCCTTGAATTACGTGCCGGGGCAAGACTCCTGGTTTCTGGAGTCAATGTGCGTATCAATCATGGCGATCGGATTGGTTTTGTTGGTCGAAATGGCGCAGGTAAATCAACGCTCGCCAAAGTTTTAGCTGGCGAAAATCTTCCTGCAGGTGGTGCAGTGCAGCGCACCGGAAAAATTGGTTACCTCCCCCAAGATCCGCGGACTGGTGAAGATCAAGGAACCACCATTGATCGAATTCTCTCTGCTCGAGACTTGGATCAAATCGCGATTCGGATGGCGCAAGTCGAAGCAGAAATGGCAACTGCCGAAGGTGCAGAACTGGAAAAGGCGCTCGAGCGATACACCCGCGTTGACGCAGAGTTCAACGCCGCCGGCGGTTATGCAGCAACAGCCGAAGCTGAAGCAATTGCGACTTCACTTGGCGTTTCAGAAGCAGTCTTTCACAATCAACTCGACACTCTCTCTGGTGGTCAACGACGTCGTATTGAATTAGCGCGCATTCTCTTTTCAGGTGCTGAAACACTTTTGCTCGATGAGCCAACCAACCACTTAGATGCCGACTCGATTATTTGGCTACGAAATTACCTTATTAACTATTCAGGTGGACTTGTCATCATCTCCCACGATGTTAATTTGATTGAAACCGTTGTCAATCGCGTCTTTTATCTCGATGGCAATCGCAACGTCATTGATGTCTACAACATGGGCTGGAAGCAATATCTCTTGCAACGCGAACAAGATGAACATCGCCGCAAGAAAGAACGTGCCAACGCTGAAAAGAAAGCTGAAATTCTGCAGAAGCAGGGCGAGAAAATGCGCGCCAAAGCATCCAAAGCCACTGCAGCCCAAGGCATGTTACGTCGCGCTGAAAAGTTGCGCAGCAGCCTTGAAGAAGTTCGCGTTAAAGATAAAGTGGCCAAACTTCGCTTTCCGACGCCTTCTCCATGTGGCAAGACTCCGCTATCCGGAGAAGAACTATCTAAGAATTACGGTTCACTTGAAATTTTTACCGATGTTTCTTGCATCATCGACAAGGGATCGCGCGTTGTCATTCTTGGGCTCAATGGTGCAGGAAAAACTACGCTTCTAAAGATTCTGGCTAATCAACTCGAATCTGACACCGGAAAAGTCGAACATGGCCATGGCCTCAAACTTGGTTATTACGCGCAGGAGCATGAAATGCTGGATTTTGAGCGCACCATCTTGGAGAACATGCTCTCTGCCAAATCCGATTTGCGTGAACCAGAAGCGCGCAATGTGCTCGGCTCATTTCTCTTTATTGGAGATGATGTCCATAAACCAGTAAAAGTTCTTTCGGGTGGAGAGCGAACCCGTTTAGCTCTTGCAACTCTGGTCGTCTCATCTGCCAACGTGCTCTTGCTTGATGAGCCAACCAACAACTTAGACCCGGCATCTCGTGAAGAAATCCTGGGAGCGCTAGCTGAATATCAGGGAGCAGTTGTTCTTGTATCTCACGATGAAGGTGCTGTTCAAGCGCTCAAACCAGAGCGGGTTATCTTGTTACCTGATGGCGATGAAGATATTTGGAAAGAGGAATACTTCGATCTCGTCAGTATCGACTAACCGACTGATTAGGCGTCGATCTGCTCGCGATCGATTTCAGCTGTTGCAATAAATTCTTTGCGCGGCGCTACTTCGGAACCCATCAAAAGTTCGAACATCTTCTCCGCCGCCTCTGCATCAGGAACTGTGATGCGGCGCAGCGTCCGGTGATCTGGATCCATCGTCGTTTCGCGGAGTTGATCGGCATCCATTTCACCCAAGCCCTTGTAGCGCTGGATCGGCTCCTTCCAACGCTTACCGTGCTTCTTTAAATCAGCAGTTACTTTCTTCATCTCATCATCAGAGTATGTATAGATGTACTCACCTTTTTTACCGCCCCCACCAATAGTTTCGATGCGGTGAAGTGGTGGAATTGCTGCAAAGACGCGACCAGCATCCAGCATCGGACGCATGTAGCGATACATCAGTGTCAGCAAGAGACAGCGAATGTGGGCACCATCAACATCAGCATCTGACATCAAGATAATTCGACCGTAACGCGCTTCATCAAGTTCAAATGATTTACCAGACCCAGCGCCAATCACTTGAATAATCGAGCCGCATTCTTTGTCATCAAGCATTTGAGAAAGCGATGCTTTTTGAACATTCAGAATCTTTCCGCGAATCGGCAGAATTGCCTGGAATTCTGAGTTACGCGCCGCCTTTGTTGTGCCAAGGGCGGAGTCACCTTCGACGATGAAGAGTTCAGTACGTGTGACATCTTCAGATCGGCAATCAGATAACTTAGTTGGAAGCGATGAAGATTCGAGCGCATTCTTGCGACGTTGCAAATCCTTGTGGGCGCGCGCACTGATACGGGTACGTGATGCCGCCGCAACTTTCTCCATGATCAACTTGCCGTTTGCCTTATCAATCCGGCGCGATGTTCCGAAAAATTCCTTTAACTTATCCCCTACGACAGTGGAAACAATCTTGGTGGCAGCTGCTGTTCCAAGAACTTCTTTGGTCTGACCTTCAAATTGTGGTTCGGTCATGCGAACAGCGATCACAACGGTAAGGCCTTCCATGACATCATCTTTAATCACGTCAGCTTCATTCTTCTTGAGAATTCCGGCGCTTCGCATCGCTTCATTAAATGCTTTCGTGATGGCTCGTTCAAAACCAACCACATGTGATCCACCTTTCGGGGTGGCAATGATGTTGACGAAGGAGCGCATGGTTGTTTCAAAACCATTGCCCCATTTCATAGCGATATCTACCTCCATATCGCGCTCAACATCTGTTGAGACCATATGGCCTTTATCGTCGAGAACCGGAACGGTCTCTTGGTAATGACCAGTGCCATAAATGCGAATGACATCACCGACTGGTTGATCAGGTTGTAAGAAATCGCAGTATTCGGAGATACCACCTTTGTGAAAGAAGACTTGCGTGGTCTTCTCTTTCTTGCGATTGTCGTTAACGGTGATGGATAGCCCTGGAACAAGGAATGAAGTTTGGCGAGCACGTGCATAAATATCTTCTAAATCCAGTTCAGCATCCTTTAAGAAGATCTGGCGATCAGACCACCACTTCACTCGGGTGCCGGTAATCTTTGAGGAGATTTTTCCAATAGTGCGTAACCCTGATTGCGGTGTGAACTCTGCCTTGGGGCCATCACCATCAAAGATGCCAGCAACTCCCCGCTTAAATGACATCCAATAAATTTTGCCGTTGCGATCTACTTCGACATCCAATCGCTCTGCGAGTGCATTGACGACCGATGCGCCAACACCGTGTAATCCACCTGATGCTGCATAAGAACCGCCACCAAATTTTCCACCTGCGTGCAATTTGGTCATGACAACTTCAACGCCAGTCAGACCAGTCTTAGGTTCTTTATCTACCGGAATTCCACGACCATCATCGTGAACTTCTACAGATCCATCGGGTTCGAGATTAATTTCAATCTTTTTACAGAAGCCAGCAAGTGATTCATCCACTGCGTTATCGATAATTTCCCACAAACAATGTTGCAAGCCACGCGAATCAGTAGACCCGATATACATTCCTGGGCGTTTGCGGACTGCATCAAGGCCCTCAAGGACGGAGAGATCTTTAGCGGTGTAGCTATCTTTTGGATCAGCCGTTGGGGTCAGATTTTCTTGGTCGGCCACGGTGGCAAAGATTAGCCAGCAAACCGTTTGCATCTAGGTAAGCGCGCCGAATGAGTCCTACATATTGATATAAAGTCGATATTTGCCACTAAAAACGGTGAAAATTAACAAGATTGGAATCTTTTTAACCTGCGGGGAATAAATGGAACTGGCATGATGTTCCAAGAAGTACACACTTCCCACTGAAGCGATAAGGAGAGCGCGATGACCGAGCAAGTAATCCTCGAATCCACACCTCTTAATGCACTCGATCGATGCGATCGTTGCGGCGCACAGGCTTATGTCCGTGCCACGCTGCTTACAGGTGGAGAGCTACTTTTCTGTGCCCATCACGGCAAGGAATACGCTGAAAAGTTAAAGACTGTATCTGCCAAGATTCATGATGAATCTGCAAAGTTGGTAGATGCGAAGTAAGAATTAGTTTTGAGTTAAACCCTTGTGCGAACCATCGCACAGGGGTTTTTCTTTTGAAGTTCCGCAGCCACAAAACTTGGGATTCTCTAAAGTTTCGATGAGATTGCCTTCAGCATCAACCATGTCAACTGTTCCAGTGATACGAATCGATCCGCTCTTCGGATTGATAAATACTTTGGCGTTTGTCATCGCTTGATTTAGTCGAGGTAATCGCGCAGTGATTGTGATCGCGATGGGTGACGCAACTTCGACATAGTCTTTGATTCAATCTGACGAATACGTTCGCGGGTTACACCGTGAACCTTTCCGATCTCATCAAGGGTCTTAGGTTGACCATCAGTAAGTCCATAGCGAGCCTTGATGACATCGGCTTCACGATTGGTAAGTCCACCGAGGACCTGCATCAACTGCTCTTGCAGAATTGTGAATGTCACTGATTCTTCAGGCTTGACTGCCTCAGAATCTTCAATCAAATCACCAAATTCAGAATCGCCTTCTTCGCCAAGTGGTGTGTGAAGCGAAATTGGTTCGCGACCGTACTTTTGAACTTCGACAACCTTTTCAGGGGTCATATCTAATTCTTTGGCGAGTTCTTCTGGTGTCGGTTCGCGTCCTAAATCCTGCAACATCTGACGCTGCACACGAGCCAACTTATTGATGACTTCCACCATGTGTACTGGAATACGAATTGTGCGCGCCTGATCTGCCATAGCGCGAGTAATTGCCTGACGAATCCACCAGGTCGCATAGGTCGAGAATTTGTAACCCTTGGTGTAGTCAAACTTTTCAACGGCGCGAATGAGTCCGAGGTTTCCTTCTTGGATCAAGTCGAGGAACAACATACCGCGACCGGTGTAACGCTTGGCTAGCGAAACAACCAGACGCAAGTTCGCTTCAAGAAGATGATTCTTGGCGCGCTTTCCATCTTCGACGATCCACTCAAGTTCGCGCTTCAGTTTCTTATCAATCTTCTTTTCGATCTTTAATTTCTCTTCAGCAAAGAGACCTGCTTCAACTCGTGTTGCCAGTTCAACTTCGAGCTCTGCATTCAAAAGCGCCACACGACCGATTTGCTTGAGGTAATCCTTTACTGGGTCAGCAGTTGCACCTGCGGTGAGAACGGTCTGTTCTGGCGGGAGGCGCTTAATTTCGGTCTGAATAAATTTCGCTTGCTCATTAAAGAAGTACTGCAAGTCTTCGAGATTCTTGAGATACCCCTGGTTAATTGCTTCAGCAATTAACTTGGCAGACTTTTCATTAAAGGTATTCATCGCAAATTGCTGTTGAATCTGCTTAAAGGTGAGCGCCTTCGCCTCTGCTTGATCAATGTTGTGCTTTGGCGGAACTACTGCACCCTGGATCTTGCCGTTAATTGCCTCGAGGACAAGATTGACGTTCTTCAGATCCTTCTTATGCTTTTCGCGCTCGTTCTTATCTTCTTCCTCTTCTTCAGCATCTGAATCGAGGAGAACGAATGAGCCTTCTTCATTTTTGGCATCATCAGTGAGCGTTACAACGCGCGGTTGATCTTTGCCATCTGCTTCCGCATCAATAATTTCGGCAACTTCTGCAATCAAAGTCTCAACATCTTCGAGTTCTACTTCTTCGACGACTACTTCATTGCCATCTTCATCCAAGACAACAGCAGCCTTGCCAGTCTTGGTGGCTCCTTGAGCACCTGCGGGTTTGGCTTCTTCTTTCGGAGCAATCAACGCCAACTGTGCTTTAGAAAGGATTCGACTAGGTGATCCAAGCCCCGCCTTGCGGGCTTTCTCTGTCGCTACCGGAATTTCAACATCAAGTGCGCGCGCCTCTTGAGCGAGAGCCATAAATTCTTTCTTGACAGCTTTGCGGTAATTATCAATTCCGCTAGCAGCGAGTTCGGCAACGATTTCATTGTGACGAGCAATCAAACGTTTTAAATCAACGAGCTGCTGAACTTCTTTGGCGTTCAGTTCTTTCTTGACTTCAACTTTTATTGGCTTCTTTGCTGGAGCAATCTTTTTGGCGGGTGCTTTTTTAGCGACTGCCTTCTTTGCAGGAGCTTTCTTCGCTACCGATTTCTTTGCCGGCGCTGCTTTCTTCGCGCTTTTGCCTGCCTTGCTCGCTTTGCCCTTGTTTTTGAGCGCACTAAATCCAGCCACAATTGTCCTTTGGTTTTTCCTCGAACTGCTCGAGGTGATGGCTATATTGTACCCGCAACGCGCAACGCCGAGCGAATCGCATCGCCCACAGATTCGGCTTCCACTAAAAATCCATCGTGACCAAAGTCTGAACTAATCACAATAGGTGGCTGCGCCGTTGGCACCAGCTCGCAAATCTCAACCTGGAGTCGAGGTGGGAAGAGTCGGTCGGTATCAATCGAGACCACCACTGTTGGAACTGTGATGCTCTCCAGCGCCGCGACTACCCCACCACGGTCGCGCCCAATGTCATGAGAATTCATCGCTTCAGTCAGTGCGATGTAGGTATTGGCATCAAAGCGTTTCGCTAATTTGGCCGCTTGATGATCGAGATAGGACTCGACGGCATAGCGACCGGTGTCATCACCTTGGAGTTCTCTGCCAAAACGCACATCCATCTCTGATTCGGTGCGATATGTCAGATGGGCGATACGTCGTGCGATTCCCATACCTTCGACTGGGCCGCGCTCTTTCTCGTAATAATCGCCGCCGTAAAAATGTGGATCGCTCTTAATCGCACGGATTTGAATTGAAGCTGTTCCGATTTGATCGCCTGTTGCTACTGCAGAAGAACCAATCGTGCAGATTGCGCCAACGCGATGCGGTAATTGCACCGCCCATTCGAGCGAGCGCATTCCACCGAGTGAAGGCCCCACTGCCAAGAGATAGCGATCGATGCCGAGCGCATTAGTAAAGGCAACTTCAGCGTTGACCATGTCGCGAATAGTGATGACAGGAAAGCGCGATCCATAGCGCTTTCCATCAGGTGCAATCGACGATGGACCTGTACTTCCCTGACATCCACCAATCACATTAGGACAGACGATGAAATATTTATCGGTATCAAAGGGCAACCCAGGCCCCACCATCTGTGGCCACCAGGCAGGAACATCTGACCATCCAGTGAGAGCGTGATTAATCAATATTGCATTGGATTTATCTTTATTGAGAGTTCCCCAACTTTGGTATGCAATCGTGATGTCAGGCAGAGTTTCGCCATTTTCGAGAAGGAGAAAACCAATCTTCTGAAACTTGCGTTCTCCTGGATCATCGCCCTCGAGCCATGCACCAGTGACGTTGAAGTTAGGAGTTCTACTCTTACCTGAATCCTTCATGACGATAAATCCTTCACGCACTTGCAGCGAAAGTTCTCTGCCTGGTCGTCACCCGGAGCACCCCACCGCGGTGGAGGGTTGCCGTCTCATCAGCCGGGGCTATCGATGAGAACTCATGACCTGCGCCAATCTTACCCGAAAATTCCTGCCACAACTTTGGGGTGTAACTCTGCGCGCATTGCGGTAAAGGATTGCGGCGGCCACCCAGCGGTGAAGACCCGACGTAATAAGAGTGCGAGTGAATATCTCTCATCATCGACAAGGGCGCGATCGAGCGCCTTATGTGCCAGCGCTCCTTCTCCACGTTCGTAGGCAAGCGCTGCAAAGATTGAAGCAATCGGTGCAACATAACCAGCTGGTGCAATCAACAAGAGTTCGCGCCACATCGCCCAATAGAAATTGGTGGTCTCATCATTGTGGCTGCCGAGTGCGAAATCGCGCACTTGGATATCGCTTAATCTGCCGATAACTCGCGCTACCAATTCGCGATCTTCAGCGCCGCGACCTGCTTGATATTCGCCAGCTAAATCAATCACTGCAGTTGCACCATCCCGCTGCAGTTGATTGAGATCGACATCATCGGGTGACACTGCAAACTGTGCGACCTGCGCCAACCACTCTTGATCACCTGCACTGGGTAGCGCGGCGATGGATTGCACCAGACCTGCAACGCTGGCAAAGGGCATGGGATGGCCCGCGATGACATGTTCTGCTGCAATGCGCGAGGAATCGATATCAGGAACCAAATTGCCACCTGGTGGGCAACATTCTGAATCAGTGCACATTAACGATCGATATCTGCCATCGCTGACCACCAGAGTTTCGCGGATTGCAATTCCTACGCGCATCAGCGCTGCTGATGTATTGATAAGTACTGGTTCTGCCTCATCAATGGATTGCGCATAGGCAATCAAAAATGCGCCATCTGCTGACTCGCGCTGAAAGTGAGATGCCAATAAATCAAAACTTTCAGCAGCAACATCGCGCGGTAAATCAACCCGCATCGCCATTCCGATTGCATCATCGGAAAGCGCTACGAGCACTAACGAATTTTCGGGGTGGTAACCAATCAGAAATGGAACAGCGGCCAGCAGATCGTGGGGAGAAGTAAGAGTTGTCATAAAAAACCTTTCAGGGATAGCGGTAGGAAACGGACGGGGTAAAGCGGGTAGGTGCTGCGACAACTTTGATCGGAACAATCGCCACAGTTTTAATTTCGCCAGGAATACGCGCCTTCACTCCTTGCACTGTGAAATCGCCATCCCAGCTCGTAATCAATTCGACGAGGTAGTTGCCGGGGTTTGAATATGTGTGTTGAATTTCGCCATCGGGATAAGGACCCCCAATTTTGCGAGTAACAAAGACGATTCCATCTCCGTAGTGCCAGATAAAGGTGGGCTTTAACTGCACTTCCACCACTTCACCAACTATTTCAATTTTCTTGGTGACAACTTCAGGAACACTGCTCCAGAAAAAGACCGGCACTTTGATGAGCGGCTCGAAAGTTGGAGAATAGAAAATCTCAGAGGTAGGCAGCATTTCAAAGAGCTTGTCACTTAAGGATGTCCCCGCTGCCGCCTGAGTGCGGCGCGGTTTTGGTGGCGCCTTAGGTTTTCTGACAACTGGTTTTTTAGTGGTGATGCCTTGTGGTTTTGGCCGAACGCTCTTTTTTACAACGGGTTTCTTCGGTTGCGTTTTAGGTTTCGGTGGAACAACTTCTTTTCGTTGCGATGGTCCACTTCCCTTTCGACCTTCGATCACAATTTTTCCATCTTGGGTATACACATCAATACATGCCTTGTCGATGCAATCTGCGGCAACGGCTGGAGCACATAACAGAGCGCTGAAGAGCGCGATAATCACTAACTTTTTCATGCGCGGGAGATTAGGTGGGCGCACTATGGCGCAGCAGAGTCGAAATGCGCATCTGTGGATAGTTATGCCACGCTAGGGGTATGGCTGCGCGCGATGGTGATGGATGGATTGAATGTGCCTGCGGCAGTAAACACTGGGGAAAATTTGGCGCTGCTGGACTTTTAATTATTCGAGATGGCGCAATCTTGTTACAGCACCGCGCACCTTGGGTACACAATGGTGATACCTGGGGAATTCCAGGTGGAGCGCGTGATTCACACGAAACAATTATTGAGGGCGCAATCCGCGAAGCTGTTGAAGAAACTGGAATTAATCCAGCAGATCTACAAGCAGTACACACTTTTACTGATGATCACGAGGTATGGAGTTATTCCACAGTGATTGCCATCGCCAATGAGAATTTAGAGGGACATGAACTCAACGATGAATCCCACGAAGTACGGTGGGTGAAATTTGATGATGTAACGCGGCTACCGCTTCATCCCAGCTTTGCTAAAACTTGGCCGCAGGTAAGAATGATTCTTGATGAGCTAGAGGCTATCGCGTAATCGTTTTAAGGAATCTCGCACTACTGCAGCATCACTAGTACGCCATAGCGGTGGCATTGAGTTGAGTAGAACATTGCCATACCGCTTAGTGACAATACGGGAATCTAAAATGGCAACGACTCCGCGATCGTCGACGCTTCTAATTAATCTGCCCGTTCCTTGCGCCAACAATAAGGCTGCGCGAGGAACTGATACCTGCATAAATCCACTGCCGCCTGCTTCATCGGCAAGGGAAGAACGTGCAGACATCACTGGTTCATCAGGACGTGGAAATGGAATGCGATCAATAGCAACGAGAATGCAGGAATTTCCAGGCACATCGACTCCTTGCCAGAGCGACATCGTGCCGAGCAGAATCGAAGTTTCATCACGTGCAAATTTTTCGACAAGTGGACCCACAGCATCACCACGTTTTTGAGTAATGATGGTGATGGGTAAATCCACCAGGACTTTTCGCAGATGCGCATCGGCCGCTTCTACCCCGCGCCACGAACTAAAGAGCGCCAAGGTGCGGCCCCCTGCTGCATCAATGAGTTCACCTAACTCATCAAGAACCGCTTGGCTAGGTCCATCACGTCCTGGTTCTGGTAAATGTTTGGGCAGATAGAGAACTCCTTGATTAGCAAAATCAAAGGGCGATCCCACATCGAGCATCTGCACATTAGCGGGATCAATGTCGCCATCTGATACTTCCTCATCGGCATCACTGCCCACAACAAAACCAATGCTGCGCGCCATCGCATCAAAGCTATTGCCCACTGTCAGCGTTGCCGATGTTGCAATAACTGGGCTCTGCGTTAATAAATTGCTGCGCAGAACATGTGAAACCGAAAGCGGCGCAAGATGGAGCGTAGAAAAAGTAGGTTCATACCAGAGCACATGCTCATCCCCCATGCGCAGTAATTTTCCAGCAGTCGTTGCAATCTCGTTAACTGCCCCACGGACTCTTGCACGTTCGGCATTTTCATCGGGATCGATAATCTCATCATCTGCACTAATCAACTGTGAAACCGCACTTGCTGCTTCTTTCAACTTTCGAATTGGTGCTTCCAGTGCACTTGGAATTTCTTCCAGCCTTCCTTGCGCTGCCAGATCACCTTTTACTTCCTCGCCATATTCAGACATGGCATCATCGAAACTATCTGCAGCATTGGTGAGCGCATCTGCTGCTTTACCGGGCAGATATTTTCGCGCCATAGCAGCAGCTCGTTGAGCTCTTCCGGCGGTTAACTCTTCAGTGACTGCTTGTGTGGTGCGATCCATGAACTCGTGGGCTTCATCAAGAATCACTGCATCGCGTTCGGGCAAGATGGGATGCGAGTCCACAATTTCAATAGCAAGCAGAGTGTGATTGGTGACGACAACATCTGCCGATTGCGCATGTGCCTTCGCCTTTGCTGCAAAACATTGCGCTCCCCACGCACATGAGTCAGCGCCCACACATTCACGGCCAGATAGAGAATTAGCAGCCCACACTCTTCGGTCCACTTCCGGTGCATCATCGCGATCGCCGGAAACTCCTGGCGTCTTTGCCCACGCAATCAATCGCTTAGCATCTTGCTCGAGATAAGAAGCTTCTAAAATTAATTCGCCATCTGGATCAGGTTCATCAGCATTCATCTTTTGTAGACAGATGTAATTGCCAACGCCTTTATAAATTCCATAAGTAATCTCGCGACCTAAAACTTTTTCTAACGCTGGAACCACTGCAGGTAAATCACGTTCGACCAATTGGCGTTGCAGCGCCAGCGTCGCAGTTGCTACCAACACCTTTCGACCATGCACTAGGGCAGGCACGAGATAGGCCAATGATTTTCCGGTGCCAGTTCCTGCCTGCACCATCAAGTGGTGGCGGTCGGTGAGCGCATTGGCAACTGCTTCGGCCATCTCAATCTGACCTTCGCGCGGTTTTCCACCGATTGCGGCAATCGCTGCATCAAGTGCAGTGCGCACCTGCGCAGAAAGATCGCTCATGAGTGGCACCCTATCTTTTTAAGCTGACGTTTCGCTCTTCACTACCAGATAGACGCCAATGAGCAATATTGCACCAGCAATAAGTTGTATGAGCTGCAACTTTTGATTAAAAGCCAAGAAACCAAGTACTCCCGCCACGAGTGGATTAACGAAGGCGAAGGATGTGAGTAGCGCGGGAGAAACTCTGCGGGAGATTCCAAGATATGCCCAATATTGTGAAGCCAGAGCCAGAATAAGGAAGATAACTGTTGGGTTGAAAACATCCCTCGTATGAATATCTGGCGCTTTCATCACAAAGTGAACTATTGTCGTACCTATTGCACCGATGAACACCTGCAGAAATATCGCAAAAATTAGCGGATATCCACTTTCATATTTGATCCAAATTTCAGTAGCTGCAAACCAGGCAAAGGTAGATAGGAGCGCAGCAAAGATTCCAGCTACTTGAACACTACCCTGTGGCGCTCCTATGAGAAATACAACAGCAATCGAAGCTACAACAACGCCACTTGTAGCTAGCACTGACGGTCTCTTTCCTTGAATGGCAAGGTAGATAATCGACATGGCAGGCAATGTCGAATACAGCAATGCACTTATTGCTCCTGGAATTCTTGAACTCGACCACGCCAGTGAAACGCTACATATTGGTGAGTACAGCACCGATGAAATCACAATAGGAAAAAATGATTTATCAAATTTAAAAGTTCGAGGAGAACGTGGTGCTAAGAAGAGGACTGCGAGAAATAGAATGGCAGCGGCTCCCCAAGCTCGGATGAAGACAACATTTATAGGATCTATGGTCTCTGTTGCATGAGAAAGAAATGGATAAATTCCTCCACCCACAAACCACATAATGGCCACCCCAAAGGTGGTCATGCCATCTATGCCTTTGCTCATAAGCGCTTACTTAAAGCGCAGCGGAGTATTTGTATCGTCCTCGTACATCTTCGCAGGAATCATTTCTCCTGCCTTGTCTCCGTAACGCGCCCGAGCGCGACGATAGACATTTTCCACTGTTGCTCCGACCTCCATAGGCACTCCGACGGATCGAGCGAGATCGCCAGCAAGGCGTAAATCCTTGCAGGCAAGGGCGACGGCAAATCCTTCGTCGTAATCACCATCTTTGAGCATTCCCAAAATGTCGCGTTCGAGAAGGATGGAATTACATGGTGAACCAACGAGTGACTGGCGTAAGGTCTCAAGATCAACACCTGCTTTAACACCGAGTAGAAGCGCTTCGGTTGTCGCCACAAAAGAGTTGAACCAGAGCATATTGAGAACTAACTTCACTGCATAACCAGTTCCACGTTTTCCGCAGTTAAAGAATTTTTCGGGGTCACCCATAATGTCAAAGAGTGGTTTTGCATAAGCAAAATCAGCAGGATCTCCGCCGGCAAATATCGACATGGTGCCCTTATCTGCCCCAACCGACATACCTGCAACAGGTGCATCGATAATGCGAACTGTCTGATCAAGTGATTTTTCGACAATTGCGGCAGTTTCGGGAACTGATGTGGACATATCAATCCACATAGAACCAGGTTTCATCGCCGCTGCGACACCACTAGCAACCATGCAACCTTCAATTGCCTGAGGTGTGGGAAGCATCGTGATGAGCACATCGGCCCCAGACACGCACTCGACACCCGACTGCGCAGCTTTTGCACCAGCCGCGATTGGTTTTTTCATACTTTCGGAGTTGAGGTCAAAAACTGTGATGTCAATTCCTGCCGCAGCGAGGTTGCGAGACATGCTTCCACCCATACTGCCTGTACCGATAAATGCAACCTTCACGAATTGCTCCCTTTGTTGTGAACGAGTTAGGAAAGATCTACCCACGTAGTTTTAAGTGCACTGTAATTGTTTAACGCATGCAATGACTTATCGCGTCCCGCACCCGAACCATTAAAGCCACCAAATGGTGTGATGACATCTGACATATCGAAAGTATTGACCCAGACAGTGCCTGCACGAAGTTTGCGAGCAAAGTTATGGGCACGTGAAATATCACTTGACCAGACAGATGCCGCAAGTCCATATTGAGTTCCATTAGCCTTTGCAAGTGCATCAGTTTCATCTTTTGCATCAACTGCAACTATGACAGGGCCAAAAATTTCCTCCTGAGAAAGCGCTGAGTCGTGCTGGACACCATCAATCAGTGTTGGCTTAATGAGATTGTCGTCGCCCGTTGGCTGATCTCCACCATAAACAAATGATTCTCCGTTCTTACCAACCATGTCGAGATAGTGATTAACGCGATCTCGTTGCTGAGTCGAAACTATCGGGCCCATGTAGACGCTGGGATCAAGGCAATCCCCGACCGGAAATGTGTCGACAAATGTAGACATCTTCTCGAAGAGCTGCTCCTTAATCTTCTGACCTTGCACGATGATGCGAGAACCCGCATTGCAAGTCTGTCCTGCGTTGTAATAAATGCCCCAGGCAAGTGTTGAGGCACATGCATCTAGATCTTTTACATCATCGAGTACAACTTGCGGGCTCTTTCCACCAAGTTCAAGCGCAACCTGCTTCATATTTGATTCGGCTGCGTATTGCAGCATCTTGCGACCAGTTAGACCGCTTCCAGTAAAGGCCAGTTTGGCGACATCCATGTGACGTGCAAGTGCTTGACCTGCTTCAAGTCCAAGTCCAGTGACTACGTTAAACACACCGTCAGGAATTCCCGCCTCAGTTGCAAGGCGTGCCAGCAAAATTGCAGAAAGCGAAGATTGTTCTGCTGGTTTAAGTACAACGCTATTTCCCATAGCAAGTGCAGGTGCAACCTTCCATGAAGAAATTATCATCGGGTAATTCCAGGGAACAACAGCGCCAATAACACCCAATGGTTCGCGAGTAATCATTGCTAAGGCATTTCGTGGCGCCGGTGCAATTTCATCGTACGTCTTATCGATTGCTTCGCCATACCATTGAATGGTGCGAGCACAACCCATAACATCAACGTTGAGAGAATCAGAAATAGGCTTTCCGACGTCGAGAGTTTCGAGGAGTGCCAGTTCTTCTTGGTGCTCGCGAATTAGATCCGCCCACTTGAGCATAATTGCCTTCTTGTCGCGCGGATTCATCTCGCGCCATACACCAGAATCAAAGGTAGCTTTTGCTGCGGCAACTGCACGATTTACATCTTCGGTATCTCCTGCTGCAATCTTTGCAATCACCCGTTGATCGCGAGGTGAAATATCATCGAAAGTCTTTCCCGACGCAGAATCTACATAGGCGCCATTGATATACATCCGTGATTCGGGTTTGAGTTCTAGAGCGCGCTTAACCCATGCATCTTTATCGAGTGCCACTGTAAATCTCCTTATGCAACAGACTTTTTGAAGTGCGACCAGTTTGGTTCAATTCCAAGACCCGCGCCAGAAGGAACATGGAGTAATCCGTCACTGCCCACCGTAAGTGGCTTTTCCATCAAGAAATCTCGCCGTTCATTTGTCCAGGTCGGCGGATCGTATGGAAATTCGATAAATGGAGCCCCTCCGATTCCGGCCGTAACATGGAGGTTGGCCGCTAATCCGTAACCGTTAGACCATGTGTGTGGAGTGAAAACATGGCCGCGCGCGTTGGCGCGACGAGCGATTTCTCGTGAGCGCTCCATTCCTGCAGCAAGAACTACATCTGCTTGAATCACATCTAGAGCATCATTTTCAATCAAAACATTTATTTCATGGATTGTGCGAACCATTTCACCACCAGCGATTCGAGTACCTCGCCCACGTAGTTTTCGAAGTCCTTCAAGATCTTCCATGGGAAGAGGTTCTTCAATCCAATAAACACCGTAATCGACGGCGGCATCAACAAATTTCATTGCAGTTTCAACGCTGATTGATTTACGAGTATCGCCAGGCATGCGCCAAGCTTGATTAAGGTCCACCATAAGTTCAAGATCTGAGCCAACCGCTTCGCGAATCAATTTGAGAGTTTCGATTCCAAGGTCGAGTTGCGTCTGTGGCACTCGAATTTTCATCGCCTTGAAGCCAGCATCACGAATTGCAACTGCACTTGCTGCGCGCTCAGGAGCGCTCATGATCGCGCCAGTAGATGCATAGGCAGGTATGAAATCTTCAGCGCCACCAAAGAGTGATGCCACTGTTTCATGCTTTGCCTTGCCGATGGCATCCCAGATTGCGACTTCAATAGGCCAATAGCGACCTGCATGAAAAGTTATCGTTTCGAGAGTTCGGACATGCTCTTCAATATCAAAGAGGTTCTTTCCGATGAAGTGCTTTTCATACCCATCGAACCCACCCATATCATCACCTGCGCCGTAACCGATGACTCCGGCATCGGTTTCAACAATTGTCAAAGTTGCACCAAAAGTGCGACGAGGAGTCGGGTCCCAGTTAGGACAGAACGGTGGATCAAGCTGCAACGTTGCTCGCTCGAAACGAATATTGGTGATCTTCATCGAAGGTGCTCGACTCTTTCGGTTAGTGGGAAAATTAATGCTGTCTAAAGAATGGATTGGCAACGTTTTCCGTTGCCTTCATGACATCAGCTGCAGTTGGTTTGCCAGACTTGCCATTAGTCAGTGCATCAACCATCGCTTGGCGCTGATTTCTAAATACCTCTTCTTCATCGTCGGCTGATGGATTGAGCCATATTGCAGCGATGATGACGAGGTCATCACTTTTGCTTGAGTCGATTACTCCTGCGCGAAGAGCGTCACCAACTCCAGCTGCAACTCCTGCTTGTGCTGCACCCCATGTGAAGAGTCCGTGTTGATCGCTTTCGACTGCTGCTTTATTTACGAAGAGAGTTGGCGGAGTAACTGCGATTCCAGGTTGAGCAACAACCATAAATGGAACATGCCCCGCACGTGGAGTGGCAAGGGCCGTTGCCCATGCCACTCCAGCGGGTCCAGATCGAGCACCGAGGATTGTGTTCGTATGTGCCGCGTTTGGCCCAGAGCCCACAAAACCTTCACCGATCTGGATTTCAATCATTATTTTTACTTCACCAATCCTGATGCAGACAAGAAGCTCTTCGCAACTGTGTCTGCATCTTCTCCAAGAACGTCAACGCGAGCGTTGAGGTTCTGCATTGTTGCATTGCTGATCTTTCCTGCAATTGGAGCCAAAGCCTTCACAAGCTGTGGGTACTTCTTTGCAGTTGCGTCAGTCATTGTCAATGCAGCGTTGTATGGAGGGAAATATGAAATATCTTCCTGTGGAACCATCAAGCCAAGAGCTCCGATGCGTCCGTCAGTTGCGAATACTTCACCAACCATGCACTGTCCATCCTTAGTTGCTTGATAAATAGCGCCTGTATCGAGAACCTTTGTTGTGATGTTTGAATCAGAGATTCCGTACTTTGTCTTGAATCCTGCCCAACCATCTGGACGGCTCTGGAATTCAGACTCTACGCACCATGCAGACCCTGCAGGAAGCTTCTTGACGAGATCTGAATAAGTCTTGATGCCGTACTTAGTTGCATTTGCCTTTGTGATTGCCCATGCATAGGTGTCGTTAAATGAAGTCATTGGACCCCATGTAACCTTGTTCTTCTTATCGCCAGCGACGACTTTCTTGTAGAGATCTGCTGGAGAAATGTTGACATCTGTCTGCTTCTGGTAGACCAACCAAGCAGTACCGGTGTATTCCCAGTACATGTTGATATCGCCAGAGAGCATAGCTTCGCGAGTTGTAGATGAACCCTTGATATTTGTCTTATCTACAACTTTTCCACCGTTTGCAAGGATGAATTGCTTAACGATCTTTGAAAGAACGATTGACTCTGTGAAGTCCTTCGATCCGACAATGACGCTTACACCCTTGAGTGAAGTACCAGCTGCGTTAGCTGATGTGGTTGTTGCTGCTGATCCGACAACTGCGAGAGCAATTGCAGCTGCAATAGCAACTACTTTGTGGCTTTTTACCTGCATTTTTTACCCTTCCTTAGGTATTAAATCCCTCGTGGTCGAAGGAGTTCTTCAGCAGCGCGTGCTAACCAGTCCATGGTGAATGCAACGATAACCGTCAACATTCCCCCGGTGACTAATACGAGCTCCCGATTGAGCTTCAGGCCAGGAATAATGAGCGTTCCTAGACCTCCACCGTTAACGAAGACACCAAGAGTGGCTACGCCAACGGTAAGAATGAGTGTGGTGCGAACCCCGGCCAGAATTACTGGCACTGCGAGTGGTAGTTCAATCTGACGTAGGGCTTGCTTGGGAGTCATCCCCATTCCCATCGCAGATTCAATAATAAAAGGATCAATCTCTTGCAAGCCAACAATTGTGTTGCGCAAGATCGGCAGAATTCCAAACGCAGCAAAGGAAAAGATTGCAATCGGCTTTCCAAAACCGAAGAGGATGCCTGCGATGATCAATACACCAACAGCCGGAAAAGCCTGTCCAATATTGGCAAGTATTAACACAATAGGTGTGAACTTCTTATACCGACGACGAGTCAAGAGAATTCCTGAAGGGACAGCTACAGCAAGGATCACAGCAGCTGAAGCAAAAGAGAGAATCAAGTGGTCTTGAATGGCGCGGAAAATAAATTTCTTATTAATCGTCACTTTTTCGATGACATCAAGATGCGCTTGGCTGAGCGTAATTGCCAAAGCTGCAGAGAGAATGAGAATCAAAATGGGTTGAATAATCAGAGAGCGATGGCGCTTAAAAATCAGACGCGCAGACTGGGAATAGAGCGACCCCGCCGTGAGATTTGGTTTAACCAACGCTTTAGCCATTTCTACTTGGCTCCTGCTCTCGTCTGGCTAATTGCGCTCTGTAGCGCTTCAAATGTGATGTGACCTCGAGTTCCAATGTTGATTGCCTTGGCTCCTGTGATAAACCCTTCCATCGCCTCACGAAGGGTCGCAGTCTCGGGCATGGTTGGCCCATCTATCAATCCGGGAGCAACCGATACGCTAGCAAGAGAAACCAGACCCAACATGCGAACACTTGCAGCTTCACCAACAAAACTTTCGACTTTCTTTGTTGCTGGAGCAGAAAGAATTTCAAGTGGAGTTCCATACTGCTCAACTTTGGATTGATCGGAGAGAACTGCGATGCGATCTCCGAGAAGTAGCGCTTCTTCAAAATCGTGAGTGACAAACACTACTGTCTTCTTAAGTTCGCGCTGGAGAGCACGAAATTCTTTTTGGAGACGAACGCGAGTGATTGGATCAGTTGCACCAAACGGTTCATCCATTAAAAGAACGGCTGGGTCTGCAGCTAATGCACGAGCAACTCCAACACGTTGCTGCTGACCGCCAGAAAGTTGCTTTGGATAACGAGTTCCATACTCGGTTGGATCTAATCCAACGAGTTCCAGAAGTTCATTTACGCGTGCGCGAGTCTTTGATTTCTCCCAACCGAGGAGCTGAGGCACAGTCGCAACATTGTCAGCGATTGTCATATGTGGAAATAGGCCAATTTGTTGAATGACATAGCCAATATTGCGTCGAAGTTCATGGGCTGGTGTCTTTGTCACATCTTCGCCTCCGATGACGATCCGACCCGATGTAGGCTCAATAATTCGGTTAATCATCTTCATTGTTGTGGTTTTGCCGCAACCAGATGGACCAACAAAAACAACACACTCACCTGCGGGGATAACTAAATTGAATTCAGATACCGCATCTTTTGCGGAATTTGGATATCGCTTAGTGAGTTTTTCAAGACGAATTTCTTGTCCATGAGTTGTATTAGACACGGAGCCCCCTTGGTGTAGTAATACGACGCACAATCACAAATAGAGCGTCAAATATCAGCGCAAGAATCGTGATACCAAAGGCTCCGACAAGAGTTTGATTCATGGAGTTAAATGAACCTAAGTTGGCCAATCCACTAAATAGATAATCACCAAGTCCAGGACCGCCAACATATGCTGCAATTGCAGAAATTCCAAAGATCAACATCGCAGATACTCGTATTCCAACAATTATCACCGGCCACGCTAATGGAAATTGAATTTTGCGGAGAACTGTTAACGGTTTCATTCCCATGGCTGCTGCAGATTCCATAATTGCGGGTTCAACGGAACGAAGTCCAACGATCGTGTTACGCACCACCGGTAACTGCCCATACAGAACGAGTGCAATCACTGCAGGTAGCCATCCGAGTCCAAATGGACCGATGAAAAAAATAAACATTGCAAGTGATGGAATGGTAAATACGACTGACCAAAATCCTGTGACAGCTTCTGATGCAGCTGTTGATTTCCACACGAGAAGTCCTGTGAGAATTGCAGTAAGAGAGACGAGTGTCATCACAACCAAAACAAGTTCAATTTGTGCAATTACTGCATGAGTAATTTTTTCACGCTGAATGGAAATGAACTGCCATAAGTTGGGTGGCGTGAGAGGTACGATGAAATCTTCCAGCAAGTTCACGAGCCACATATTGCTCCTCTGGCTATGGGCGTTGCAATAGACGCACCAAGAGTTGTACTGTTTGCAACATGCCCAATACGCCCGTTCGAAACCACGGTTTAGAGCGTGATCTTGAGATTATCGAGGCGGTAGCCGCGGCATCCCCCATTCCCCAACGCAACGGAGAGTTGGCACTTGCGACCAACCGCGAAAAAAGTCAGATTTCTCGGGCTATATCTCGTTTACTCGATAACGGTTTGTTATTGCGACAAGGAGCAGGTGTCATCGTCGGCCCTCGACTCTACGCAATCGCTCGCTTTACCTTTGAAGCTCAACTAGTAACTGCAGCACGGGGCGAAATGCATGGACTTGTTCACAAACTTGGCGAAACTGTGCACCTTACGGTTCTACAAGGACTCGAAGTCGTCACAATTCATTCCGAATCACCGGCACACGGTTTTCGAGCACTGAGCTGGATGGGCGTTACTGCCCCTTCTTACATGACCTCTTCAGGAAGAGTTCTCTTGTCAGGTTTAGCGAATAGCCAGCTAGAAAGAATTTATCCTCCTAAAAAGAAAATTGAAGGAGCGCCACCTCTGTGCCGAACCAAGACAGGTGCCCAATTGATTGATGTCATCGAAAAGATTCGAATTGATGGGTACTCGACAGTTATTGAAGAATTTGAACCAGGTCTTGTTGGAGCTTCAGTCCCGGTCAGAGACTTTAGTGGTTCAATTGTGGCTGCAATCAACGTTGCCGCACCTAAAGCACGATTTGAGTCACATTTAATTCCAGCAGCAAAAGAAATGAAAAAAGCCGCAGATCGCATTACGCAATCACTCATTACTAGCCAATAAATAATTAACAGCAAAGGTAGAACATGAACTCATTCACACTCACGCCAGGTTCAGTCAATATTCGATTTGGAGCTGGCGCAGTTTCACAGCTACCTGAAATCATCGTTGGACTCGGAAAGAAAAAGATTTTTATTGTCACAGATCCTGGGGTCGCGGCTGCTGGAGTTCTTGCAAAAGTCGAGATGATTCTTGCGAGTGCCGGCCTAGAAGCAGCGTCTTACGCTGAGATTAAACCTAATCCAACAACCACGCTTATTGATGCCGCTGCCAAAGTTGGTATCAGCTTTGGAGCAGATTGCATTGTTGCCCTTGGTGGAGGCTCTTCACTCGATTCGTCAAAAGGAATAGCACTTGTTAGTGCCAATCCAACTTTCTCCTCAGCTAAATTTGATTACTCAATAACTCCTGAGTGTCCAGCGCTTCCAATTATTGCTATTCCTACCACTTCAGGTACTGGCTCCGAAACCAACAACTGGGGAGTCATTGATGATCCGATTCGCCAGTGCAAGTTTTATGTTGGAGATTCCAGCACAACTCCCGTTGCAGCAATTCTTGATCCGGAATTAACAATCGGTTTACCACCACGTCCTACGGCCGGTACAGGAATTGATGCTCTGACACACGCAATTGAGTCACTTACATCAAAGGGACGCACTCCAGTATCTGCAGCGTACGCTCATGAGGCAATTAAGTTGATTTCAAAATCTCTACCGATTGCTGTCAAAGATGGGAAGAATGTTGATGCCCGCGGCGATATGTTGATGGGCGCCCACTTAGCAGGTCTGGCTCTCACACTTTCCGGACTCGGGCTCGTGCATGGTATTGCTCACTCTGTATCGGCACATGTTGGTACTGCACACGGTGAAGCTCTTGCAACTGTTCTCCCTGAAGTTATGGAATTTAATTCCCGGGAAGTATCAGATATTTATGGCACCGTCGGAAATGACATGGGAGTATCATCAAATTCTGCAAGCGCGATTGAAGCCGTTCGAGATTTGTCAGATTCAATAAACATTCGTAATTCACTTTCTCATTACGGTGTGAAACAAGAGATGATTGGTGATATTGCCAAAACTGTTTTGGCGGATTCAGTGACTAGCAATAACCCCATTGCCCCTACCGAGGGCGAGGTA
>CALMJL010000149.1 GCA_937864425.1 uncultured Candidatus Planktophila sp.
ATGTTGCTCCCGATACTGCACAGCGCAAAGCTCGCGAAACTCTCGATATCTACGCCCCACTTGCTCATAGATTAGGTATGAACGCTATTAAGTGGGAGCTAGAGGATCTCTCATTCGCCGTTCTTGAACCCAAGAAGTTTGAAGAGATTTCCCGGCTAGTGGCAGATCGGTCTCCTTCACGTGATGCTCTCACTGCAGAAGTGATTGCAACTGTTGAATCAGATTTGAAGCACGACAAAATCAAAGCAACGGTAACTGGACGCAAAAAGCATTTTTATAGTGTCTACCAAAAGATGGTTGTGCGCGGGCGCGAATTCAATGAAATCTACGATCTGGTGGGTATCCGTGTACTAGTAAATGACGTTCGCGATTGTTATGCAGTCCTAGGTTCAATCCACGCACGGTGGAGTCCGGTTCCGGGCCGCTTTAAAGATTACATCGCAATGCCAAAATTCAATCTCTATCAATCACTTCATACAACCGTGATTGGCCCTAATGGAAAAGCAATCGAAATTCAGATTAGAACTTTTGATATGCACTCACGCGCAGAATTTGGTATTGCAGCGCACTGGAAATACAAGCAGGGAGCCGAAGGAGATAAAAATTCCCCTGAAATGTTGTGGTTACGCCAATTACACGAATGGCAGAAAGAAACCGAAGACCCATCTGAATTTCTCGAAGCGTTGCGATTTGATTTAGGGTCTCCCGAAGTATTCGTTTTCACTCCTAAAGGTTCAGTGATTGCCCTGCCTGGAGGATCTACTCCGGTTGATTTCGCATTTTCTGTCCATACTGATGTGGGTCTGAAATGTGCCGGCGCCAAAGTGAATGGACGTTTAGTTCCACTTGAATCAAAGCTCTCAAATGGTGATGTTGTTGAGATCGTAACCAATAAGGGGGAGCACGCCGGGCCGAGTCGTGACTGGCTCAATTTCGTCAAGAGTCCGCGTGCTCGCTCAAAGATTAAAGCTTGGTTTAGCAAAGAACGTCGCGAAGAAGCGATAGATGCAGGTCGTGAATCTATTGCGCGGCAGATGAGAAAAGCCGGTCTTCCATTGCAAAAAATCTTTGCCGGACATTCCTTACTCGAGTTGGCGCATGAGTTGCGTTATGCCGATATTGATGCGCTCTATAACGCAGTCGGTGATGGGCATGTCTCAGCTGCATCGATAGTTGAAAAACTAGCGGCAACGTTGACCGCTGATGATTCACATCCTGAACCAACGTTAGAAAATATTCCAAAAGGCGTTCCCACCACCAAGCGAACATCGAGTGCTGTTGAAGTCGAGGGTACCGATGATGTGTTGGTGAAATTAGCGCGGTGTTGCACGCCAGTTCCAGGCGATTCAATTATGGGGTTTATTACCAAGGGTTCGGGAGTATCGGTTCATCGAGATGATTGCATTAACGCCTCTGATTTACGTACCAACCAAGCAGAACGCATTGTGAAAGTGAAATGGTTGCCGGGTGCGGGCAATCTATTTTTGGTGAACATTCAGGTTGAGGCGCTGGACCGCGCTAGGTTGTTGGCCGATGTAACCCGTGCACTCTCTGAGCAACAGGTCAATATTCTCAATGCTGCAGTCAGTACATCAAAAGATAGAGTTGCGATCTCTCGATTTACCTTTGAAATGGCAGATGCCACTCATTTAGATTCAGTGTTAGCTGCAGTACGCGCCGTAGAAGGTGTGTACGACGTCTATCGAACCTGATTTTCCTTACTGAAATTCAGCGAGATGGCGTTCTGCTTCGACCAACCACACCTTACGTGCATCAGCAGATTCGCGTGCTTCCTGAGCTTTTTTGGAATTCCCAGCAGCTTCTGCCTTTGCAGCAGTTTTGGTGTAATTCTCAATTGATTCAGTTAACTGCGCGACTACTTCAGCAGCACGAGCTTTGGCTCCTGGATCAGTCTTTCGCGCCATATCTGCATCAGCAGCTTTAATCGCTTCTTCAACGACCGAGATACGAGCCTCAAGTGCAGCTCGCTTTTCGCGTTGGGTGATTCCAATCTTGTCCCATGTGCGCATGAGTTCGCGGAATGATGATTTGGCAGCCTTCACATCAGTAAAGGGGATAAGCGCTTCAATTTTGGTAATTAATTCTTCGCGCTTTGCAAGATTGGCCACCATGGAAACTTCGCGCTTTTCCAAGTCTGCATTCTTTGCTGCAAAGAATTGATCCTGCGCTGCTTTAAAGCGAGCCCATAACTTGGCATCTTCATTCTTTTTTCCACGACCGGCGGCTTTCCACTGGTCCATCAGCGTCTTGTAGCGACGGGCGGTAGCTAACCATTCAGTTGATGTTGCCAATTTTTCCGCTTCTAGAACGAGTGCGCCCTTTGCATCAGCGACCTTACTTGCCGTTGCTTCGAGTTGTGCAAAGTGGGTGCGGCGTCTCTTATCAAACTTATTGCGAGATGCTGAAAATCTCTTCCAAAATGCCGCATCAGTCTTTTTATCAAGACGGGGTGCAGCTTTCCATTCCTCAAGCAGCGCCTTGAGTCGATCGCCAGTTGCCTTCCAATTTTCAGAGAGGGCTAGTGATTCCGCTTCGGCAACAATCTTCTCTTTTTCGGTAATGATTTGTTCGCGTCGGGCTGCCTTTGCCGCAGCTTCTGCTGCTTTCTTTGCTTCATAGGCTTCACGGCCACCTTCAATGAGTGGCTCAAGTTGATCTACTGAGGCTGCAAGAGCAGCAAGATCTCCAACACCATTGAGTTCTTGTACTTGCTGGCGCAGTTTTTTCACTGCTTCATATGCATCTTGCGGAACCATTGCGCCACTTGAGATTCGGGCTGCAGTGAGTGCGACTTCGGATGCTAAAACTTCAAATTTTCGAACAAAATAGGAAAGTGCTTCCTCCGCAGTTTTGCCAGGGTAGGAACCGACAGCTTTTTCACCATCATGGGTTTTCACATAAACAGTTCCATCTTCAGCAACGCGTCCAAATCGGGAAGGATCTCCAATAAGAGCCGATGCAGCACTTGATACAGGATGTGATTGCTGGGCGAGTGTTGCTGGGTTGATATCGGTCATTGTGAACCTCCTTGGCGCGTTAGCGTCGCTGTGATGTAACCACAGGTAGACGCCTCCGTTATGTGTGCGTAGTTGTGAAGAGGTCAAAGGTACCCTGTGACACACAGAGCCGTAAATCCGCGCGAGAAATAGGGGTCAATTCCATGCTGGTGCGAGCTTTTCCCGCCCCGATGTTCGCGACCAATTGCTGGGTGATCGCCACAAGCGCTGGGGGAGAATGCATCATCGTTGACCCTGGGATGCCTGACATTTCGATGGATGTCAGAGCCATAGTGGATGAATTGGGTGTTAAACCTGTTGCTGCACTTATCACTCACGGACATTTGGACCATACATTTTCCATTACACCACTTGCTGATGGGTATGACATACCAACATACATTCACTCAGAAGATAGACGTTTTATCAAAGATCCGGCTGGAATTCACGGTCCACAATTTTTAGAGATGTTGAAAGGGATGGAATTCTCTGAGCCGCACGATGTACAGGAATTACGGAATGGAACTGAGCTCAATCTTCTTGATATGAAGATTCGTGCAATTCATGCGCCAGGCCACACTCGCGGATCAATGATGTTTGTTGTTAATGATGAATTGCTTCTTTCGGGAGATGTGCTCTTTGCGGGGTCGATTGGTCGCACTGATTTACCAACTGGAGATAGCGCCGAAATGACACGCACACTGACAAATAAAGTGCTTCCGCTGTCGGATGATTTACGAGTACTGCCAGGCCATGGCGCTGAAACGACCATAAAATTCGAGCGAAAAAACAATCCATATCTGAAAGAATTAACCCCATGAAGTACGAGAAATTTCAGGCTCCCAAAGGGGTACGCGAATACCTGCCGCCTGAATCGACTGCATTCGAGTGGGTTCGAGAGCAGTTGATTTCTCCTGCTCGATTAGCTGGATATCAATTGATGGAGCTGCCTGTTTTTGAGGATACAAATCTTTTTTCTCGAGGTGTAGGCGAATCAACGGATGTTGTCTCAAAGGAGATGTATACCTTCGAAGACCGCGGAGGACGTTCCATCACATTGCGGCCAGAAGGAACTGCTGGAGTTATGCGCGCTGTGATTGAAGCAAATCTTGATCGCGGTCAATTACCCGTGAAGGTGTGGTATTCAGGTCAGTACTTCCGCGCAGAACGTCCACAAGCAGGCCGCTATCGACAGTTTTATCAAGTTGGAATTGAAGCGATTGGCCTAGACGATCCAGCCATTGATGCTGAAGTGATTGCGATTGCTGACCGTGGTTTTAAGAATCTGGGATTGAAGAAATACTCACTGCAGATTACCTCGCTTGGTGATGCGGCATCGCGTGCTGCACATCGGGCAGATTTAGTTAAGTATTTCGCAACGCTCTCTTTGGATGAAGTAACCCAGGCTCGCGCTGCGCTTAACCCACTTCGTCTCTTTGACGACAAGCGCCCCGAAATGATTGAAGCGATGAAATCTGCACCGATTCTTCTCGATTACTTATCAAAAGAAGCTGCAGAAAATTTTGAAAAAGTGCAAAGCTATTTGAAAAATTTAGGAATTGCCTTTGAAATTAATCCTCGTATGGTGCGTGGGCTTGATTACTACACAGGAACTACCTTTGAATTCGTTCATTCCGAACTTGGCGCGCAAAGTGGAATTGGCGGCGGTGGCCGCTATGACGGTCTCATGGAAATTCTTGGGGGACAGCCACTTTCTGGAATCGGTTTTGGACTAGGTGTAGATCGAGCTCTGCTTGCAGCTATAGCCGAAAATACAGTTCCGCAATCTGCCTTTACCTCAGATCTTTTCATTATTCCATTGGGTGAAAATTCTCGATCGGATGCGCTGCGAATTGCTGAGCAATTACGCGCTGCCAAGATTAGAACTGAGATTGCATTTGGTGATCGCGCCTTGAAAGGTGCCATGAAGGCTGCTGATAAATCTGGGGCACGTTATGTCATCGTGCTGGGAGATGCAGAAATTTCGAGCGAAACAGTTGAATTGAAGCGCATGACCGATGGGTCGACTAAGTCAGTTAAGATTGCGCAATTAGCGAATGAGCTGCAACGTGCGCTCATCACAGATTAAATGAGGATGGCGCACAACCCATGTTGAGAAATACAGATGCTGGTTCACTGCGCGCATCCCATGTAGGAAAAACAGTCACATTAGCTGGCTGGGTAGCAAGACGGCGCGATCACGGTGGCGTTGCATTTATTGATTTGAGAGATGCAACCGGTTCGGTGCAGGTAGTAATTCGCGATGAAAAGACAGCTGGGCAGTTACGCGCAGAATGGTGTCTGCAGATCACCGGAGAAGTAACACTTCGACCTGCGGGTAATGAAAACTCACATATCGCAACTGGTGAGATTGAAGTGATGGGTGATCAGGTTGTCGTTCTCAGCGAAGCGGCTCCACTTCCTTTCCCGGTTGATTCAGGAGCAGATATTGATATTTCTGAAGAAGTTCGGCTGCGCTACCGCTACTTGGATTTACGCCGTGAAGGTCCTGCATCAAATCTGCGATTACGTTCCAAGGTAACTGCGGCGATTCGAAACGTTATGCAGGAGTTAGATTTTCTTGAGATTGAAACTCCGTATCTCACTCGCTCAACTCCTGAAGGAGCGCGCGATTTTCTTGTGCCAGTGCGACTTCAGCCGGGTTCTTGGTATGCCCTACCTCAATCACCTCAGTTATTTAAGCAACTTCTCATGGTTGCTGGCATGGAACGTTATTATCAAATTGCGCGTTGTTTCCGTGATGAAGATTTCCGTGCCGATCGTCAACCTGAATTTACTCAGTTAGATATCGAGATGTCATTCGTTGATCAAGCAGACATCATCGCAGTCGCAGAAAAGATCTTGGTAAAGGTGTGGAAGGATGCATTAGGGGTTGAAATTCCAACACCGATTCCGCATATGACATATGCAGATGCGATGAATCGATATGGGTCCGATAAACCAGATTTGAGATTTGGCTACGAACTTGTCGAATGTACCGACTATTTTTCACAGACAGAATTTCGAGTATTTCAGGCTCCTTATGTTGGCGCAGTTGTCATGCCTGGAGGCGCTGATTCTCCTCGACGTGAATTGGATGCTTGGCAAGACTGGGCAAAAGCGCGCGGCGCTAAGGGAATTGCCTATATTTTGGTGAACCCAGATGGTTCTTTAGGGGGACCAGTTGCCAAGAATATTTCGGAAAAAGAACAGTCAGGTATTGCAGCGCATGTGGGTGCAAAACCTGGAGATGCAATCTTCTTTGCAGCTGGCGAACGTTCCGCCTCGCAACAACTGCTCGGAGCTGCGCGATTAGAAATCGGAAAACGTTGCAATCTCATCACACCAGATGCATGGGAATTTCTCTGGGTGGTAGATGCGCCGATGTTTGAGCCAACTGAAAACGGTGGCTGGACAGCAGTTCACCATCCGTTTACTGGTCCAAAACCAGAGTACGCAGCAACATTTAAGAGCAACCCTGGTGAGGCACTGGCATATGCATATGACATTGTTCTCAATGGCACCGAATTAGGTGGAGGATCAATTCGTATCCACGATCGTGCGATTCAGAAAGATGTTTTTTCTGTCATCGGATTAACTGATGAAGAAGCACAAAGTAAATTTGGATTTTTGCTTGAGGCATTCAATTATGGTCCGCCACCACATGGTGGAATTGCATTGGGATTAGATCGAGTGTGTGCTCTCCTTACCGGTTCAGAATCCATCAGAGAAGTAATCGCATTTCCAAAAACAGCAAGCGGTGGCGACCCACTTACAGGTGCACCTACTCCAATCACCCCAGCACAACGTAAGGAAGCTGCAATTGATTGGACTCCTCCAAAGGAGTAGTCAGGTAGGCTAGCGATATGGGTCCAGGCGGAATAGCAACAATTATTGCTGCAGCATCGCTCTTTGTTATTGCAGTAGCGCTTGGGTATGCGGTTTTCCGCTTGAGCAAGTTCATCGATGAAGCGAAGGTCTCCTTAAAAGCTTTTACCGACGATACAACTCCGCTTCTGCAGGAATCGACCAGAACTCTCGAACTCATCAATAGTCCGCTCGAAAGCATTGCAAAAATTACTAAGAATGTGGAAGAAGTGACAACCAAAGTTTCCGGTGCAACCACCGATTTCATGGAGAAAAATGGCGCTGCCGTAAAGGTTGCAGGTGCGCTTTTAAGCGCAGCCCAGATAGGCAAAGGGCGCAAAAAGAAGAAATCCCAATAGTAGAAGTGATCGGAATTAGATAGTGCAATCAGCAGAGATCCGTTCACGATGGCTTAAATTCTTTGAATCTGAGAATAAACAAGGGCTTAAGCACACCGTTGTTCCGTCGGCATCATTGATAGCTGATGATCCAAATCTCCTTCTTGTTAATGCTGGCATGGTGCCCTTTAAGCCATACTTTTTGGGAGAAGTTACCCCTCCCTATAAGCGAGCCACTTCCGTACAAAAATGTGTACGCACCCTCGATATTGATGAGGTAGGCAAGACAACACGACATGCATCTTTCTTTCAAATGTGTGGCAACTTTTCTTTTGGTGATTATTTTAAAGAAGGTGCAATTGCTTTAGCATGGGAACTTCTTACTCGCCCCATCGCAGATGGCGGTTATGGATTCCCAGAAGATCGTTTGTGGGTCACCGTCTACCTTGATGATGACGAAGCTGCAGATATCTGGCATAAAAAGATTGGAATTCCGCAAGATCGCATTCAGCGCCGTGACATGGCAGATAATTTTTGGTCGATGGGAGTTCCAGGACCATGCGGTCCATGTTCAGAAATTTATTATGATCGCGGCCCAGCATATGGAGCCGAAGGTGGGCCGATTGCTGATGAAAATCGCTATTTAGAAGTATGGAATCTCGTCTTTATGCAGAATGAACGAGGCGAGGGCGGTGGAAAGGCAGATTTTCCCATCCTTGGTGAGTTACCTGCGAAAAGTATCGACACTGGACTCGGACTTGAACGTACCGCGGCTCTCTTACAAGGGGTTGAGAATATTTATGAAATTGATACGACTATGCAGATTCTTTCAAAGGCAAGCGCTCTCACTGGAGTTAAATACGGCAGCGCATCACATTCGGATGTTTCGCTGCGCGTAGTTGCAGATCACGCCCGCACTGCGGCCATGCTTATTGGAGATGGCGTGACTCCAGGTAATGAAGGGCGTGGGTATGTACTCCGTCGCATGATGCGCCGCACCATTCGAAATATGCGACTTTTGGGCGTCAATGATCCAATCATGCAAGAGTTAACAGAATCTGCGATTGGTGCCATGGGGCCTCAATATCCTGAACTTGTCACGGATCAAAAACGTATTATCTCAGTTGCCACTTCTGAGGAAGATTCCTTCTTACAAACACTCAAGAGTGGAACCGCGATTTTTGATCTCGCTTCAACTCAACTGAAGAGCAGTAACAAGAAGGTATTGCCTGGTGAAGATGTATTCAAATTGCATGACACGTACGGTTTCCCCTTTGATCTCACTCTTGAAATGGCACGCGAAGAAGGTTTAGAAGTTGATGAGGCAGGCTTTAAACGTCTCATGAATGAGCAACGAGATCGCGCTAAAGCTGATGCAAAGGCGAAGAAGAGCGGTCATACCGATGTGAGCGAATATCGCAAGATTGCGGATGCCAAAGGAGCCTCTTCCTTTGTTGGTTACACACTCACAGAGACCGAATCTACAATTAACGGAATTCTTGTCGATGGTGTCAATGCAGCAGCCGCTTCTGCAGGCACTGAAGTAGAAATTGTTTTAGATCGCACTCCGTTCTACGCAGAAGGCGGCGGTCAACTCGCAGATGGTGGACGCATCACGCTCTCAAATGGTGCTGTGATCGAAATTGACGATGTACAAAGTCCCGTCACCGGTTTATCAGTACACCGGGGTCGAGTGGTATCTGGTGAAGTTTCGGTCGGTTCACCTGCACATGCAGCGATTGATGTAGAGCGCCGCCATGCTATTTCACGGGCTCACACTGCAACTCATATGGTGCATAAAGCTTTCCGAGAAATATTGGGAGAAACTGCAACTCAGGCGGGTTCAGAGAACTCACCAGGTCGATTCCGTTTTGATTTTCCTTCTACTGGTGCAGTTCCTGAATCAGTGCTGAATGATGTTGAATCTCGAGTGAATACGTTGCTCTTGGATAACTTGGCTGTTACCGCAGAAACGATGTCACAAGATGCTGCCAAGAAGATGGGCGCCATGGCGCTTTTTGGAGAGAAATACGGCGATGTTGTTCGAGTAGTAAGCGTTGGTGATTGGGCGCGAGAACTATGCGGCGGCACTCACGTTGCAGCATCTGGGCAATTGGGCGTCGTAAAGCTGCTCTCTGAATCATCGATTGGAGCAGGTGTTCGCAGAGTCGAAGCATTGGTGGGTGTAGATGCATATCGATATCTCGCTCGAGAACATCTTCTTTTGAATTCATTAACTGACATCATGAAGGGTTCACGCACTGAAGAATTGCCAGAACGTATCGCTGAATTACTCACAAAAATCAAAGAGATTGAGAAGGAATTGGCGAAGGTGAGAACTGCCCAAGTTATGGGACAGATTGCAACGATTGCAGAGAACGCTCGTGTCGTTGCCGGAACAACTGTTATTGCAACTGCATTGGGAGATGGAATCGGAGCTGAGGACTTACGCAAGATTGCAACCGATCTGAAATCACGTGCACAACAATCAGTTGTTGCTTTAGTGAGCGTGAGCGAAGGAAAAGCAGTGCTTGTCGTAGCGGTAAGTGAAGCTGCTCAAAAAGCCGGAATCAAAGCTGGTGAATTGGTGAAAATTGGTTCGACAGTTTTAGGCGGCGGTGGCGGTGGCAAGAGTGACTTTGCACAAGGTGGAGGTACCAAACTCACCGAAGTAGCTGAGGCTCTTGCTGCAATTTCAAATGCGATTGGCCGATAGTGAGAGCGAACATCAGGTGATTCGAGGCAGGCGCCTTGCGATTGATTATGGTGATGTACGTATTGGTTTAGCAATTTCTGATCCTGATTGCATCGTGTCGACACCGCTTAATCCAATCCGGGCCCAAGATCCAAAATTGTTAGAAAACATTTCAGGCCTACTTAAAGAATATGACCCCATAAAAATATTTATTGGTCTTCCTATGCACTTATCGGGGCAAGAGAGTGCAGCGACTGAAAAAGTCCGTGAATTTTCACACGTGCTACAGCAGGCTATTGAGATACCGATTGAATTTGTTGATGAGCGACTTACGACTGTTGCGGCGCAGGGAAAATTGAGAGCATCTGGAATCAGTGCGCGCGAATCCAAAAATTTGATTGATTCAATGGCGGCGGTAGAGATTCTTGAGGCTGGAATAAGTCGTGAACGTTCCGCGTAGAGGTGATCTGCTCCGAGTCTCTGGAGCGCTCCTGTTCGCCTTTCTCTTCACTGTCGCAATTCACCAAGTTCGGGCTGTCTCTGGAAATGCACCCGATTTTTCATGTCGCAGTTCAGGTGAGGAAGTCATCGTTCATATTAATTCGGGGGATAGTGGATCTACGATTGCACAGACTCTTTTTTCCAAAGGTGTTGTGAAATCTGCTGAGTCCTATTTCCGTGTTGCCGTTGGGGATGAGCGCTCACAGCGCGTTGCACCTGGAGATCACAGATTGACCAAAGCAAATTGTGCAAAGGCCGTTCTCAATGAATTGCTAGATACAAAACGAATAGCAGGACTCATCGCTGTGCAAGAGGGTATGTGGGTTTCAGAAGTTCTTCCTCAGATGTATTCAGCAGGATTTGCCAAGAAAGATGTGACACACGCGCTCACAAAAGTGAAACGTCCATCTGGATTTACCTTGACGGAAGGTTTGCTTTTCCCTGCGCAATACAGTTTCGATAAGGATGTATCGGCGGAAGCTGCGCTGATTTCAATGATTACGCGAGCAGAGCAAGAAATGAAGCGTGCCGGTTTCTATGATGGAAAATCAAAGTTCAGTCCGCAAAAGTTGCTAATTATCGCCTCGCTCATTCAAGCCGAGGGCTCAGAGGAAGATTTCGGCAAGGTGTCACGTGTTATCTATAACCGTTTAGCAAAAGGTATGCCATTGCAATTTGATTCGACTGTCCACTATGTAAAAAAGTTGAGAGGCAATATCTTCCTCAGTACTCAATCGACCTTGATCCGATCTCCATACAATACGTATCAACGATATGGCTTACCACCAGGACCTATCAATAATCCCGGAGCCAAGGCGATGAAGGCAGCGCTCAATCCAGAAATTGGACCATGGATCTATTTCATCACGGTTGCACCCGGCGACACTCGCTTTACCGATAATCTTGGCGAATTCAATCAGTGGAAAGTTGAATATAAGAAGAATTTAAGAGCGGGCAAATTTAGGGGAGATCAATGATTCGTGGAGCAGTATTGGGTTATCCCATCCACCACTCGCTTTCTCCTACGTTGCACAATGCTGCGTTCAAGGAACTGGGTATCGCAGGAAGTTATGAAGCTATTGAAGTTCAAAGTGGAGAACTTGAGAGTTTTTTAGATGCGCGCGGCCGCGAATTTGATTATTTATCACTCACAATGCCTCTGAAAGAAGAGGTGCTGAATCTCGAGGTTGATATCTCTACTGAAGTTGTGAAGTCTCAATCTGGCAATACTTTAGTGAGAAGTGACAACCAATGGAGATGTCACACCACCGATGGCACAGGGTTCCTTTCTGCTTTGTCCAATAAATCTTTCAAGCAGTTTGGCAACGTCTTGATTCTGGGTGCAGGAGGAACCGCGCGCTCTCTGTGCGCAAGTCTTGACGGCATTGCTGACACTATTACCGTATTGGGAAGATCGCAGAGTCGAAAGGAAGCGCTCACTCGCATAGTCACTCGCTCACAATTGGTCTATGAAAATTGGAATGACAATTTCAACACCGCTGGATATTCATTGATCGTCAATACAACTCCCTCGGGAGCTGCCGACCTTTTTGCCGAATATTTAAGCAGCAGCCAGGGCGCTGTGCTCTTTGATGTTATTTATCAGCCATGGCCCACAAAAATCGCGAGTCGTTGGATGGATCTTGGAGGAACGGTTTTAAGTGGGCTAGAACTCTTGCTGTATCAAGGCATTCATCAACTGGAAATAGTTCTTGATAGAAAATTAGATGATCCTCATTTTGCCGACATTTTACGCAGCACTTTAGGCAAGGCGCGTTCTTAATCCACAGGCATATCTAAAGGCCATCTCACGGTTCCTAAAATCCGTGAGTGATCCCGCTGCTTATCCTCATTTCAGTGATTGATATTCGATCTCATCGAATCCCTAATTGGTCTATTGCTTCAATCTTTGGGATTCAGGCGATATCAAAATTCCCAATCTTCAATGCAGGATTCATTCCTGCGGCGATATGCGTCGGGTTTATCTTCTATCGATATCTTGGCGTTGGAGCTGGCGACATCAAGTTGCTAGCGAGCCTATTGATATGTGCGATAGATATCGATGAGATATCAAATTTTGTACTAGGACTTGCTATTGGAGGGTTTATTTCTTCAGTAATACTCCTTATGCGATATCGCAGATTCTCAATTCATATACCCCTTGCCCCGGCAATTACCTTCGGATTTATCGTTGCACAAATATCGTGAGCGATATCAATGAGCGGAATATGCCTAAATTGGCGCTCCCGAATCGAAAGTATCTGAGAGAATATGACAATGCGTTGGTTGACTGCGGGTGAATCTCATGGCCCAGCCCTGACTGCAATAGTTGAGGGTTTGCCTGCCCATATTGAAGTTTCAACTTCAGATATCGATTTCCATTTAGCAAGGCGCCGACTCGGAGTTGGGCGTGGTGCACGACAGAATTTTGAGGCGGATAAAGTTTCGATTCTTGGAGGTATTCGACTCGGGATTTCGCAAGGTGGACCTATCTCCATTCAAGTAGGAAATAGTGAATGGCCAAAATGGGAAAAGGTGATGTCGGCAGATCCAGTCCCAGAAGATGAAATTGCGAACCTTGCACGCAATGCGCCCCTTTCAAGACCAAGACCGGGGCATGCAGATCTAGTGGGAATGCAAAAATATGATTTTGATGATGCCAGACCCATACTCGAACGAGCGAGTGCTCGTGAAACAGCAGCACGTGTTGCACTCGGTGCGATAGCTCGTAAATTCCTCGAGCAATCAGTGGGAATTACGATTTTAAGCCACGTAGTCTCCATCGGGTCGGTACGAATTCCAGACGAAACAGCACTTCCACAAGCAGCAGATATGGCACGCATCGATGAAGATCCAGTGCGATGCGCTGACTCAGCAACAAGCGCTGCGATGATCTCTGAAATTGAAAGTGCACATTCAGATGGCGACACACTTGGCGGTGTCTGCGAAATTTTAGCCTTCAATGTCCCACCTGGACTTGGGTCACATGTTCATTGGGATCGCAGATTAGATTCGCGATTAGCCGGTGCAATGATGGGAATTCAAGCGATCAAGGGCGTAGAAATTGGAGATGGATTTAGAACTGCGACCAGAAGGGGATCAGTTGCACACGATGAAATCGAACGCAACAAAGCAGGATTAATCCAGCGTCGCACAGATAGAGCTGGTGGAACTGAAGGCGGAATGTCCAATGGAGAAATTTTAAGAATTTCGATTGCGATGAAACCTATTTCAACTGTTCCCAAGGCGCTCGACACTATTGATGTAAAAACTGGCGAGGCTGCTAAAGCAATTAATCAGCGCTCTGATGTGTGTGCAGTTCCTGCGGCTGGAGTTGTAGGTGAAGCAATGGCGGCGCTAGTACTTGCTGAGGCAGTTCTTGAGAAATTTGGTGGCGATTCAGTGCAAGAAGTTCGCCGAAACTTCGAGTCTTATATGAAGAATCTTCGCTTTAAGTAGATGGCTCCACGTGTCATATTGATCGGACCGATGGGTAGCGGGAAATCAACCATCGGAAAATTGCTCGCGTCAAAATTAGATGCACCATTTCGTGATACGGATGACCTCATTGAGAATGAACAAGGAAAGTCAGTCTCACAAATCTTTCTTGAACATGGCGAAGCTGAATTCAGGGCCATGGAAAAGCGAGTGTTACGCGATGAACTTTTGCGAGACGGTGCGGTGCTGGCGTTAGGTGGTGGGGCGCCTATTTCACTCGATGCCCAGTCAGCGCTTCGTGCAATTTCTTCCTACATTATCTTTCTTGATATTTCGCTATCGACAGTTGCGCCTCGAATTGGCTTTAACCGCGATCGGCCTTTACTGCTTGATAATCCACGAGGAACTTGGCAGAACTTGATGCAAGAGCGCAGGCCGATTTATGAATTGCTGGCAGATGCAACTATCAATGTTGATAATCGCAGTGAAGAGGAAATTGTTGATATTGCATTTTCACATCTGACAGAGGCAGGTGTTGTGCAATGAGCAAAGAGATAGTTATCAAAGCAGAACGTTCTTATGGAGTACGGATTGGCGCTTCATACGCTGAATCAGTAATAGATTTTGCCGACAAGAGAGAACGTGTCGCTGTGGTGTATTCAGAATCTATGAAGGAATCCATCCCGAAATTTTCTGCCCATCAAACTGAGTTTTTCTATTTTGGAATTCCTGATGGAGAGGCTGCCAAAAGTTCACACACCCTCACGATGGTGTGGAATTGGCTAGGCGCAGCAGGTTTCACGCGCTCGGATGGAATCGTCGCAATCGGGGGCGGGGCAATTACAGATTTTGCTGGTTTTGCTGCCGCTTCATGGTTGCGCGGAATTGATTGGCTAGCGATACCGACAACTGTGGCTGGAATGGTGGACGCAGCCATTGGCGGAAAGACTGGCATCAATAGTGATTACGGGAAAAATCTCATCGGTGCATTTCATTCTCCAACAGGAGTTGTCATTGATTTTAATTGGCTCAGTTCGCTTTCAGATCGTGACTTTGCCGCGGGATTAGCAGAAGTGGTCAAATGTGGCTTCATTCGAGATCGCAAGATCCTTGACCTAGTTCTACAGAATTCACTCTCTGATATTCGTGCAAGTAGTTCAATCACCCACGAGCTCATCGAACGTGCCGTTGCCGTGAAAGCCGAAGTGGTATCAGGAGACTTCAAAGAGAGCTTTGATCGTGAGATTCTTAATTATGGCCACACATTTGGCCACGCGATAGAACTGCATTCTAAGTATTCATTGCGCCATGGGGAATGTGTATCGATTGGGATGGCATTTATTGCTTACTTGGCAGAGGAATTGAACCTGCTATCACCGGAAAATGTACAACTTCATATTGAAGTTCTTAAGAAGCTCAATTTGCCCATTACGTATGCGGCAGGGGACTTTCCCGAACTGTTAGCAGCCATGCGGCGCGATAAAAAATCACGTGGAAACAACATGAGATTTGTCGTGATCACCGATATTGGCAAGACACAACGGTTAGAGAATCCATCCGAGGCGGCTTTGCTAGCAGCATATGAGAGAGTACGGCAATGAAGGTTTTGGTCTTGAATGGCCCCAATTTAGGGCGGTTAGATATTCGTGATTCTTCAATGTATGGAGATCTGACCTATCCGCAATTGGTTGATTTTCTCCGTTCAGCTGCAGAAAAACATGGATTCGAAGCGGATGTGCGTCAAAGTAATGACGAGGCCGAAATTATTGGTTGGTTACATGAGGCGGCAGATTCCAAGCTTCCTGTCATTATCAATCCAGCTGCTTTCACGCATTACTCGTATGCAATTCGCGATGCTGCCGAACTTGTTAAATCTCCTCTGATTGAAGTTCATCTTTCAAATCCTTTGGCGCGTGAGGAATTCCGACACACATCTGTAATTTCAGGGATCGCGAACGGCACTATTGCAGGATTTGGACCACATTCTTACGAGTTGGCGCTGATCGCTCTCAAAACGCTGATTGGCTGATTTTTTCTGCCTTTCATCCTGAGGTAAACTGCCCCCTTATGCGCTTAGGCATTGCGAACTGGAGTTATCGTGGCAACAACGAATGATTTGAAAAATGGAATGACGCTCGATATTGATGGTCAGTTATGGACTGTCGTTGAGTTTCAACATGTGAAACCGGGTAAGGGTCCGGCATTCGTTCGCACCAAATTGAAGCAAGTACTCAGCGGCAAGGTAGTTGATAAGACCTTTAACGCTGGCGTTAAGGTTGAGGTAGCCATCCTTGAAAAGCGCGAGATGAACTTCCTCTACAAGGAAGGTTCTGACTTTGTTTTTATGGACAATGTCAGCTTTGATCAGATGACGATTTCTGCAGATACTGTCGGAGATGCCGCAAACTACATGCTGGAAAATACCGAAGCGATTGTTGCCATTCACGAGGGAAATCCGCTCTATGTAGAACTTCCAGCATCTGTAGCCCTGAAAATCACCTATACCGAACCTGGGCTTCAAGGGGATCGATCATCAGGTGGAACAAAGCCGGCAACAGTTGAAACCGGAATTCAAATTCAAGTACCACTCTTCATCAAGCAAGACGAAGTAGTTCTCGTCGATACCCGCGACGGATCATATTTGGGCCGAGCTAACTAGTGTCGGCTCGCAGTAAAGCTCGCAAGCAAACTTTAGATTTGCTCTACGAGGCTGATATTCGGGGGACAGCTGCTATTGATATTTTGGCAGCGCGCGTTGATAACGCCACAGATCCAGATGCCAGACCTATCCGAGAATTTACGCGAGAACTTGTCAGCGGAATCAGCGCCCAAAAGCGAAAGATTGATGAGTTAATCTCAACATATGCCCAGGGCTGGGATATGGACCGATTGCCAACAGTCGATCGAAACATTCTGCGCCTTGCAATTTACGAACTTGTATGGACCCCAGATTTAGCTGAAGGAATAGTCATCAATGAAGCGCTGGATTTAGCAAAGGTTCTTTCGACCGACGAGTCAGCTACCTATATTCATGGCGTGCTGGGCAAGATTTCACTGATCAAAGAGAGTATTGCTCGCTAGTTTCTTGCGATGAGAATGCGCTCTTGAATGAGCAAATCTTCTAGGTTGGTATCTGTAACTCGCGAGGTTACTTGTAAGAAATCAAAATCAGAGCTGCGCAGTGAGATGATTTCTCCATTCCAATCCTCTCTTCTGCGCTGAATTTCACTGCAAAAAAGCGCTATCGATACAAATGCGCTGTGGTGCAGTGATTTCTCCTTCAATTTTCTTAGATCAATGATGTAAGAGCCATGCTGTGAATGTGTTGGTGCAGATTGCTCGCGAAATAACTCCGCGGCAGGGATTTGGTAGATCGCAGCAATTTCTAGGGCGCGTTTTACGCTGAGCGCGCGCGAACCCCGTTCGTATGAGCCAAGGACAACTGCTTTGATGCGGCCGTGACTCAGAGATTCAACATCAGCAAGTGAAAGGGATTGGGATTTACGCAGCGAGCGCAATTTTTGGCAGATATCGGTCATTGATAGTTGCGAGTGAGTGGTCATGAAGACACGGTAGAGGCGGAGCCTTCATCACGATGATGTCCATCCACAGATTGGTTCGCCAAGTGGTATCCTTGCCCCGCATCCTTTAACGACCTGTCCAGAGAGGCAGGGAAGGAGAAAAAATGAACCTTGCCCTGCCTGCGCCAGATATCGCACGAGCGATTATGCGCATTTCGCATGAAATCTTGGAACGTAACTCTGGTTCCGAATCTGTCACTCTTTTAGGAATTCCAACTCGTGGTGCGTACCTCGCAGCGCGAATAGCCGCCAATATCGCCACTATCGAGGGGCACCCAGTTCAACAGGGAACGCTCGACATTACTTTGCACCGTGATGATCTACGAATGCGTCCACCACGTGCACTGATGCCAACAGTGATTCCGCCACTTGGTGTCGAAGATCGAAATGTGGTGCTTGTCGATGATGTGCTCTTTTCGGGTCGCACTATCCGCGCAGCACTTGATGCCCTTGGCCAAATCGGTCGTCCACGCACCGTCCAATTAGCGGTCCTCGTCGATCGAGGACATCGCGAACTACCTATCAGAGCTGATTATGTGGGGAAAAATCTTCCGACTTCATTGCATCAATCAATCAAAGTTCAATTCACGGAATTGGATGGAGTAGATGCAGTAGTAGTTGATGATGGAGGTGCAGAATGAAACATCTCCTCTCAATAAACGACATTTCCCAGGCTGAAGCGGTAACGATTTTAAATACCGCAGAAGAGTTAGCTAAAGCAACGGATGGTCCAATCAAGAAGTTGCCTACTCTGCGAGGCCGCACCATTGTCAATCTCTTCGCAGAGGATTCAACTCGAACTCGCATCTCCTTTGAAGCAGCGGCCAAAAGGTTATCCGCGGATGTCATCAATTTTTCCGCAAAAGGTTCAAGCCTTAGTAAAGGTGAATCTCTCAAAGATACGGCGCAGACTTTGCAGGCAATGGGTGCGGATGCAGTCATCATTCGCCATCAAGCATGTGGTGCAGCAGCACGATTAGCAGATAACAGATGGATGTCTGGTGCAGTGATTAACGCAGGTGATGGTACCCATGAACATCCCAGCCAAGCCCTGCTCGATGCCTTTACGATTCGAAGACATTTGATTCATGGTGGTGACACCCTTGATGGTCTTCATGTGGCGATAGTCGGCGATATTTTGCACTCACGTGTTGCCAGGTCAAATGTGCTTCTCCTTACCAAACTTGGCGCTAAGGTCACTCTTGTTGCGCCTCCAACGTTGTTGCCGGTGGGAGTCGAGAATTGGCCAGTTTCAATAACCTTTAACTTTGATGAAATCATCGAAACTGTCGATGTTGTGATGATGCTACGAATTCAACTTGAGCGGATGTCTGAAATGTTCTTCCCAAATGCACGCGAATACTCGCGATATTTTGGACTCAATGCAGATCGACTTCGTCGCATGAAGCAGAATTCGATTGTCATGCATCCAGGTCCTATGAATCGCGGGCTTGAAATCACAGCAGATAGCGCTGATAGCGCACGGTCAGTCATTGTCGAACAGGTTACTAATGGAGTAAATGTTCGTATGGCAATCCTTTACCTCTTACTTGCTGGCACATCTCAAGGCGAAGGAGTACCTGCATGACCAATAAGTTCCTTCTCAAAGCCGTAAATCTTCAAGGCTCTGTAGTTGACATCGCTATTGCAGATGGCACCGTGCAACAGATTGGTTCAAATATTTCTCTCGATGGAGCAGTCGCAATCGACTGCGCTCAGAGCGTTGCACTTCCAGGATTGGTTGATTTACATACTCATCTACGAGAGCCTGGTAAAGAGGATGCGGAGACAGTTCTATCTGGCTCTCGCGCCGGCGCTCGTGGTGGATTTGTGGCACTCAGTGCTATGGCAAATACATCACCGGTTGCAGATACCGCCGGAGTTGTCGAACAGGTGTATCGATTGGGACAAGATGCCGGCCTGCTCGATGTATTTCCAATCGGAGCAGTGACGCAAGGAATTGCCGGCGAACATTTAGCTGAGATAGGTGCGATGGCAGATTCGGTTGCACGTGTACGAGTCTTTAGCGATGACGGGAATTGTGTCTCTGATCCGCTGATGATGAGACGCGCACTCGAATATGTAAAGAAGTTTGATGGCGTCATTGCACAGCATGCTCAAGAACCCCGTTTGACCGATCAAAGTCAGATGAATGAAGGTTTTGTTTCTTCACAACTTGGCCTGAAAGGATGGCCAGCAATCGCTGAAGAATCGATCATTGCGCGCGATGTTTTGCTTGCAGATCATGTGCAGGCGCGCCTTCATATATGCCACGTGACAACTCGTGGTGGAGTTGAAATTATTCGCTGGGCAAAATCACGTGGCATTCAGGTTACAGCTGAGGTAACTCCACATCATTTATTGCTGACTGACGAATTAGCGCGGAGTTATGACCCCATTTATAAGGTAAATCCACCTTTGCGTACCGAATTAGATGTGATGGCGCTGCGCGAAGCGCTTGCCGAAGGCGTGATTGATATTGTGGCAACTGATCATGCTCCACATCCATCCGAAACCAAGGAATGCGAATGGCAAGCTGCCTCATTTGGGATGTTAGGTCTTGAAACGGCGCTCTCGATTGTTAATCTCACCATGGTTGAAAGCGGATTAATGAAATGGTCTGATGTGGCAGATCGAATGAGCACAGCGCCTGCCAAGATTGGCCGTTACGAGAATCATGGCCATCAGATCGCTGTCGGCAAACCCGCACACATCACTGTGATGAACCCAACCGCAACCTATCGAGTGGATAGAGACCGGATGGCTTCGCGCAGCCGCAATACTCCGTTCCATGGGATGGAACTTCCAGGAACTATCCAAGCAACATTCTTCCAAGGACAACTTACCTACCAGGCAGGCGCTTAATGGCTAAAGCATTCTTTGTCTTAGATGACGGGCGCATCTTTGAAGGTCGTTCTTGGGCGGCAACTGGCAAAACTTTTGGCGAAGCAGTCTTTCAAACTGGAATGACTGGTTACCAAGAAACACTGACCGATCCTTCGTATCACAAACAAGTTGTGGTGATGACAGCTCCTCATATTGGCAACACTGGTGTTAATACTTTTGATAACGAATCACGCAAATATTGGGTTGCCGGATTTGTTGTGCGAAATCCATCTACTCTGACTAGCAATTGGCGCAGCGAAGCTGATCTGGAAGATGCACTTATCGAACAAGGAATCGTCGGCATTCAAGGTGTTGATACCCGCGCCATTACTCGACATCTTCGCAATCGTGGCGCTATGAGAGTTGGGATTTTCTCCGGTACCGATCTTTCTCGCGAAGAGATGGTGATAGAAGTTCGCAAGCAACCGATGATGGCAGGGGCTTATTTATGCGCAGATGTTTCAACCAAAGAGACGTATGTAGTTCCAGCTGTCGGTGAAAAGAGGTTTACCGTTGCAGCAATTGATTTGGGAATCAAGGGTGCTACTCCTCGACATATGGCAGAACGCGGGATTGAAGTTCATGTCATGCCCTATGACGTTTCGTTAGATCAGATCAAGGCAATCTCGCCTGATGGAGTATTTCTCTCCAATGGTCCAGGAGATCCTGCAACGATGCTTGCGACCATCGAGTTGGTGCGAGAAATTCTCTCCGAAGAAATTCCCGTTTTTGGAATATGTTTCGGTCACCAAATTCTCGGAAGAGCGCTTGGATTTGAAACCTATAAATTGCAGTTTGGACATCGTGGTATCAATCAACCAGTAATCGATAAGAGAACTGGCAAAGTTGAAATTACGGCGCACAATCATGGTTTTGCTCTGAAAGCACCAGTGGATGGGGGCTTTACAACTGTCTTTGGACCAGGGCAGGTCACTCATGTGTGTCTGAATGATTCTGTTGTCGAGGGATTAGAACTTTTGGAACGTGGAGCATTTAGCGTTCAATATCACCCCGAAGCAGCCGCTGGTCCACATGATGCGGCCTATCTCTTTGATCGATTTGTAGAAGTAATGCAGCGATACCCAAGAAATGCGCGGGTGAGCTAATGCCGCGCGACACTTCAATTAAGAGCGTTCTTGTGATTGGTTCTGGCCCCATCGTTATTGGTCAAGCGTGCGAGTTTGATTATTCGGGTACTCAAGCATGTCGAGTTTTGCGTGCCGAAGGTATCCGCGTCATTCTTGTTAACTCTAATCCTGCAACGATCATGACTGATCCAGAGTTCGCTGATGCAACGTATATCGAGCCAATCACTCCCGAATTTATCGAAAAGATTATTGCCAAAGAGCGACCCGATGCTGTTCTTGCAACGCTTGGTGGACAAACCGCGCTGAATGCAGCGATTGGATTATTTAAAGCAGGAACTCTCGATAGATACAACGTGAAGCTCATCGGGGCTGATGTAGATGCGATAGAACGAGGTGAGAATCGCGAGAAATTCCGAGAGATTGTGGAACGGATCGGGGGAGAGTCGGCTCGATCCATTATTTGTCACACCATAGAAGAAGTTCTTGCAGCTGCAGCAGAGCTTCATTATCCAGTTGTTATCAGGCCATCATTCACAATGGGCGGACTTGGCTCAGGTATTGCCTTCGATGAGCCATCGCTTCGCCAAATTGCAGGAGCAGGTTTGCGCCACAGCCCTACCTCGGAAGTCCTCATTGAAGAATCAATCTTGGGTTGGAAAGAGTATGAGCTCGAAGTAATGCGCGATAAGTCAGATAACGTCGTCATTGTCTGCAGCATTGAAAATATCGACCCGATGGGTGTTCATACCGGAGATTCAATTACGGTTGCACCGGCCCTTACCTTGACCGATGTTGAATATCAGAAACTACGTGATTTATCGATTTCAATCATTCGTGAAGTTGGGGTTGCAACGGGTGGATGCAACATTCAGTTCGCTGTAAATCCTGATAACGGCCGCATTATTGTGATTGAGATGAATCCACGCGTCTCACGATCTTCTGCACTTGCATCAAAGGCCACAGGTTTTCCTATCGCCAAAATTGCTTCGAAATTGGCTATTGGTTACACCCTTGATGAGATTCGAAATGACATAACCCAAGTAACACCAGCTTCCTTTGAACCTACTTTGGATTACATCGTTGTTAAGGCACCGCGATTTGCATTTGAAAAGTTCCAAGATGCAGATCCAAAGCTCACTACAACGATGAAGTCTGTTGGTGAAGCCATGGCTATCGGAAGATCTTTTTCAGAGGCACTGATGAAGGCGTTGCGATCACTCGAGCGCAAGGAAGCCGTCTTTACCTTCCCTTCTCACATCTCTGATTCAGAGAAATCTGCGCTACTGGAATCATCTCGCTATCCAACCGAATATCGACTACAGCAAGTCCAGCGGGCGATGTGGGCAGGCACCTCTATTGAACAGATGTATGAAATCACCAAAATTGATCGGTGGTTTCTGCGCCAAATCGAAATCATTAATGAGACCGCTCGAGACATTCGCGATGCAATTGAATTAGATGATTCAACCTTGAAACTTGCCAAGACATCAGGATTTTCTGATGCACAAATCGCTTTACTACGAAATGTCTCTGAGGCTGATGTTCGAAAGATTCGCCAACATCTGAATATTCGTCCGGTCTACAAGACCGTTGATACCTGTGCAGCCGAATTTGAAGCATTTACGCCGTACCACTATTCAAGTTATGAGGATGAAACCGAAGTAAAAGCGCGCACAAAACCTGCCGTCATCATTTTGGGAAGCGGTCCCAACCGTATCGGTCAGGGAATTGAGTTTGACTATTCGTGTGTCCATGCGTCGTTTACTTTGCGAGATGCTGATTATGAAACAGTTATGATCAATTGCAATCCCGAAACCGTTTCCACAGATTACGACACAAGTGATCGGCTTTATTTTGAGCCTTTAACACTCGAAGATGTGTTAGAAGTCGTTTACGCAGAATCGCAAGCTGGCCCTGTTCTTGGAGTAATTACTCAACTTGGTGGACAAACCCCGCTTGGATTAGCTGCAGGACTCAAGGCAGCTGGAGTCACAATTCTTGGCACAAGTCCTGAAGCAATTAATCTTGCAGAAGAGCGTGGAGCATTCGGCCAAGTTTTGGCAGAGAAAAATCTCACCGCACCAGAATATGGAATGGCTGCTTCCCAATTGGAGGCGCAACATATTGCCGAGAGAATTGGTTTCCCAGTTCTGGTTCGTCCAAGTTTTGTGTTGGGCGGGCGTGGAATGGAGATTGTTTACGACCAGGATTCACTCGCTGGCTTTATTTCACGAGCAACTGATATCACTCCCGACCATCCTGTTCTCGTAGATCGCTTCCTCGATAGCGCTATCGAGTTAGATGTCGATGCACTGTATGACGGAGAAGAGCTCTTCTTGGGCGGAATCATGGAACATATTGAGGAAGCTGGAATTCACTCAGGTGATAGTGCCTGTGTGCTTCCAGCGACAACGATCACAGAGGTAGCCCGACAAAATATTCGGGCTGCAACGCTCAAGATTGCAGAGGGCGTAGGAGTTCGCGGTCTTATCAATATCCAGTTTGCGATGGCGGGTTCAATTCTCTATGTACTAGAGGCAAATCCGCGCGCATCTCGAACGGTTCCTTTCGTAAGCAAAGCGACTGGAATTCCATTGGCTAAGGCAGCAGCGCGAATTGCACTTGGCTCATCTATCAAAGATTTACGCACTGAAGGTTTACTGCCAGAGTCTGGCGATGGAATCGCAAAAGGCATCAGCGTGAAAGAAGCGGTACTTCCATGGAATCGATTTAGACGAGTTGATGGTCGTGGCGTTGACGCAGTTTTAGGTCCTGAGATGCGGTCAACTGGTGAAGTGATGGGAATAGCATCAAGTTTCGGTGAAGCTTATGCGAAATCGCAGATCAGTTCTTTTGGTTCGCTTCCAAAAACTGGAACCGTCTTTATATCTCTTGCCGATAAAGATAAAGAACACGGGATTGCGCCAGCGAAAGAATTGTCGGCGCTAGGGTTTCATTTGCTTGCTACTGAAGGAACAGCTTTATACCTTCGAGAGAATGGGGTGGAAACCACCACGGTGCGAAAGAATTCTCAAGGTGTGGGTCCTATGGGTGAAAAAACCATTGTTGATCTACTCAACTCCGGAAGCATCAATCTCGTTATCAATACTCCGGTAGGACGTGGTACTCGTGCTGATGGATGGGCAATTAGAACCGCAGCAGTGCAGCGCTCAATTCCTATTATCACCACCACTGCAGGCTTTAGCGCTGCAGTAGCTGGAATTAAGGAATTGCAAGATGGAGAATTATCAGTCAAACCTATTCAGGAATGGCTTGGCTAATAATGGCGACTATTAATAAGAATGCCGTGCGACAAATAGTTACTGTGCTATCGAATAAGCGAGTCGGCGCATATCATCAGATTTTGTTAAGCGTTGGCGATATCGTGAAGAGCTGTCGCCCCGGAAATTTCGTTGCAATATCAGTGGGTGGAGCCGGTTCACGCATGATTTTGCGACGTGCTTTTGCGATTTCGCGCACTTCAGATAATTCACAATACGGCGGCACTATGGAACTTATTGTTGCGCCGCATGGTTCCGGAAGTAGCTGGCTTTGTGCTCAACCCGAAGGGACAGAGATAGATATCCTCGCCCCACTCGGGACTGCATTTGGAATTCCCACACAGCCAATCAACGCCCTGCTCATTGGGGGAGGTTACGGTTCGGCACCACTCTTTGGTTTGGCGGATGTTTTGAAATCTCGCGGTTGCAAAGTGGATATGTTGCTCGGTGCAAGTGTTGGTTCGAAAATCTATGCACCGATGGAGGGTAAGCGTTCAGTAAATTCATTGAAAATCTATACAGAAGATGGCTCAATGGGGGAGACCGGAAGAGTTACGGAATCACTCCTTGACATCGTCAAAGATCGAAATATTGATGTGATTTATTCATGTGGACCGATGGCGATGCTACGAGCAATTACTGAAATAGTTTCTGTCACTGAAGTGATCCACCAATGCGCCGTTGAAGAGTCGATGGCATGTGGCATCGGTATTTGTATGACATGCGTTCTTCCGATTGAAAAGGAGGATGGCACAACGTATATGGCCCGCTCCTGCATCGATGGTCCCGTCATGGATGGTGCAGTTGTGCGATGGGATTTGGTGGGAAAGGTTCCTGATTTGCTATGACTATGCCGGTAGACATGTCAACAACGCTTGGTAATGCCTGGTTTCCAAACCCGCTCTTTACCGCAAGTGGCTGCGCAAGCAGCGGTCGAGAATTAGCTCAATTTTTTCCACTGAAAGAGATTGGCGCAGTTGTCACTAAATCAGTGATGAGCAAACCACGTCATGGTCGTCCAACTCCACGTATGGCAGAAACTCCATCTGGGATGCTTAATTCGATAGGTCTGCAAGGTCCTGGAATTGATGCTTTTCTTGCACACGATGTTCCATGGCTCCTAGAGCAGAAATCGCGAGTTATTGTTTCGATAGCTGGAGAAACTATTGAGGAATATGCAACTCTTGCCCGAAAGTTGCGATCTGCTTCTGGAATTTCTGCGGTTGAGGTAAACATTTCATGTCCAAACGTGGAAAACCGTGGATTAGTTTTTGCATGTGATCCTGATGCTTCACGTCGAGTGATTGATGGTGTGCGTAAAACCATCGGGGGAGATCTCCCTATCATCGCTAAGTTGTCACCTGATGTGACCGATCTTCCTGCGATAGCAAAAGGAGTTGTAGATGCGGGTGCCGATGCACTTGCGCTCATCAATACTGTTTTGGGTATGGTCATTAATGTAGACACGATGCGTCCACATCTTGGCGGAAAAACCGGCGGACTTTCAGGACCTGCCATTAAACCAATTGCTGTGCGAGCCATTTACCAAGTTCATGCTGCCCTACCTAAAGTGCCCATTCTTGGCATGGGAGGTGTTGCATCAGGAAAAGATGCACTGGAGTTGATTTTGGCAGGTGCTTCTGGAATTTCAGTTGGTACCGCAAGCTTTGGAAACCCTCACGCAATTATCGAAGTACGGGATCAGTTACAACAACTTCTAGCAGCACGCGGCTTCACCACTCTGAGTCAGGCAGTTGGTTATGCTCATCGCAGCGAGGAAGTGATGTAATGAAAGCACCGATCGTTTTAGCAGTTGATACTAAGGATATTGACACCGCAAAGAGATGGGTTGCTGCTACATCAGAATCAATCAGCGTCATCAAGTTGGGACTTGAATTTTTCCTTAATTTTGGCGCTGAAGGAGTGAAGTCCGTATGCGCTGAAACTGATGCCGATCTCTTCTTAGATCTAAAATTGCACGATATTCCAAATACCGTATCTGCTGCTGCAACGGCGGTTTCATCACTTCAACCAGATTTCCTGACAGTGCATGCAGCAGGCGGAGCATCCATGATTTCGGCGGCTGCCGGGGCGCTGCCATCGACGCGAGTCACCGCTGTAACGATTCTCACTTCACTCTCTGAATCAGATTTGGTAAATATTGGCTTTAAGGATCAAGCGCTACCAAGTGCAGTTCGCTTGGCGGAACTAGCTGTCCCAGCTGGCGCAGGTGCAATCGTGTGCTCACCACTTGAAGTAGCTGCGATTAGAGATGCTGTTGGGTTAGAAACCATTTTGATAACGCCAGGAGTGCGACCAATGAGTGAAGCAGGAAGCGATGATCAGAAGCGCACTATGACTCCACGTGATGCAATTTCGGCCGGAGCAAATTACGTTGTGATTGGTCGACCTATCACTCAGGCTTGGAAAGATGGCGAAATAGCGTTGCGTGACAAGGCGCGCGCCATTGCCGCGGAGATTCTCAACTAGATTCATCTCATGGGCGCACCTCCACAACTCACTCCAGAAGACCGCGCTCGTGCTCTTGCTCAAGCGAAAGCTGCGCGCCAACGACGTGCGGCAATTAAGTCACAGGTAAAAGATGGTTCGCTCTCTATTCATCAAGTGATAGAACTTGCTCGCACTGATGAAGTAATCGCCAAGATGAGAGTTCTCGAATTAGTTGAGTCAATAAGTGGTGTTGGTAAAATTCGTGGGAAAGCGCTACTTGAGCGATTAGAAATATCGCTCACTCGTCGAATCCAAGGGTTGGGTAAACATCAGATGAATGATTTGATTTCTCAATTCTCCCTTCCATCACTGGGAAAGAAAGGTCGTTTAGTAGTTCTTTCAGGCCCTGGTGGTGTAGGTAAAAGTACGGTTGCAGCAGAATTGAAGCGCTCGTCTCCTTTTTTTGTATCTGTCTCGGCAACTACTCGAGCTCCTCGATTTAATGAGCAAGAAGGCGTCGATTATTTCTTTATGTCTGATATTGAATTTGATCAAGCGATTGCAAGAGGAGATTTTCTGGAGTGGGCAGCGTTTGCGGGCAATAGATATGGAACTCCAAAAAAAGCCGTCACGGATGCGCTGGAGCAAGGCAAAAGCGTGCTGCTTGAAATTGAGATATCAGGTGCGATGCAAGTGAAAGCGAAGATGCCAGACGCACTTTTAGTTTTTCTAGCACCCCCTACATGGGAGGAATTGGTCGCTCGCTTAGAAGGTCGCGGGACCGATAGCCCGGAGCGAAGAGCCGCCCGACTTGCGCTTGCGCAAGAGGAGATGGAGGCTGCAGTGCATTTTGATAAAACCCTCACAAATGACCGAGTCGAAAACGTTGTGGCTAGCCTGATAGAATGGGCGACCGCACAATAGCGTTATCGCTAAAAGTAGATTTAGACCAATCAAGATTAATGGAGAACGTGATGAGCGCACATATGGATGGAATTACTAACCCACCTATCGATGAACTATTGGATAAGGCTGGTTCAAAGTACAGCTTGGTTCTTTACGCTGCTCGCCGTGCTCGTCAGATCAATGCTTATTACTCACAATTAGGTGAAGGTTTACTTGAATATGTTGGACCGCTCGTGGATACACACGTTCACGAGAAGCC
>CALMJL010000150.1 GCA_937864425.1 uncultured Candidatus Planktophila sp.
CAACAACTGGAGTTGCAGGACCTGCTGGCCCACAAGGAGAAAGAGGTGCAACTGGTCCAGCTGGTCCAGCTGGACCGCAAGGTGCAACCGGTCCTGCAGGAAGTGGAAGTGGAACACCTGGCCCACAAGGTGCAACCGGAGCTGCAGGCGCAACCGGAGCAACCGGTGCGACGGGACCAGCAGGTGCAAACGGTGCAACTGGAGCTACAGGATTAACTGGCGCGACAGGACCTGCAGGAGCAACGGGAGCAACCGGTGCGACAGGCGCAACGGGAGCGACTGGACCAGCTGGAGTTTCCAATGTTTCAGTAGTTCAAATTGCAAATTTCTCTTTGAATACCGTGACACCAAACGGCGGCACAGATTCTGCAAATTTCGGAACACTAGAAGCAAACTCTTCATATTGGTTTCAGATATTTTTATCTGCACCTAATACTGTGCCTGGCTTGAAAGTTGGTGCAACACTTTCCTCTACAGGGGCGTCGCCAAATTACAGTGTAATTCGAACCGATTTTTCAAAGGTAACATCTTCTTCAGTAACAAGCATGTATGGATTCCAAATGATGGGCACGATTTCAACTTCTGCAAGTGCGCTGAGTTTTTCTATTCGGGTAATTGATTCGACTGGTGATTCAGCACCGAGTGGAATCACATTTTCTGGTACTGCATACATCGCCAAAGTAGGATCTATTAGTTAATTTGGAGCGGGTGACCGGGATCGAACCGGCATGGCCAGCTTGGAAGGCTGGGGCTCTACCATTGAGCTACACCCGCAGATGTATGGGGTAAAGGTACTGGGTCGGTAATCAGAGTGCGAAATCTGGTTTAGACTCCTGCCTTGCGCCTCGGGGCGTAGCGTAGTGGCTAGCGCGCCTGCTTTGGGAGCAGGAGATCGGGAGTTCGAATCTCCCCGCCCCGACCAGTTTCACTTAATTAGTTACTTAATTAATGGTGTAGCTGCTTTAACTAATAGGAGTTTTTGTGAAAAGCACTGTTGAGACACTTTCGCCAACACGCGTTCGTCTAGATGTTGATGTCCCATATGCAGAGCTCGGAAAGTATGTCGATGCTGCATATAAGAAGGTAGCTAACACAGTAAATATCCCAGGATTTCGCAAGGGCAAAGTTCCTAATGCCATGATCGATCAGCGCGTAGGTCGCGGCACAGTTTTGGATGAGGCAATCAATGGCGCTATCCAAGATTTCTATGTGGCGGCAGCGCGTGAAAATGATGTTTTAGCGGTAGGCCGTCCAACAGTGGATGTGAAGGAATTTGTCGATAATGAGAAGTTGGTTTTCTCCGTTGAAGTCAGCGTGCGACCAGAGGTAAAGCTTCCTGATTTTTCCAAGATCACAATTACCGTTGATGATGTTGAAGTTGCCGATAAAGATGTCGATGATCAAGTTGATGCGCTGCGCGCTCGCTTTGGCACCCTTCATACCGTTGAAAGAGCAGCTCAGACAGGTGACTTTGTGACCATTGACCTCATCGCGCGCATCGATGGAAAAGAAATTGAGGGCGGAAACGCCAACGAAATTTCTTACGAAGTCGGAAGCAATCAGATGATTGATGGTCTGGACGAAGCTCTTGTTGGACTCAGCGCAGGAGATTCCAAAACTTTCACCACGCAACTTGTTGGCCAAAAAGATGGCGAAACCGGTGATGTTGAAGTAACAGTGAAAGCAGTGAAAGAGCGGGAACTACCAGCACTTGATGATGCCTTTGCCAAGTTGGCATCTGAGTTCGATACCGTGGCAGAACTCAAAGCAGATTTTGTCGAGCGCCTTACTCGCATTAAGAAGTTAGAACAAGGCGCGCAAGCCCGTGATCTCTTGGTGGAAAAATTGCTTGCCGATATTGAAATTCCTGTGCCAGATGAGGTTGTACTTGATGAAGTGAATGCTCATCTTGAAGGTGAAGGTCGCTTGGAAGATGCCGAGCACCGCGCTGAAGTAGATGGCCAAGTTCGCTCTTCTATCAAATCAGATTTCCTCTTCGACACGATTGTGAAGGCTGAAAGTATTCAAGTAAATGAAATTGAATTAACTGAATACCTCATCCGTATGTCACAGCGTTATGGAATGGGACCAGAACAATTCGCTCAAGAACTTCAAAAAGCAGGACAGATCAATCAAGTGATTGCCGAAGTAACAAGGGCCAAGGCGCTTGCATCTGTTCTTGCACGTACACAAGTTGTCGACAAATCAGGCAACACCATTGACCTTGAGGCGCTTCGCCCAGCACAACCTGCGCAAGTGCAGGCAGCCGATGAAGCAGCAGCTTCCGAAGAATCAAAAGCCGAATAGCCATTCTCGTTAGCCGTTAGCGAACATCCACGCTTTTCGGGGGCAATCTCGCCTTTTAGGGAAGCATTTTGCGGTCTAGATTGTTAAGGTCACTACTGAAGAAATCGATTGGAAGGATGACTCGTGGATTTTATTAACCCACAGGGCAACGCATCACTTGCCCGCTCAGCAACAACTGAACCCATGGGGTTAGGTGATCAGATCTACAGCCGTTTGCTACGCGAACGCATCATCTTTCTAGCCGGCGAAGTTCGTGACGAAATGGCAAATGCAATTTGTGCACAGATGTTGCTTCTTGCTGCCGAAGATCCAGAAAAAGATATTTATTTGTACATCAACTCACCAGGTGGATCCATCACCGCAGGTATGGCTATCTACGACACCATGCATTACATCAAGAACGATGTGGCAACTGTTGCAATGGGTATGGCCGCATCAATGGGTCAATTCCTTCTTACAGCTGGTGCAAAAGGTAAGCGTTATGCAACGCCACATGCTCGCATCTTGATGCACCAACCACTTGGTGGCATCGGTGGTACCGCAACTGATATTCGAATCCAGGCAGAACAAATGGCAATTACTAAGCAGACTATGTCTGAACTCAATGCCAAGCACACTGGTCAACCGCTTGAAAAAATCATTGCTGATTCAGATCGTGACAATTGGTTTAATGCGCAGCAAGCGCTCGAATATGGATTTATTGATCACATCGCAACGAGCGAAGGACAAATCGCGGGAGGTAAGAAGTAATGAAAAACATTCAAGAAATTACCAATCGCTATGTTCTTCCAACCATTGAGGAAAAGACTGCGTACGGATACAAGCGCCTTGATCCCTATACAAAACTCTTCGAAGAGCGCATTATTTTCTTGGGCCAAGCAATCGATGACACAGTCGCCAACGATGTGATGGCTCAGCTTTTGACCCTCGAATCAATGGATCCAGATCGCGATATTTCGATCTACATCAATTCACCCGGTGGTTCATTTACTGCGCTCACCGCTATTTATGACACCATGCAATTTGTCCGCCCAGATATCACCACGATCTGTCTTGGCCAAGCCGCTTCAGCTGCTGCAATTATTTTGGCAGGTGGCACAAAAGGAAAGCGTTATGGCCTTGAACATTCACGAATTCTGATTCACCAACCATCTTCTGAAGGTGGTGGACAAGCATCTGATATTGAAATCCAAGCACGCGAAATCATGCGCATGCGTGGACTTCTTGAAACAATGCTGGCAAAACATTCAAATCGCACTGTCGAACAAATCGCTGCAGATATCGAAAGAGATAAGATTCTGACCGCTGCAGAAGCAGTTGAATACGGATTAATCGACAAGGTCATGGCTTCACGAAAGGCCAAGCCAACCGCCTAAATTTAGAAAGCGAGCCCGGTTAGAAATGTTGAAGAAATATTTCGAACCGGGCTCTCTCTTTTCCTTTCCAGATTATCGAAATTACTTTTTCTCCGGTGCAATTTTCACAATCGGTGCTGCTGCATTCCCTATTGCACTTGCAGTTGCAGTCCTTGATAACGGTGGTGATGCCAGTTCGCTTGGCTTAATTTTGGCTGCCCGCGCTCTCTCTGGAACTGTCTTCATGCTTGCTGGGGGAGTCTGGGCAGATCGCCTTCCACGCAAATGGATCATGATCGGTGCAGATTCATTTCGCGCACTAATCTGCATAGTCCTACTCGTTGTCACCGCAGAAAATCTTCCTTTGTGGGCAATAGGTTTATTAGTTTTCTTAATGGGACTTGGAGATTCTTTTGGAATGCCGGCAGGTACCGCGATTGTTCCTAGTTTGCTTCCTGATCATCTGTTACCGGTTGGAAATGTTGTGAAAGGAATTGTCGCCAAGGTTGGAACAATTGTGGGTCCAGGTCTTGGTGGGTTATCAGTCGCAGTATTTGGTGCAGATAAAACATTTGCTGCGATTGCTGCCTTTTTCTTGCTCGGAACCGCCATGCTCTTTCGCATCAACGAAAAACCACGCACAACACAGGCGGAACAGAAACCATCCTTTATTACAGAACTCCGTGAAGGATTTAAATTAGTGTGGAAAATTAAATGGATTGCCGCATCCATTGCTATGGCCACCTTTCAGTTGATGGTGATTGTGGCGGCCGAAACTGTGCTCTTGCCTGTCATTACTCGCCGTGAATTTGGTACCGATACTGTCTTTGCGGCCTCTGCTGCCGTGTTTAGTTTGGGTGGAGCAATTAGTGCCATCGTTGCAATTAAATTAAAGATTAAAAAACCGGGCCTCGTGGCGATATCGCTATGGTCACTCTTTGGAATTGCTCCACTTGTTCTAGCGTTTCCCGTTAATCCAACAATTGTGATTATCGGCTACTTCATCGCAGGTTTATCCATTGGCGGTTGGGAAGCATTCTGGGTTACTGCAGTGCAACGCGAAGTTCCACAGGAAATGCAAGGTCGCGTTTTCAGTATTGATTACGTCGGCTCAGGTGGATTGATGCCAATCGGTATGGCGCTCGTTGGCCCGGCCGTTCTCGCATTTGGTGAACGGAATTTCCTTCTTGGAGCCATCGCATTCCACATCCTTGTTTGCTACCTCGTTCTTCTGGTTCCAGGTGTTAAAGAAATGCGTAGCCCAGCTAATTCCTCTTACGGCGAACAGCAAAAGGCTTAATAACTCCAGCGTAAATCAGATTTAAAACCTACGATTTACCCATGTCTACCCGCATTGGCGAAGCGAACGACCTGCTCAAATGTTCCTTCTGTGGCAAAACCCAGAAGCAAGTAAAGAAGTTAATTGCAGGTCCTGGTGTTTATATCTGTGATGAGTGCATCGATCTCTGTAATGAAATCATCGTTGAAGAACTTTCTGAAGCGGCATCACTTGGATTAAGTGAACTACCTAAGCCACAGGCAATCTTTGAATTTCTCGATCAATATGTCATTGGCCAAAACCGCGCCAAGAAATCTCTCTCAGTGGCTGTCTATAACCACTACAAGCGCGTGCAATCAGGCGAATCTCGCGGCGAGGATGGAGTAGAACTCGCTAAATCAAATATTTTGTTGCTTGGACCAACTGGTTGTGGCAAGACACTGATGGCGCAAACTTTGGCTCGTATGCTCAATGTGCCATTTGCGATTGCAGATGCAACGGCACTCACCGAAGCAGGTTACGTTGGCGAAGATGTTGAAAATATTTTGCTGAAACTTCTCCAAGCCGCAGATTACGATGTGAAGAAAGCTGAAACCGGAATCATTTACATCGACGAAATCGATAAAGTTGCGCGCAAGGCTGAGAACCCATCAATTACCCGAGATGTATCCGGTGAAGGTGTTCAGCAGGCTCTACTTAAAATTATTGAAGGCACTGTTGCATCAGTTCCCCCACAAGGTGGACGTAAGCATCCACATCAAGAGTTTATTCAAATCGACACCACAAATGTACTTTTCATTGTCGGTGGCGCATTTGCAGGGCTCGACAAAATCATTGAAGCGCGTAGCGGCACATCAGGTGTTGGTTTCGGCGCAGAATTACAAACAGCAGAAGATAAAAACCGCCGCGATATTTTTGCTGATGTGATGCCAGAAGATCTTTTGAAGTTCGGCATGATTCCTGAATTCATTGGACGTCTTCCAGTCATGACAAGTGTCGAACAACTCGATAAACCTGCTCTCATGCAGATCCTTACTGAACCAAAGAATGCGCTTGTGAAGCAGTACCAAAAGCTCTTTGATCTTGATGATGTTGAACTCGAATTCGCGCCAGATGCTCTCGATGCGATTGCAGATTTGGCACTCAAGCGGGGAACAGGTGCTCGTGGACTTCGCGCAATCATGGAAGCCTCGCTGCTTGGTGTGATGTATGAAGTTCCAAGCCGTTCTGATATTGCAAAGGTGATTATTGAAAAGGATTGCATTGAAAATGGTGCAGCCCCAACATTGATTAATCGCACTGGAGATATTCCAAAGCGAGCATCACGTCGCGATAAGTCGACCGAGGAAAAAAGCGCGTAAAAGTAATCTAGAATTACCGCTATGTCCCAGGAAAAGCGTGAACTAGCTTCTGCTTTTGTTCCGAGCGCAATTGAAGGTTCGCTCTATCAAAAGTGGATCGAGGCTGGTTATTTCACTGCGGACGCAGCATCCTCAAAAGAACCTTTTACGATTGTTATTCCGCCACCAAATGTCACCGGAAATCTTCACATTGGCCATGCACTCGATCAGACTCTGCAAGATTGTTTGACTCGTTTAAAACGAATGCAAGGCTATGAAGCGCTTTGGCTTCCCGGAATGGACCATGCAGGTATCGCAACACAAAATGTTGTTGAGAAACAATTAGCAGCCCAAGGGCTATCGCGTCATGATTTAGGGCGCGAAGATTTTGTGAAAAAAGTATGGGAATGGAAAGCCGAATCTGGCGGCCAAATTTTGGGGCAGATGAAGCGCTTAGGCGATTCAGTCGACTGGACCCGTGAAGCATTCACGATGGATGAAAATCTATCGGCCGCAGTTTTAACTATCTTCAAGAAGTTATACGACCAGGGCCTTATCTACCGTGCAGAACGCATCATTAACTGGTGCCCTCGATGTCTGACTGCGTTGTCAGATATCGAAGTTGAACATCACGATGATGCTGGAGAGTTTGTTCAAGTTCGCTATGGTGATGGTGAACAAAGCATTGTGGTTGCAACTACTCGTGCTGAAACCATGATGGGTGATGGCGCTGTTGCAGTGCATCCAGATGATCCGCGCTATAAGCACATGATCGGCACCGAAGTTCTATTGCCACTTGTAAATCGCATGATTCCGATCATCGCCGATGAGCTCGTAGATCCAGAATTCGGAACTGGCGCCGTGAAAGTAACGGCAGCGCATGACCCTAATGACTTTGAGATGGCAATGCGCCATAACGTTCCTTTTGTTGTCATCATGAATGAACACGGCGTGATGGATGGAACCGGCACCGAATTCGATGGTATGGATCGCTTTGATGCTCGTGTTGCAGTTGTTGCAAAGCTGAAGGAATTGGGTCGAATCGTCGCTGAAAAACGCCCATACGTTCACGCCGTTGGACACTGTTCTCGTTGCGATACGACAGTGGAACCTCGCTTATCAAAACAATGGTTCGTCAAAGTTGCACCACTTGCCAAAGCTGCAGGAGATGCAGTGCGCGATGGTCGCGTGAAGATTGAACCTGCCGAACTTGCTCCACGATATTTTGAATGGGTCGACAACATGCATGATTGGTGTATCTCTCGCCAATTGTGGTGGGGACATCGAATTCCAGTGTGGTACGGGCCAGACGGTGACATTGTTGTTGTAGGTCCTGGAGAAAAAGCTCCTAATGGATACACCCAAGATCCCGATGTTTTAGATACCTGGTTCTCTTCAGCGCTCTGGCCATTTTCAACATTGGGTTGGCCGCAGAACACAGCTGATGTTAAAAAGTTTTATCCCACAAGCGTGCTGGTCACCGGTTATGACATTCTCTTCTTCTGGGTAGCGCGCATGATGCTCTTTGGTTTATTTGCCATGGATGGAGTTCCGCCATTTCACACCATTGTTTTGCATGGATTAGTTCGCGATCAATACGGAAAGAAGATGTCTAAGTCGCGCGGAAATGTTGTTGATCCACTTGAATTTATCGATAAATATGGCGCTGATGCACTTCGATTCACTTTGGCTCGTGGTTCAAACCCTGGAAAAGATCAAGCACTTGCTGAAGATTGGGTAGCAGGTTCGCGAAACTTCGCCACTAAATTATGGAACGCAACTCGTTTTGCCATGATGAATGGTGCAACCACAGATGGTCCACTTCCAGATTCAGCATCACTATCCGCAATTGACTCCTGGATTCTTTCTCGTGTCACGGAAACTGCGCTCGAATACACAGAGCTCCTCGAAAGTTATGAATTTGCACGCGCCTCTGAAGTGATTTATCACTTTGCTTGGGATGACCTATGCGACTGGTACCTCGAACTTTCTAAAGAGGCGCTGGCATCTGGCAACGCTGCTGGCACTCAGCGCGTCTTGGGTTATGTGCTCGATGTTCTCTTTCATCTATTGCATCCCATCATGCCTTTTATCACCGAAGAGCTTTGGACCACTTTGACCGGCAAAAAAACGCTGGTGACTTCCGCTTGGCCAGAAGTCGATAAGAAAAACCTAGATAAGAAATCTGAGAAATTAATTGGCGAATTACAGAAGATTGTGACTGAAGTGCGTCGCTTCCGTAATGACCAAGGCGTTAAACCAAGTCAGAAAATCCCAGCACGATTTATTGCACCCAATGATGTTATGGCCTATCAATCCGCGATGGCTTTCTTGCTGAAATTGGAGTTAGTGGAGTTAACTCCGAGCGCATCTGTCGAAATCGGTGATATGAAAGTAGAACTTGATCTATCTGGCACTGTTGATGTCGTCGCAGAGCGTGCTCGACTCGAAAAAGATTTAATTACGGCGCAAAAAGATTTAAAGACTGCAGAAGTCAAGTTAAACAATGAAGGCTTCATGGCTAAAGCGCCTGCTAACGTCGTTGCAGAAATCAAAGAACGTTTGGCTGTGACTACCGCTGATATTGAACGCATTACCGCACAACTTGCTGCACTCAAATAACGCCAACCATGGAACACATCTCTCCAGAAAATCAGGCACGAATCGATGCAATTGAAGCAGCGCTCTTAAAGCGTTGGCCTGAAAACCGGATTGAACCAACTCTCGATCGCATCGCTGCGCTCGTAGACATTTTGGGTTCACCCCAACTTTCTTATCCCACAATTCACATTGGTGGAACAAATGGAAAGACGTCGACTTCACGCATGATTGATTCGCTTCTCTTTGAGATGGGGCTTCGCACTGGGCGATTCACGAGCCCTCATCTAGAAAGTTTTCTCGAGCGTATTTCGATTAATGGTGAACCAATTCCAGCTGCCGAAATCATCTTTGCTTACAACGACATTGCACCGTATTTGGATTTGATGGATGCCAAATTCGAACATCCCATTTCATTTTTTGAGGCAATCACTGCTTTGGCATTTGCAGCATTTGCCGAGCATCCCATTGATATTGGTGTGATCGAAGTTGGCATGGGTGGCCAATGGGATGCAACTAACGTGGTTGATGCGGATGTATCTGTGATTATGCCGATCGGCCTTGATCACATGGAGTATCTCGGTGAAACACTCACTGAAATTGCTCAAACTAAAGCGGGAATCATTAAGGAAAATGGCTTCGTCGTGATGGCGCAACAAGAACCCGAGAGCGCAGTAGAACTACTGAAACAAGCGGCGAGTGTTGGTGCAGATGTTGCACGCGAAGGAATTGAATATTCGGTTCTCTCACGAGCAGTCGCAGTTGGTGGTCAACTGGTCACGATTCAGGGAATCAAAGGAATTTACTCTGACATTTACCTTCCACTTCATGGAAAACACCAAGCGACTAATGCAGCAGCAGCGCTTGTTGCAGTCGAAGCGTTCTTTGGCGATCAAGAGTTAGATATCGAAGCAGTGCGAGCTGGCTTTGCCAATGTGAAATCTCCGGGCCGCTGCGAAGTGCTGCACCGCGATCCGACCATCATTATCGATGCAGCCCACAATCCACATGGAGCCGCTGCCATCGCTGAAACTATTGCGGGTGAATTCACTTTTGATGAAGTGATTGGAGTCTTTGCTCCCATGGGCGATAAGGACGTCCGTGGAATCTTGCTTGAACTAGAGCAGGTGATGGATTCAATTATTGTCACAGCCAACTCATCATCGCGTGCTATGGCCATTTCAGACCTCGAGAAAATTGCTCAAGAAATTTTTGGAGTAGAACGCACATTTTCAGCGCCTTCACTGGAATCTGCCATTGAAAAAGCCGTAGCAGATGCGATCAGACCGTTAAGTGATGATTCAATCGGAATTTTGATCACTGGCTCAGTAGTATCGGTCGGCGAGGCACGCACCATTGTTCGTAAGAAATATGGAGAGGGGACGCAATCATGAGAATGTTGGCATCTTCTGTTCTCATCATGGAATTTCTGGTGATGTGCTTTGCGATGCTACTTGCGAAAGATAACCATGAGCCTTCAACCATCATTGCTGGAACAATCATTGCGATTTTGATGCTGCTCACCCCAGGGTTATTGAAGAAGAAATTGGGTTGGATTCTCGGATCAATCCTGCAAATTCTGATGATTGGCTATGCCGTCGTTGTGCCATCAATGGCTATCGTCGGTCTGATTTTCGGGGGACTTTGGATTGCTGCGATTGTGGTGGGACGAAAGGGTGAGGCTGCGCGGGCTCGGCTCATGTCTACCCGAACTCAAAACCCAGAATAGACTGCACCAGTGAGCTCAGCATCGAACAATGAAAAAACCTTAGTCCTCGTAAAGCCTGATGGCGTTGCGCGTGGACTCGTTGGTGAAGTTATTGCTCGAATCGAAGCAAAGGGATACAAAATTTCTGCGCTTCGAATGTTGCAAGCAGATCGCGCGCTACTTGAAAAACATTACGCAGAACATAAAGGTAAGCCATTCTTTGAACCACTCGTTGAGTTCATGATGTCAGGACCCATTGTTGCGCTTGTTGCTGAAGGAAACCGCGTCATCGAAGGATTTCGTTCACTCGCAGGAGTAACTGATCCAACTGTTGCAGCACCTGGAACCATTCGTGGTGATTTAGCTCGTGATCAAGGAACCAAAGTTGTACAAAATATTGTTCATGGTTCAGATTCTCCAGAATCTGCAGCGCGTGAAATTGCAATTTTCTTCGAGGGGAAATAAATGTCTAACAGAATGTCATTCATAGGCCGCGATATGGCCGTGGATCTTGGAACTGCTAACACGCTCGTCTATGTGCGCGGTCGTGGAATTGTGCTCAATGAGCCATCAGTCGTTGCAGTCAATCAAGATACTGGCGGAATTCTTGCTGTTGGTCTCGAAGCAAAGAAAATGATTGGTCGTACTCCCGGAAACATTGTGGCTATTCGTCCACTGAAAGATGGAGTGATTGCAGACTTTGATACCACCGAACGTATGCTCCGCTACTTCATTCAAAAAGTGCACCGCCGCAGCTACCTCGCTAAGCCAAGAATTGTTGTCTGTGTTCCATCTGGTATCACTGGCGTTGAACAACGTGCAGTGAAGGATGCTGGATATGCAGCAGGTGCGCGCAAGGTGTACATCATTGAAGAGCCAATGGCAGCAGCTATTGGTGCGGGTCTACCGATTCACGAACCAACCGGCAATATGGTGGTAGATATCGGTGGCGGAACAACCGAAGTAGCCGTTATTTCATTGGGCGGAATCGTTACTGCGCTCTCAATTCGCATTGGTGGAGATGAGCTCGATCAATCGATTATTAACTGGGCCAAGCGCGAATATTCACTTCTTCTCGGAGAACGCACAGCTGAAGAAATCAAAATGGCAATTGGATCTGCACATCCATTACAAGGTGAAAATGATGCCGAAATCCGTGGACGTGATCTTGCAACTGGTCTTCCGAAGACGATCGTTGTCACTGCTGCTGAAATTAGAAAAGCGCTAGAAGAACCAGTTAACCAAATTATTAATGCGGTTAAGCAAACACTTGATAAGTGCCCACCAGAATTATCTTCAGATTTGATGGATCGTGGAATTGTGCTGACAGGTGGAGGCGCTCTTCTTAAGGGACTCGACGAACGTCTGCGTAAAGAAACAGGAATGCCAATTCATATTGCAGAGCGTCCACTTGATGCAGTTGTTGAAGGATCAGGCAAGTGCATTGAAGAGTTTGAAGCCCTTGAAAAGGTTTTGATCTCCGAGCCTCGTCGATAGGTAATCACAAGTGCGCTACGGCGGCGACAACCGCGGTCGCTTACTGATTATCGTTCTTATCGTTACTTCGCTCTTTCTTATCACGCTTGATCTACGTGGCGTAAAAGTTATTGATGGAATCCGTGTTGGTACGCAAACAGCGCTTACACCGGTGCAAAAGGCTGGCTCATGGCTCATTTCGCCGCTACGTAATTTTATTTCTGATGTGACACATTTGGGTCGCACCCGAAATCAGATTGAACGGCTAAAGTCAGAAAACGATCGCCTTCGTTTGAAGCTACAAAATCGCAAAACTGCTGATGCTCAACTCTCACAGCTCAAAGGAGTACTTGATTTAGCTGGTAAGGCAGGATTTAAAGTTGTCAGCGCACGTGTCATTTCGCAAGGGTCTTCGACCTCCTTTGCCCAAACGATCACGATTGATGCCGGTACAAACTCAGGGATAAAAAAGAATATGACTGTGATCTCTGGATTCGGCCTTGTTGGTGTTGTGAAATATGCCTATCCCAATAGCGCCTTAGTTCAGCTTGCCTCCGACCCATCGTTTCGAATTGGAGCGCGTATTGCGGGCTCACAACAGATTGGAATTTTGAGCGGTCAGGGCACTCGCAAAGGTGTTCTGCAGTTACTTGATAACACCACTCAAGTAAGCGTTGGCGATGTGATTGTGGCACGCGGCAGCCAAAATGGACGCCCCTTTGTTCCAGGAATTCCTATTGGAGAAGTGACGAAGGTAGATAATTCACCTGGATCGGTCACTCAAACCGCAGATGTAAAGTTCTATACAAATTTCACTTCGCTTGGTGTGGTTTCAGTTGTTATTTCAGATGAAGGAATTGATCCACGAGATTCTCTGGTTCCACCTCGACCAGTGCCAACTCCGATTCCCACCGTGACTGTGTATGTAACTCCTTCACCTTCTCCTGGGGCGTAGGTGAATGTAATGTCATTTCGAAATTTCTTTTCTTCCGCGCCAGTTTTTCTCTTTGTTATTTTGTTGCAAGAGGGTTTCGTAACACAGCTAAGACTGCCGCTTGGCGGATTTAATATTTTGCTCATCGTCGCTCTTATTTGGGCGGCGCTTAGCACACCTGAGATCGGTGCTCTCACTGGATTTGCGACTGGCTTAGCGATGGACTTATCACAAACTTCTGTAGGCCCAATGGGACACTGGACTTTGGTCATGATTATCGCTTGCTATGT
>CALMJL010000151.1 GCA_937864425.1 uncultured Candidatus Planktophila sp.
GGTTCGCTCGCGATTGCGACTGCGATTTTGTATCTGCTCTTCCTCGTCCTTGGAAAATCCATCGGATTTACGCTGACATTGGCCGGTATCGCAGGTGCAATCGTTGCAATTGGTGTTACGGCAGACTCATTTATCGTCTACTTCGAACGTATCCGCGACGAATTGCGTGAAGGTCGCACACTTCGCGTTGCGGTCGAGACAGGATGGTCAAGAGCTCGACACACCATCATCGTGGCTGACATGGTTTCGTTGATTGCAGCCTTACTGCTCTATTTCTTTGCAGTCGGCGGTGTCCGTGGATTCGCCTTTACATTGGGGCTCACTACTGTGATCGATCTTCTCGTGGTCTTCCTCTTTACTAAACCTCTTGTTACGCAATTAGCAAAGATCAAGTTCTATAACTCTGGTCACCCACTCTCTGGATTATCGCCAAAGAGCGTTGGAGCTAAACCTCGTAACCCACTCGCACCTACAGCATCACCCCAAAACGCTTCAGTATTGGAGGCATAAGAAATGGCACAACTGACAGGTCTTGGTGGTCGCCTCTATTCAGGCGAAACTTCTTTTAACATCGTTGAAAACCGTAAGCGTTGGTACGTTCTGTCAGCGCTCTTTATTGTGGTTTCAATCTTTGCATTGGCAGTACAGGGATTACACCTTGGAATCGAATTTAAGGGCGGGGCTTCCTACACAGTCAATAAGCCTTCAGCAACAGTTCAACAGGCGCGTGCGGCGGTTGAATCAGTCGGAATTCCTGGAGAAATCATCGTTCAAAAGATTGGTGATTCTAAGGTGCGCGTTCAAACTGGCGCAGTTGACTCTGCACAATCTAAAGCGATTGAAAGCGCCCTCACTAGTGCATTTGGAGTTACCGCAGAATCAATTGACACTCAGTTAGTTGGTCCATCATGGGGTAAAGAAATTACCAAGAAAGCGCTGTATGGACTCTTCGCATTCCTATTGGCTGTCATGATCTTTCTCGCCATGGCTTTCGAGCCAAAGATGGCGATAGCAGCGATTGTGGCTGTTGTTCACGACGTCTTTATTACTGTAGGAATTTATGCGTTGGTGGGATTTGACGTCACACCGGCAACAATCATTGGCTTCCTTACAATTTTAGGCTATTCACTTTATGACACGGTGGTGGTCTTCGATAAGGTACGAGAGAACACTAAATCTGTCGCTGCCAATAGCAAGATGACGTACTCACAAGCTGCAAATCTTGCAGTCAATCAGACCATCGTTCGTTCGATCAACACATCGGTAATTGCGCTGCTTCCGGTTGGTTCAATTCTCTTTGTTGGAGCAGGATTACTTGGCGCTGGAACTCTGAAAGATTTATCGCTTGCGCTCTTTATCGGCCTTGCAGTTGGTACTTACTCTTCTATCTTCATCGCCCCGCCATTTTTGGCGCAACTTCGCGAGAAAGAACCAGCGATGCAAGCGCTAGCAAAGCGCGTGAATTCACGTGGAGATGCAAAGGTGCCCGCACCAACAGCGCCTGCTTCGCGTAAACAACCAAAGCGTAAAGGTCGCAAATAACCTTTTTGAGATATGAAGACTGACTCTTTGTTGGCGCCCGTCCTGGGTGCCCTCAAGGAGCATCATCCAAAAGCAAATCTAAAAAATATCGAACGCGCCTATGTGGTTGCTGAAACTGCGCACGCAGGACAGTTCCGTAAGTCAGGCGAGGATTACATCACGCATCCTGTTGCAGTTACTCAAATTTTGGCAGAGCTGGGCTTGAATGAAACTGCACTTATCGCTTCGTTATTGCACGATACCGTTGAAGATACGCCATACTCATTGAGCCAACTTCGCCTCGATTTTGGAGATGAGATCGCCAATTTAGTTGATGGTGTCACCAAACTCGATAAGTTGACTTACGGACCTACTGCTGAAGCAGAGACTGTTCGCAAAATGGTGATTGCGATGTCTCGCGATATCAGGGTTTTACTGATCAAGTTGGCAGATCGTCTGCATAACGCACGTACCTGGGCACATGTTGCTCCCGATACTGCACAGCGCAAAGCTCGCGAAACTCTCGATATCTACGC
>CALMJL010000152.1 GCA_937864425.1 uncultured Candidatus Planktophila sp.
ATGACTGAAATCACCACCACTCGACATGGTCAGACGCTCGAGATTTCCTTCAATCGCCCTGACAAAATGAACGCGATCACCCGCGCCATGTATGCCGGGTTAGCGAGCAATCTCAATGAAGCTGCGGGGGATTTTGGGGTTCGTTGTGTCGTGATCACAAGCCAAGGAGATCACTTCACTTCAGGAAATGACATTGGTGATTTCATGTCTAATCCACCGACTGAGTCAGATTCGGATGTGGCAAAGTTTTTAGGTGCACTTCTTGAGTTTCCAAAACCGCTATTAGCGGCCGTCAAGGGAAATGCCATCGGAGTTGGTACCACCATGTTGTTGCATTGTGATGTTGTCGTAGCAGGCCCAACAGCAAAATTTTCCATGCCGTTTACCTCGCTCGGTCTTGTTCCAGAGGCTGGATCAAGCATGCTCTTTCCACAATTAGTTGGTCATCAACGAGCCGCCAAAATTTTTCTTACTGGTGAATCCTTTTCAGCAAGTGATGCACAAGAGATGGGTTTAGTGGGCGAGATTGCAGATGACCCACGAACTAAAGCGCTTGAAATTGCCGAGAAAATTGCGCAGCAACCACCGCAAGCTGTGATTAATACCAAAGCCTTAATGAAGGCTGGTAAACACGATGCGACAGCGGCTGTCATGAGAGCTGAGTTTGAAATTTTTGCTTTGGCGCTGCAATCAGAGGAAGCTGCTGAAGCATTTATGAAATTCATGTCAAAGAGAGGCAAATAAATGTCGCTGCAAGGGAAAAGAATTTTTGTCACCGGTGGATCGCGCGGTATTGGACTTGCGATAGCACTTCGCGCTGCTCGTGATGGTGCTTCAATTGCAATTGCGGCTAAAACCGCTGAGCCAAATCCAAAACTGCCAGGAACGATTTACACAGCTGCAGAAGAGATCAAGGCAGCTGGTGGAACAGCGCTTCCGATCCAGTGCGATTTACGAGATGAGGCACAAATCGCTGCAGCAGTGCAACAAGCAGCCGATTCAATGGGCGGCATTGATATTGTGATTAATAATGCGAGTGCCATCAATCTCACCCGCACAGAGGAGACTCCAGCGAAACGCTTTGATTTGATGTTTGATGTCAATGTCCGTGGAACCTTTTTGACTTCTCAAGCAGCAATTCCGCATCTCCGTGAATCTGCTGAAAATGGGCGCAACCCACATATCTTGACCTTGTCTCCACCTCTTTCCATGAAAGCAAAATGGTTTAAGAATCACGTTGCTTACACCATGGCGAAATATGGAATGAGTATGTGTGTCTTGGGTATGGCAGAGGAATTTAAACGAGATGGAATTGCAGTCAATGCACTATGGCCTAGAACTGCCATTGATACAGCAGCGCTGCAAATGATTCCAGGGGTCGATACTGCAGCGTGCAGAACTCCAGAAATTTTGGCCGATAGCGCCTACATAATCTTGAATCGAAATTCCAAAGAGTGTTCCGGAAATTTCTTTGTAGACGATGAAGTGTTGGCAACTGAGGGAATTACTGATCTCGACAAATATGCTGTCGTTCCTGGAACGAAGGATTTCCTCCTCGACTTTTTCTTAGATTGATGAATCTCGAACTTAACGGCACGAACGTCATCCACGAATCTGAGCGAGGTGGCAAGGCTGCCTCGCTCTTCTGGCCATGGTGCGGGGCAAATGTTTCGCTTTTAGCGCTCTCGTACGGCGCTTTCTTCTTGGGATTTGGAATTTCGTTTTGGCAGGCAACATTTGCAGCAATCGTCGGAACAGTTCTCTCCTTCCTCCTTGTTGGCTTTAGTTCACTTGCTGGTAAGAAATCAAACGCACCCACGATGGTTTTATCTCGAGCCATATTTGGCGTGAAGGGAAACATTGTTCCTGGCTTGCTTTCTTACCTTATTTTTGTTGGCTGGGAAACTGTTCTTGTTTCACTCGCAACGCTCGCTACCGGCACTGTGTTCATGCGAGTAGGTCATCTTGAACAAAATACCGCGATGATTCTGGGCTTTATTATTGCTGTTGCACTTACCGTTTCGGCAGGAGTTCTCGGTCTTAAAGTCATTATGAAATTGCAGCGCTACCTGACTGTAATTACTCTGGTAATGACGGCTGTATATATTGCACTTACTTTTTCAAAGGTTGATTGGCAATCCGTCCAACGGATTGAACATGGATCAATTCAAGGCTTGGTCGGAGCCATTATCTTCGGTGCAACTGGAATCGGACTCGGCTGGGTTAATTCAGCAGCTGATTATTCGCGTTATCTGCCACGCAGCACCTCAAGTCGTGCAGTGGTGGGCTGGACTGTGTTCGGCGCTTCCATCGTTCCGATTGTTCTGGTTATTTATGGAGCAGCGCTTTCTGGCAGTAGTAAAAAACTCTCAGATGCAATTGCTTCAGACCCAATTGGAGCGCTCACAACAATTCTTCCCACGTGGTATCTAGTGATCTTTGCGTTGGTTGCAATACTCGGATTAGTAGGAGGTGCCATTCTCGATCTCTACTCATCTGGGCTTACTTTGATTTCAATAGGATTACCAGTCAAGCGCCACATCGCAGCCTCTATTGATGCCTTAATTATGCTGGTAGGAACCATCTACTTTGTATGGATTGCAGATGACTTTTTCTTTCCATTCCAAGGATTTTTGATCACCCTTGGAGTTCCGATTGCGACATGGTCTGCCATCTTCGTTACTGATGTTCTTGTGAGAAAGAGTTATCACGAAGCAGATTTATATAGTGCGCAAGGGCGCTATGGATCGTGGAATACGGCATCCCTTGCCGTGATGGCGGTTGGAACTTTTGTGGGTTGGGGTTTTG
>CALMJL010000153.1 GCA_937864425.1 uncultured Candidatus Planktophila sp.
TTAGATTGAACGCAAGACTGCGGTGACTTTGCCCAGTACTTCGCAGTTGTCGCCATCGATAGGTGCGAAGTCATCGTTGGCTGGAAGCAACCAGATGTGTCCGCCTTTGCGTGAGAAAGTCTTGACTGTGGCTTCGCCATCAATCATCGCAGCAACGATGTCGCCATTCTGTGCATCCTTTTGCTGTCGAACAACAACGTAATCGCCATCGCAGATTGCAGCGTTAATCATCGATTCACCTTTGACTTTGAGCATGAAGAGTTCGCCCTTGCCAACGAGTGATTCGGGAAGTGGAAGAGTTTCTTCGACCTGTTGATCTGCAGTGATGGGAACACCTGCTGCAATTGATCCAACGAGCGGAATAAAGCGAGTCTTATCGGTGGGCGCAGATTCTCCCGTCAGGGAATCGGGGAGGACGACCTCCATGGCGCGGCCACGGTTTTCATCGCGACGGATAAAGCCTTTTTCCTCGAGGATATCGAGTTGGTACTTGACCGAGGCGGGGGAGTTGAGGCCGGCGGCATCGCCGATCTCGCGCATCGAGGGGGCATAGCCCTGGGACTCGGTGGCGGTCTTAATAAAGTCGAGGATGCTGATCTGGCGAGCGGTGAGCTCGGATGAGGTTTCAGCGTGAGCTGGGGAGGTCTTTTTGGCCATACACAGATGATTCCACAGATTGGGGATAAATTCAAACAAATGTTCGAAAAAATCTTGCAGATGTCGGGACGGGGGTATATGGTTTTCCTATCGAACAGATGTTCGAGAACCTTCCCCAAGGTGTTAGCAGGTGCAGGAGTAGACGACCATGAGCGCTATAACCATTGTAAATCAAGGCTTTTCGGCCAATCCGTCCGGCATCCGTCTTAATCGCCGTGGTCGACTAGCGCGCACCTTTGTTGTGCTCTCACTCGCTGTTGTTCTCGGATCTGTGGTCAGCGCCAAGGCGGGGGCGGGCACCGATGCGCCAGCGCCTAAGGCCCATACCTTTATTACCGTCACCGTGGCTCCTGGTGAAACCCTCTGGGCGCTCGCCAATCGAGTGGCCGATGGTGGCGATGTGCGCGGCCTCGTTGCCGAGATCGTCTCCGTCAACTCACTACCTTCTGCCGATGTTTTGGCGGGGCAGAAGCTGCGCATTCCGCTTCAGTAAGAAAGCCTGCAAGCAGGCGGCGCGACACACCTGTGTGAATTGCTACTCAACAGGCAAAGCCTCAAGAAATGCTTTATAGTTCCCACTATATGTAGGGGTAGAAAGAGCAAAAACTTCCATTAGTTGTGGTTTTACGGTAAGTTTGCGAATTCTCCAATACATCTAAAAATTGGAATTTCTAGTATTTCGAAGGGAGACACGCCGAGATGATTTGCCCGTTCTGCAGACACGATGATTCCAGAGTCGTGGACTCCCGCCCGGTCTCAGATGGCACCGAAATCCGTCGCCGCCGCGAATGCCCAAAGTGCGGCCAGCGTTTTTCCACTCAAGAGGTGGCCCTGCTCAACATCATCAAGCGATCAGGAGCGACTGAACCATTTAGCCGCGAGAAAGTATTGGTCGGCGTCCGTAAGGCATGCCAGGGACGACCAGTGAATGAAGATGATTTGGTTCTGCTTGCTCAGCGCGTAGAAGAGACTCTGCGCTCTACCGGCCAAGCTGAAATCGAAGCGCAAGAAGTTGGGTTGGCAATTCTTGCGCCACTACGCGAACTCGATGAGGTCGCGTACCTACGTTATGCCTCGGTATACCGTAACTTTGCCTCCCTTGAAGATTTCGAAGGTGAGATTGCACTTCTCCGCGCCCTTCCTTCGAATGCAGCACCAGAAGTAGAAAAGTTAGAAACACCAGACAATACACATCAGAAGACGGGGAAATAAAACTATGTCAGACACGGTCATCAATCGACCAACTTCAAAGGTGAAGAACGGCAAGGGAATCACCATTGAACGAATTTATACAACTGAAGGCGTGCATCCATATGACACAGTCACATGGGAACGTCGCGATGTTGTTCAACAGAATTGGAAGACAGGCGAAGTTGTTTTCGAACAACGCGGCGTTGAGTTTCCTGACTTTTGGTCAGTAAATGCATCAACGATCGTTACAACCAAGTACTTCCGCGGTGCAGTAGGACACGACAATCGCGAATGGTCTCTTAAGCAGGTCATTGATCGCGTAGTTCTTACTTATACAAAGGCAGGACGTGAGTTCGGTTATTTTGCAACTGAAAAAGATGCAACCGTCTTCGAACACGAACTTACTCACATGCTGATGCACCAAATCTTCTCTTTCAACTCCCCAGTCTGGTTTAACGTTGGTACTGCAGCTCCCCAGCAAGTATCAGCATGCTTCATCTTGTCTGTTGATGACACAATGGAATCAATTCTTAATTGGTATCGCGAAGAAGGAATGATCTTTAAGGGCGGATCTGGTGCCGGCCTTAATCTTTCCCGTATTCGTTCATCAAAAGAACTTCTCAAGTCAGGTGGAACTGCATCAGGTCCAGTTTCATTTATGCGTGGTGCAGATGCATCAGCCGGAACCATCAAATCAGGTGGCGCAACCCGTCGCGCAGCCAAGATGGTTGTTCTCGATGTAGATCACCCAGATATCGAAGAATTCATTGAAACAAAGGTCTCTGAAGAGCAGAAAATCCGCGCACTTCGTGATGCTGGATTTGATATGGATCTCGGTGGAAAAGACATTATTTCTGTGCAATATCAGAATGCCAACAACTCAGTTCGCGTCAGCGATGAATTCATGCGCGCTTACGAAAATTCAAGTGAGTTTGGATTGAAGGCTCGCTCAACTGGCGAAGTCATCGAGACAACAGATGCACGCAAACTCTTCCGCAAGATGGCAGAAGCTGCATGGGCATGTGCTGATCCAGGAATTCAATATGACGACACCATCAATGATTGGCACACCAATCCTGAGACAGGTCGCATCAATGCATCAAACCCATGTTCTGAATACATGTCACTTGATAACTCATCATGTAACTTGGCTTCCCTCAACTTGATGAAGTTCCTCAAGGCTGATGGATCATTCGATGCAAAGACATTCGGTAAAGCTGCCGAAATGATCATCACTGCAATGGATATCTCAATCTGCTTCGCAGATTTCCCAACCGAAGCAATTGGTGAAACAACACGTGCATATCGCCAGCTCGGAATCGGTTATGCAAACCTTGGTGCACTTCTTATGGCATCAGGTCTTGCCTACGATTCAGATGGTGGTCGCGCACTTGCTGGTGCAATCACATCGTTGATGACAGGTATTACCTACAAGCGCTCTGCAGAACTTGCTGGAATTGTTGGTCCATACGATGGCTTTGCACGCAACGCATCTGCACATGCTCGCGTCATGCGCAAGCATGCAGCAGCATCATCAGCTGCTAAGCAGGAGACCACACTCGATATCGATGTATGGACCGAAGCCAATAAGGCATGGGATGCATGCCTTTCAACAGGTGATAAGAACGGATGGCGCAATGCGCAGATCTCAGTTCTTGCTCCAACCGGAACCATTGGTTTGATGATGGATTGCGATACAACTGGTATCGAACCTGACTTCTCATTGGTGAAGTTCAAGAAGCTCGTCGGTGGTGGATCGATGCAGATCGTGAACCAGACAGTGCCACTAGCGCTCAAGCGCCTTGGCTACACCGATGAAACTATCGAAGCGATTGTTGAATATATTTCAGCACATGGCCACGTAGTTGATGCTCCCGGACTTAAGCCAGAGCATTACGAAGTCTTTGACTGCGCACTCGGTGCACGCTCTATCGCACCTATGGGCCACGTCCGCATGATGGCTGCGTGCCAACCATTCTTGTCAGGTGCGATCTCAAAGACCGTGAACCTTCCAGAAGATGCAACTGTCGAAGATGTAGAAGAGGTCTACTACGAAGGATGGAAGCTGGGCCTCAAGGCGCTCGCTATCTATCGCGACAACTGCAAGGTTGGTCAGCCACTTTCTGATGGCAAGGCGAAGAAAAAAGATGCTGTTGTCGAAGAAGTTGTGGCACAGCCAGTTCGTAAGCGCCTTCCCAAGTCACGTCCATCAACCACCACATCATTCTCAGTAGGTGGCGCAGAGGGTTACATGACAGCTGGTGCTTATGCAGATGGAGCCCTGGGCGAAGTCTTCTTAAAACTTGGCAAGCAAGGTTCAACTCTTGCCGGTGTTATGGATGCATTCTCCATTGCAGTTTCAATCGGATTGCAATACGGAGTTCCACTACAAACATTCGTCGAGAAGTTCACCAACTTGCGCTTTGAACCAGCTGGAATGACAGATGATCCAGATGTTCGTATGGCGCAGTCAATGATGGATTACATCTTCCGTCGCTTGGCACTTGATTACCTACCATTTGAAGAGCGTGCAGCGCTTGGTCTCTACACAGCAGCAGAGCGTGCAGCAGCACTTGATAATGGTGGCGAATACCG
>CALMJL010000154.1 GCA_937864425.1 uncultured Candidatus Planktophila sp.
GAATTGACCAACAATCTCTTCGTGCACCGATACTTTTTTGATGAGATTTGTAAAGCAAGTTAGAGTGTGTCCCTGATTAGTGAATTGATTCTGGGTTATTGAAGAATCTGGGATATTGAAGAAGAGGTGTAGTGATGTCCGGCCATTCCAAATGGGCAACGACAAAACATAAAAAGGCGGTTATTGATAGCCGTCGCGCTAAGAACTTCGCTAAGTTGATTAAGGCAATTGAAGTTGCAGCGCGTAATGGCGGCCCCGATGTGGACGGCAACCCAACTCTCTTTGATGCAATTGCAAAGGCAAAGAAGAATTCGATGCCTGCCGACAATATTGATCGCGCTGTCAAACGCGGTGCAGGTCTTGAATCTGGTGGAGCAAACTGGGAAACGATTATGTATGAGGGGTATGGTCCAAACGGCGTCGCCATCATGATCGAATGTTTATCTGATAACCGAAATAGAGCAGCATCAGAAGTTCGAGTAGCAGTAACTCGTAATGGCGGATCTATGGCAGACCCTGGTTCGGTTGCATATCTCTTTAATCGCAAAGGCGTCATCATCGTGAATAAGGCATCTGGTGCAACGGAGGATTCAATCCTCGAAGCTGCACTTGATGCAGGGGTCGAGGAAGTGAACGACCTTGGTGAATCATTCGAAGTTGTCTGCGAAGCAAGTGATTTAGTGGCAGCTCGTACTGCGCTACAAGGCGCTGGAATCGACTACGAATCCGCCGAATCATCGTTCCTCCCATCCATGCAAATTCCACTTGATGCAGAAGGAGCAACTAAAGTTTTCGAACTGATTGATGCGATTGAAGAACTCGATGATGTGCAGAATGTGTACTCAAACTTCGATGTCTCTGATGAGGTTATGGCGAGCCTTTCCTAGCAACGACGCCTTTGCGTTCTAGGCTTAGAAGTTATGAGCCAACCCAAAAAGCGCGTACTCGGGGTTGATCCTGGCCTGACGCGATGTGGAATAGGAATAGTTGAAGGTTCGCTCGGCGCACCCGTTTCGCTCGTTGCAGTGGGTGTGATTCGCACTGATTCAGATGCTCCACTTGAACAAAGATTGTTAGCGCTTGAAATTGAATTAACTACCTGGGTCAATAACCATCAGCCAGATGTGATTGCAGTTGAACGAGTATTTTCTCAGCACAATGTTCGTACCGTGATGGGAACGGCACAAGCTGCCGGTGTTGCGCTACTTGTTGCAGCACGCGCCGACATTCCTGTCGTCATGCACACTCCATCAGAAGTAAAGGCCGCAGTTACTGGTTCTGGGCGCGCCAATAAAGTACAGGTTGCTGAAATGGTGAAACGACTTTTGCAATTGCGTGAGGTTCCTAAACCGGTTGATAGCACCGATGCGCTGGCCCTAGCTATTTGTCATCTGTGGAGAGGCGCGGGCAACTCTCGAATTTCCGAAGCTGTCAAAGTTGAGAAAGCCCGGATTGGAAAGTTGGCTAAACGATGATCGCACATTTAGCTGGCACGGTCCGACATGTTGCCTTGGATAAAGTCATCGTTGAAGTTGGGGGAGTTGGTCTTGCGGTGTCAGTTGCTGCGAATACCAGTTCGCAGATAAACATTGGTGCACCGATACAACTTTTTACTTCGCTTGTGGTGAGAGAAGATTCATTAACGCTCTTTGGATTTTTGGATGAAGAAAGTCGCACAACTTTTGAGCTTCTTCAAACAGTTTCGGGTATTGGTCCGAAAGTTGCACTGGCCATCATGGGTGCGCATTCTCCTCAATCGCTTGCTGGGGCAATTGCGCGAGAAGACGTCGGTGCAATCGAAAAGGTTCCAGGGATAGGTAAGAAAGGTGCGCAAAGACTTATTCTTGAACTCAAAGGCAAGATTTCAGATTTGGGTACTTCGCACACTAGGTCTTCGCAGCAACCTGCCTGGCGCGAGCAATTGTTGGCGGCACTTACCTCACTTGGTTTTTCAGCAAAGGATGCCGATGCAGCTATCTCAGAAGTTTTGCTCGATCGTGACAGTAAGAGTTCGGATTTATCGGAGTCTGATCTGCCTGAACTACTGAAACTAGCGCTACAAAAAGGTCGTCATTGATGAATGAGAATGAGCGCGTGGTCGATCCTGCTGAACGTGGTGATGAATTGTCTGCAGAAAATGCACTTCGCCCCAAGAATCTCAATGAATTTATTGGTCAACATCGGGTTCGCCAACAAGTTGATGTTTTATTGACCGCTGCGCGCAAACGTGGCGTTGCTGCAGATCACATACTTTTATCTGGCCCGCCCGGGTTAGGAAAGACAACCCTGGCCATGATTTTGGCTGCAGAAATGCAAGCACCAATTCGGATAACAAGTGGACCAGCAATTACGCATGCTGGCGATTTAGCAGCGATTCTTTCATCGTTAGTTGAAGGAGAAATTCTTTTTCTCGATGAGATCCATCGCTTAGCTAGACCTGCCGAAGAGTTGCTCTATTTAGCGATGGAAGATTTTCG
>CALMJL010000155.1 GCA_937864425.1 uncultured Candidatus Planktophila sp.
TTGATGGTGGTGTTCTTTAATTCAAGAAGTTTCTCTGACATTACATCGTCCTCTTTTCTTGAATCTTTTCGCGCTTCTTGCGAGGCAATAAACCATCCGGTCGTAGGTTCATCATCAAAATCAAGACAAGACCGAAGATCACTTGGCGAGCGTCAGAGATAAAGCGGATACGCTCTGGAAGATAGGCAAGAAGAGTCGCACCGAGTGCAACGCCCCAAATATTTCCGATTCCACCAAACACCACGCATGCCAAAACCAAGATTGACACATCAAACTTAAACATATCTGGTGAGATCACCATGACCTTGGAAGCGTAGATAACGCCGGCAAATCCACCGACTGCTGCGCCAATGACGAATGACCAGAGCTTGTAGACAAGAGTGTTCACGCCCATAAGTGCTGCCACATCTTCATCTTGGCGAATTGCTTCCCATGCACGGCCTGGTCGACGAACAGTAAAGCGACGAACCATCCATATAACCAGCATGATCATCACGAGAACCAACCAGAAGAAGTGTTCTGGATACATCAAATTAAACTGGAATCCAAAAATCGTTGGAGGATTTGGAATACCTGCAATTCCATTTGGTCCACCAGTTACAGTGATATTGAGTGCAACGATGCGCACGATTTCACCGAATCCAAGAGTGATAATCGCTAGATAATCACCGCGAAGTCGCAGCGCTGGCAGTCCAAGAAGAACTCCTGAACACATTGCCAACAAAATTCCAACAGGGAGGATTTCCCAGGTATTCCATCCAAAGAGCGTTGAGAGAATTGCTTGGGAGTATGCACCGATTGCAAAGAATGCGATGTAGCCAAGGTCGAGCAACCCAGATTTACCAACCACAATATTGAGTCCGAGCGCCATCAGCACGAACATGCCCATTGGATACACCAGAACATTTTGGAACGATGTGATTGGAGTATTAAGGAATGATGTTGGACCCCAATTTGGCGCAAAAGGTAGGAGCGCAATCAGCAGCACAAATACCGAGACAAAGACGGTGCGAGTAAGGCGATTCCAACCAGCCCAGATTTCGGCGCCTTTATCGCGAAGGTTAAAGTTCTTAAGAGCGCTCATCATGTCCTCGTCTGCTGAACGGCTTCACCAAAGAGGCCGTTAGGCTTAAATAGAAGGATTAAAACAAGAACAACGAAGACTGTCACTGCCTTCCACTGTGATCCGAGAACAGCAGATGCAAACTGCTCCATCATTCCGAGGGCAAGACCGCCAAAGAATGCACCGCGGAGGTTTCCAATTCCGCCGAGAACCGCCGCAGTAAACGCTGCAATTCCCATATTGAATCCAACGTTAAAGACAGTGTTTTCATAGACAGTCGTATATAGGAATGCTGCTGCACCGGTAGTAAGACCACCAATGAGGAAGGTGAGCGAGATAACTCGATTGATATTGATACCCATCAACTTTGAATTGTCCTCAGACATGGATACTGCACGAATAGCTTTTCCAAGTCTTGAACGAGTGACGAATTGATCAAGAATTACGAAGATAATAATCGGCGCAATAATCGCCATCACTGTATCGATGCGGAAATTAACGCCCGCAACCTCTCCGAATGTCCACTTTTCAAGTAAACGTGGAGCAGTTTGTGGTCTGGAAGCTGTGACCATACGCATCGATTCCATGAGGAAAATGGAGACACCGATTGCGGAAATAAGAGATGCCAGACGACTTGCGCCGCGTGCACGTAGGCGTCGATAAGCGACGAGCTCTACGAGAACTGCAATCACTGCGCACGCAATCATGGAACCGACAAGTGCAATGACGAGGGTGTAGACAAGATGAAAACCGCCAAGAGGTTTGGCAGTAACAGGATGTCCCAAAATATTGATTTCGATATAGAGCACTGCGAAAGTGCCCAGCATAAAAACTTCAGAATTTGCAAAATTAATCAGTCTCAAAACTCCGTACACCATGGTGTATCCGAGTGAGACGAGAGAGTAGATAAGACCTAGCGCGAGTCCCTGAAATGCTAATGACCAGAACTGAGTCGTAATAACTGAAAGATTCATATCAACCGATCTGTGCGCAGCTACTGAACGTTATGAAGCGTGGCCACTTCCGCAGAACCTGAGGAAGTGGCCACGCCTTACTACATTACAACGATTTTTCTAACGATATTGCGATTTATGCAATTCCGTCGTAGATGATCGTTCCGTTCTTGACGAGGTATGCACCGACGTCAGCTCCACCGATGATGTCTCCATAACGGTTGAACTTGATCTTTGAGCCACCTGCACCTGTGAATGTGGTGTTGTTTACGCATACTGCGATAGCAGAACGTGTAAGCGCACCATTCTTGATACATGTGATGAATACCTGTGCTGCGTTATATGCAGTTGCTGAGTAAAGACCAGGGACCTTTACGCCTGTGATCTTCTGGAATGAAGCGAGTTCAGCTGCTGTAAGCAACTTCTCGAATGGAACATCTGCTGCTGTAAGGCGAACACCTTCAGCTGCCTTACCAGCTAGACTTGGGAAGTCAGATGTGTTCACACCATCGCCAGCTGCAAGAATTCCGGTGTATCCACCGTCGCGAAGCGCCTTGAAGAACTTAGCTGCTTCTGCAGTGTAACCACCGTAGATAACAACGTTTGCTCCTGCAGCCTTCACCTTTGATGCAACTGAAGTCCAGTCAGCAGTTCCGCGTGGAACTGAATCTGTACCTACAACACCAATCTTTGTTGCTGATGGCTTTGCGAACTTGATAAGACCTGCACCGTATGTGGTCTGGTCGTCAACGAGATAGATCTTTGGACCAGTAACACCCTTAACTGCATAGCGAACTAGTGCAGGTGCCTGGAATCCGTCATGTGCTACAACGCGGTGGAATACTGGGAAGCCACGGTCTGGAGCCTTTGGATCTGTGAGTGATACTGCAGATGCTGATGGTGCCACCATGGTGAGACCAGCTGCCTTGTATGCAGGGAATGAGTTACGTGCTTCACCTGAACATGATGTTCCGATGACGCCGATGATTTCCTTGTTAGCAGCAACACCTGGAGCGATGTTTGCAGCAACGGTTCCGTCGCACTGTGAATCAGCCTTTACAAGGTTGATCTTTGTTGCTGGGTTTGTTGCGTTGTAAACCTCAATTGCCCACTGTGCACCAGGATATTGATCCTGACCAAGCTGAGCATCAGGACCAGTTAGTGGGCCCTGGAATGCAAGGGTTACAGATTTCTTAGCAGCAGCATTTGCTGGAGATGTAACAACTACGCCAAGAGCGAGAGTTGTTGCAGCAGCAATAGCAAGACCGCTTACGATCTTCTTGTTCATTTATTGCCTTCCTGTTTTTTCTTTCATGTGTCCCGGGACAGGGAGGGCTGAAGCGTAATGCTCAACCCATGGTTGAGACAAGGTGAAGGGGCTCAATTGAGCGCAGATCTGGTTACTTTTTGATTACAAATGGGTGAGAGTCGAAAAAGGGCTATTTATCTAGCGCAGCCTCTGGGGAGATAACGGCATTGGCCACCTCTTTCATCGTCAACCTACGGTCCATCGCCGCTCGCTGGATCCACGAAAAGGCTTCTGGTTCTGAGAGATTGAGAGCCTTCATCAATATTCCCTTGGCGCGATCAATTATTTTTCGAGTCTCTAAACGTTCGTGAAGATCTGCCACTTCTTGAGCGAGTGATTTCATCTGTAGATGGCGACTCATGGCAATCTCAATGGCAGGAACTAAATCGCCGATAGTAAATGGTTTCACAACGTATGCCATGACCCCTGCATCGCGTGCTCGTTCCACGAGTTCGCGTTGACTAAATGCAGTCAACATAAGAACTGGTGCAATTGAAATAATCTTTTCAGCTGCAGAGATTCCATCGAGAACTGGCATCTTCACATCAAGAATCACTAAATCTGGTTGATGTTCTTGAACTAATTCGATCGCTTCAGCTCCATTAGTCGCTTCTGCGACAACTGAATAACCAGCCTCTTGCAACATTTCGATGAGATCCATCCGGATCAAGGCTTCATCTTCAGCAACAACAATGCGCACCTGCGCCGCAGATTGTGATGAAGCGTCTTTGCTCATGTGCCCCGAGTCGGATTCGAACCGACACTATGCAGTGTTTGAGACTGCCCTCTCTACCGTTGGAGTACCGAGGCGCATGCCAATCTTATGGCAGGAGTGACCTGCAGGAAAATTCTTCTGAGCGTGAGGTAAGAGTTGAAACTATTTGCGATACGCAGCGGCTACGCCATTAACAGCATCGCCAACTTTATGCACGCGCATTGCATTGGTAGATCCTGGAATTCCTGGTGGAGATCCAGCAACAATCATGACAAGTTCGCCTTCATGAGCGCGCTTGCTATCAAGGAGCATGCGATCTGCCTGCAACACCATTTCATCAGTGTGCTTGACCATGGGAGTGACCATGGGCTCTACTCCCCATGACAACGCGAGTCTGTTGTATGTACCAATCTCAGGAGTAATTGCCAAGATCGGAATTGCAGAACGTAATCGACAGATTCGACGTGCCGAATCTCCTGATTGAGTAAATGTCACCAAGAACTTCGCGCCAACAATTGCACCAACTTCAGAGGCTGCTTTGGTAATTGCGCCGCCCTTTGTGCGAGGTGCATTCATGAGCGGACGGATGCGTTCTAGCCCAAGCTCTTCGGTCTTTTCAATGATACGAGCCATTGTCTTTACTGCATCAATGGCAAATGCTCCGACCGATGTTTCGCCAGAGAGCATGAGCGCATCAGCGCCATCAAGCACTGCATTTGCACAATCTGTCGCTTCGGCGCGAGTAGGACTTGAATTAGTAATCATCGAATCAAGCATTTGAGTTGCCACGATGACTGGCTTTGCCGCATCACGAGCTAATTCAACGCAACGCTTCTGCACCATCGGTACATCTTCGATCGGAAGTTCAACTCCAAGATCTCCACGCGCAACCATAATTCCATCGAATGCATCGACAATCTCAACTAGGTTGGCAACTGCCTGTGGTTTTTCAATCTTTGCGATGACTGGTACGCGAATACCAACTTCATCCATGACTGCGTGCACATCTTTGATATCTGCCGCAGATCTCACAAATGAAAGTGCGATGAAATCGGCTCCTGCGCGAAGCCCCCAACGCAGATCTTCCTCATCTTTTTCAGACATGGCCGGAACAGAAACGGCAACGCCTGGAAGATTAATTCCTTTGTTATTACTCACTGCACCGGGTTGGATGCATTTGGTGATGACTTCATTACCCTTCACTTCAATAACTTCGACAGTTACTTTTCCATCGTCAATCAAAATGCGATCGCCAACTTTGCAATCACCTGGTAAACCCTTATATGTGGTTCCAACTCGCTCTTTTGTTCCAGGAACATCATCGGTTGTGATGGTGAAAATATCGCCACGAGCCAGTTCGTGAGGACCATTTTCAAAACGAGCTAACCGAATCTTGGGACCTTGTAGATCAACAAGGATTGCAACCGGTCTTCCGAGTTCTGATGCTGCAGCGCGTACCCGATCGAGGCGACCTTGATGCTCGTCGTAAGAACCATGGGAAAGATTTAAGCGGGCCATATTCATGCCGGCGCCAATGAGTTCTCGAATTTTTTCGGGAGATTCGACAGCAGGACCCAATGTGCAAACTATTTTGGCGCGGCGCATGTCTTTACCTTATCTAAAAAAATCGGCTACACCATCAATGGTCGTGCAGTTGGTTCGATCGGTGCTGGCAACTGAGTTTCACCAGTGAGATAACGATCAACGGCTGCTGCCGCAGAACGGCCCTCTGCAATTGCCCACACAATCAGCGATTGACCTCGTCCTGCATCGCCAGCGACAAAGATTCCTTCTTCGCTGCTTTGATAATTTTCATCGCGCTTAATATTTCCACGTTCATCGAGCGCAACTTCCAATTGGTCAAGCAAAACTGATTTCTCAGGACCGGTAAAGCCCATTGCGAGGAATACAAAATCTGCTGGCAATTCTTTTTCAGTACCAGGGACAGGTTCAAATTTTCCATTTTCAAATTTTGTTTCAACAATTTTGAGCGCTTTGAGATTTCCATTTCCATCGCCGATAAATTCTTGAGTGCTTACTGAATACATGCGGTTGTCGACTTCTTCGTGCGCACTGGATACTCGATAAATCATTGGGTAGGTTGGCCATGGCTGTGATGAAGGACGTTCATCACTTGGGCGCGGCATGATTTCAAGTTGGGTCACGCTGGCAGCACCTTGACGAATTGAAGTGCCGAGACAATCTGCGCCAGTGTCTCCTCCGCCCAAAATAATCACATGCTTTCCTGCGACATTAATAGGAGGTTCGCTTACTTCACCCAGCGCTTGCTTATTTCCCCATGGAAGAAATTCCATCGCTTGATAAATGCCTTTGTTATCACGACCTGGAATTGGTAGATCGCGCCATTG
>CALMJL010000156.1 GCA_937864425.1 uncultured Candidatus Planktophila sp.
ATCTCACCTACGACGATGTCTTTATGGCACCCAGCAAATCTGAACTCACAAGTCGCATGGATGTTGATCTCACAACAACCGATGGCAGCGGAACCACAATCCCAATAGTTGTAGCAAATATGACTGCGATTGCAGGTCGTCGCATGGCTGAAACCGTTGCACGTCGCGGTGGGTTAGTTGTTATTCCTCAAGATATTCCAATTCCTGTAGTCGCAGATGTCATCGCTGACGTAAAAGCACGTCACACATTTTTCGAATCACCAATTACTTTGTCGCTCAAAGAGACTGTTGCTGATGCCGCCGCGCTGATTCACAAACGTTCGCACGGCGCCATTGTGATCGTCGATGGCAATAAGCCAGTTGGAATTGTGACCGAAGATGATTTGGCAGGTGTAGATCGCTTTACTCAAGTAAGCCAAGTGATGACACAAGAGCTCACCACCATGCCGGATAACCTCGATCCCCGCCAAGCATTTGAATTTCTCAACGATCGCCTTCGCACTGTGGCTCCAGTAGTTTCTAAAAACGGTGAGCTCGTTGGAATCGTGACTCGCGTCGGCGCCCTTCGTGCGACCCTGTATTCACCAGCAGTTGATGCAAAGGGCAGATTACGTATTGCAGCAGCAGTTGGAATCAATGGTGATGTCGCAGACAAAGCTTCAAAGTTAGTTGCAGCTGGCGCAGATGTTCTCGTTGTAGACACAGCTCATGGTCATCAGAAGAAGATGATTGAAGCGCTGCAAGCCATTAAAAAACTTGGACTCAATGTTCCGATTGTCGCTGGCAATGTTGTTACTGCCGATGGTGTTCGTGACTTAGTCGCAGCTGGCGCTGACATTATTAAAGTGGGTGTGGGACCTGGTGCAATGTGCACAACTCGTATGCAAACTGGTGTTGGCCGTCCTCAATTTTCAGCAGTTCTTGAATGCGCCACCGAAGCAAAGAAACTTGGCGCACATGTGTGGGCCGATGGTGGTGTGCGCCATCCGCGCGATGTTGCACTGGCGCTCGCTGCAGGCGCTTCACAAGTAATGATTGGCTCTTGGTTTGCTGGCACGTATGAATCACCAGGAGATTTGATGCGCGATAGTTCAGGGCGTGCGTATAAAGAATCATTTGGAATGGCTTCAAAACGAGCAGTGAGTGCACGCACATCACAAGAAGATGCATTTGATCGCGCACGTAAGGCGCTCTTTGAAGAAGGCATTTCTTCTTCACGAATGTTCTTAGATCCAAATCGTCCAGGTGTTGAAGATTTGATTGATGAAATCATTTCTGGATTACGTTCTTCCTGCACTTATGCAGGTGCAAAGAATCTTGCAGAATTTGCCGATCGTGCTGTGATTGGAATCCAATCTGCATCCGGGTATGCCGAAGGTCGACCACTCAACACATCTTGGCGTGGATAAGTTGCCTTTTCCTGCGGAATTGGTCAGTTTCTATCTGCTTTGAAATACCTGTAATATTCGCAACCGCACCAACAATTAAATATGCGCCCGTAGCTCAACGGATAGAGCATTTGACTACGGATCAAAAGGTTAGAGGTTCGAATCCTCTCGGGCGCGCTTCAATAAACCGTGTGGCGCTCTAGCCTGAAATCCGAGAGAATCGCAGGATGAAGAAGGCGCTC
>CALMJL010000157.1 GCA_937864425.1 uncultured Candidatus Planktophila sp.
ATCTTGAGTGCAAAGCCCATGTTCTCTGCAACAGTCATGTGTGGGTAAAGTGCATATGACTGGAAGACCATTGCAATGTCGCGATCTTTTGGCGCAACATTTGTTACATCGCGATCACCGATAAGAACTCGACCACCGTCGATTTCTTCAAGTCCGGCCAACATACGAAGTGATGTTGATTTTCCGCAACCTGATGGTCCAACGAGCACAAGAAATTCACCATCATTGACAGTGAGGTTGAGCTTGTCGACAGCAGGTGCTGTAGTTCCGGGATAGATTCGGGATGCGTTTTCAAAAACGACTGATGCCATGTTTCTACTTCCTTATCCGGGCAGGTACGTGCCCGACGGTCCGAGGATGAGGTCGCCCACCGGTTGGTGAGCGAGGGAAAGGCTAGGGCAGCGGCGGCGCCATGGGAAGTGCCCTCGCTAGACTTCTCACATCATGGAACCTGACCCGAGTGGCTCAATCCTTGCCCCCATTGGCCTTGTCGCCGGCCTCATTCTCTTAGGTGCGCTCTTTGTTGCAGCTGAGATTGCTCTCATCTCTCTTCGTGAAAGCCAGATCAAACAATTAGCGCTGCGCGGTCGGCGCGGAGTTCGCGTTGCGAATGTAGCTAACAATCCCAATCGATTATTGGCCGCACTTCAAGTCGGTGTGACCGTCACTGGATTTCTCTCTGCAGCACTGGGAGCTGAAAAGTTAGGTGTCTACGTCATTCCATGGCTCGAAGATTTAGGACTTTCGAATAAAAGCGCGAACACCACATCGTTGATTGGGGTCACCCTGATCATCGCCTATTTCTCACTTGTCTTTGGTGAACTCGTTCCTAAACGTATCGCGCTCTATCGCGCAGAAGAGATTGCGCTGGCATCGGCATACATTGTCAATATTTTGACTCAACTTTTCCGCCCCGTCATTTGGGTGCTCTCTCATTCAACAAATTTGGTGTTGCGACTTTTCGGCATGGATCCGAAAGAACAACGCTCGCAGATTTCCGAAGAAGAGTTACTGGATTTGGTTGCAGGCCATGCTGCCTTAACTGAAGAAGAGCGCGATATTGTTGAAGAAGTATTCAATGCATCAGAGCGACAAGTGCACGAAGTCATGGTGCCCCGCACCGAAGTTGATTTTATGGATGCATCACTTCCTGTTGGAAAAGCTATTGCGCTCGCTATTGAGAAGGCGCACTCACGTTACCCAGTAGTGCGTGGCTCATCAGATGAAGTTATCGGTTTTATCCATGTGCGCGATCTGCTTGATACAACACTTGTGAGTTCGAATGCCAAAATTGCAGAGCTTGCTCGCAACATTATGTATTTGCCAGGTACCAAAGCAATATTGCCTGCTCTGACAGAGATGCGAAATCAGCGCCAACATTTAGCAATTGTGCTGGATGAATACGGCGGCACCGATGGCATCGTTACCCTCGAAGATCTAGTCGAAACCCTTATCGGTGATATTCGGGATGAATACGACAATGACGAGGCGGAAATTTCACAGGAATCTCGAACTGGTGATATAGAAGTAGATGGTCTGATCTCGCTCGAAGATCTCCTCGAAGAAGCTGGAATCGAACTACCCGAAGGCCCTTATGAAACCGCTAGTGGTTTTGTCATGAATTTCTTAGGCCGTATCCCAGCAGTTCACGATGTTGTTAGCGTCAATGGAGTTCGCATCACCGTACTTTCGATGGAAGGAAAGCGTGCGGGCCGTTTACTTATTTCACGCACTGTCTAAGAACTTCATGCGAGAATTCCAACTATGAAACGAGTCCT
>CALMJL010000158.1 GCA_937864425.1 uncultured Candidatus Planktophila sp.
GGTTATTACAACAAATCACTCTGCCACCGTTTAACGACGGAAGGGCTCTATGTATTGCAATGCGGAGATCCAACGCTTACGGGCGGAGGTTCTCCAACAGGCTGGGCTGGATATGCAGATGAAAATCTTCCAAAGGATGTTGCAAATAATTACCCAGCTGGAACAGTTGCGATGGCAAATAGCGGACCGAAGACAAATGGTTCCCAGTTCTTCTTGGTCTATAAAGATACGCAACTGCCACCTAACTACACGATCTGGGGTCGCATCACACAAGGTTTAGATCTTCTAGTGAAGGTAGGCGATGTTGGCGCTTATAAAATGAATGGCCAGCAGGCGTATTACGCACCGGATGGATATCCGGTACAGACTGTTGAAATTGTGAGCGCGCGAGCTCGCTAAAAATCAACTAATAGTTAACTAACAACTAATCAGTATTTACTATTTTAAAGGCTTCGGCGATCCGGCCTTCTGGCAGCCCACCTATTCCAGCATTTCGTTGGCCCCATTCGCGCAGCATCTCCTCAAGATTTTCCATGTGGCCCGTTTGTGAAGCATGTTCCTTGAGAGCTGCCATCTTAAAATGAAAAGTATCGGTGATATCAACGAAGTGATCAGGATGAGCATGTCCTTGCATCCACACTTCACGAACTTTCCATGGCTGCAATTTTTCTTTCTCTAACAAATCTGTAAAAGCATAGGGATTACGTGCATCTGGATAAACCGCCTGAATGGTGGCTTCACCTGCAGCTAAATGGTCAGGATGGCTTGCGCCGATGCGTTCCCAATTTCGTTCAGGTGATTGGCAGACAATGCGATCTGGTTGCACGCGACGAATCTGGCGAACAATATCTTTACGTAATTGCAAAGTTGGTTCGAGATGTCCATCTACATAATTGAGAAAAGTGACATCGCTGATACCAAGTGCGGCACATGCAGCCCGTTGTTCGCGTTGACGAACTTGCGGCATTTCTTCGCGTGAATATGAAGAGGCTTCTCCACCCTGATCGCCATTTGTGCAGAGTACATATGAAACTTGGATTCCTTGCTGTACCCATTGTGCGATGGTTCCAGAAGCGCCAAAATCGGAATCGTCAGGATGTGCGTTGACAACGAGGACTCGTTTTATTTCTGAATCTGCAATTGGTTCCACAATTCACCTTCATCTTTATCTGTGGGTGAAGCCTAATAGACTGCGCGGCATGACCAATACCGACCCATTGCTCGACGGACTTAATCCGCAGCAACAGAAGGCGGTTGCGCACTCCGGAACTCCACTCTTGGTAGTTGCCGGAGCAGGTTCTGGAAAAACTCGCGTCCTTACAAGGCGCATTGCATACATCATGGCGCGACGTGAGATCCGCCCTTATGAAATCTTGGCAATCACCTTTACCAATAAAGCTGCTGGTGAAATGAAAGAACGCGTCGCTGATTTAGTTGGCCCGATTGCACGTTCCATGTGGGTCTCAACTTTTCACTCTTCCTGTGTACGCATGTTGCGTCAAGAAGTCGAGCGGTTGGGATACAGCTCGTCCTTCACCATCTATGACTCTGCAGATTCTCAGAAGCTGATCTCTAAAGTAATGGAATCCCTTAATTTAGATTCTAAAAGATATCCAGCGCGCCAATTTCAGCATCTGATCTCAAATGCCAAAAATGAATTGCAGACTCCACACGATTATCTGCGCCAAGTTTCCAATCAATTCGAAACCATTGTGGCTGATGTCTACACCCTTTACGAGAAGCGATTACAGCAAGCCAACGCTATGGATTTTGATGACTTAATTATGAAAACAGTGCAGGTCTTGCAGCAATTTCCCGAAGCCAAGGCTCGCTTTCGTTCTCGTTTTCGCCACATTTTGGTCGATGAATATCAAGATACCAATCATGCTCAATATGTCCTGATCAAGGAATTAACCGGCGTTGAAGGTGATGGGTATCCAGTTGCTGAACTCTGCGTCGTAGGAGATGCCGACCAATCCATTTATGGATTCCGAGGTGCAACTATTCGCAATATTCTGCAATTTGAAGTTGATTTTCCAAACGCAACAACCGTGTTACTCGAGCAAAATTATCGCTCGACTCAAAATATTTTATCGGCAGCAAATTCAGTCATTACCAAGAATGAATCCCGCAAGGAAAAGAATTTATGGTCAGATGCTGGCTCCGGTTCACCGCTAATTGGTTACATTGCTGAATCCGAATATGACGAAGCAGAATTCGTAAAATCTGAAATTCGTGACTTATCCGATAAAGGAGCTTCAACTGCGGGTGACACCGCAGTTTTCTACCGCACCAATGCGCAATCGCGCGTCTTTGAAGAAGTCTTTATGCGAGCTGCCATTCCATACAAAGTTGTGGGGGGATTGCGCTTTTATGAAAGAAAAGAGGTAAAGGATTTATTGGCTTATGTGCGACTTATCGTCAATCCCAATGATGAGGTTTCACTGCTGCGCGTTATCAACTTTCCAAAGCGCGGTATTGGTGATCGGGCCCTGGAAGAAGTAGCAGCTTTTGCTTCCCGTGAGGGGATTTCACTGTGGGCCGCACTCATGCGCATTACTGAAATTTCCGCGGTACCCAATAAGGCTGCTCAAGCAATTGCTGCCTTTACCTCCATGATTACAGCGCTCCAAACTCTCTTAGAGGCAAAAACCAAACCATCTGTCATTATCGAAGCAGCGCTCGAACAATCTGGGCTACTTGCAGAACTCGAACATAGCAATGATCCTCAGGATGAAGTTCGCCTGGAAAACTTGCAAGAACTTGTATCTGCAGCGCTCGATTATGAAGAACGCCCACTAGAAGAATTGGCAGAAGATGAAGAGATTTCACTCGCCGGTTTTCTTGAGAAAGTTTCATTGGTTGCTGATGCAGATGAAATTCCAGACGGAGAAGATCACGGTGGGGTTGTCACTTTGATGACGCTACACACCGCCAAAGGCCTGGAATTTCCCACTGTATTTCTTACCGGTTTAGAAGATGGAATCTTTCCGCACTCTCGCACCCTCGATGATCCTAAAGAAATAGAAGAAGAACGGCGCTTGGCATATGTTGGACTGACTCGAGCTGAGAAACGACTCTATCTATCGCGCGCGGAATATCGATTAACTTTTGGCTCTCCGCGTTACAACCCTGCTTCACGTTTTCTCGATGAGATTCCAGCAGAATTAATCGAATGGCGTAACAACAACGCCAACTCCTATGCAGCAAGTGCAATTCGAAAATCTAGAATTCCTTCAGCACCACCACCTCGAGCAACTGGCAAAAAATCAACTGCAATGGTGCTTGCTGTTGGACAGCGTGTGTCACATGACACATTCGGCCTTGGCACCGTCGTTGCGCTTTCTGGCGAAGGCGATAAAGCGGAGGCGACCATCAACTTTGGTCAGTACGGCGATAAGCGACTTCTGCTGCGCTATGCCCCTGTTACTGCGCTCTAAATTCAGCACTTAAGATTGGGCCACTGCACCGCGCAATTGCATTCTGCCCTTGAGGAGTTTTTAAGTGGATCTTTACGAGTACCAAGCACGCGATCTCTTTGAAAAACATACCGTTCCAGTTCTGCAAGGAGCTGTTGCTACTACAGCAGATGAAGCAGAACGTGCAGCAAGTGCCATGGGTGGCAAGGTTGTCGTCAAAGCGCAGGTAAAAGTTGGTGGCCGCGGAAAAGCTGGTGGAGTTAAGTTAGCGACAGATGCCAAAGATGCTCACGAAAAAGCAGGAGCAATTCTTGGCATGGATATTAAGGGCCACACCGTACATAAAGTGATGATTGCCCAAGCTGCTCCGATTGCTGAAGAGTATTACGTTTCAATTTTGCTCGATCGTTCAAACCGTACATTTCTTGTGATGGCATCAGTTGCCGGTGGAATGGATATCGAAGAAGTTGCTCACACCGCTCCAGAAAAGTTAGCAAAAGTTCCAGTCTCTGCCGTTGAGGGAATTTCTCGCGCTAAAGCTGCCGAGATTGTGGCGCAGGCGAAATTTCCAGCTGAAGTGGCGGATCAAGTTGCTGATGTCCTCGTGAAATTATGGGAAACATTTCAATCAGAAGATGCCACTCTTGTTGAGGTAAATCCACTTGTAAAAACAGAAGATGGTCGAGTTATTGCGCTAGATGGCAAAGTAACCCTCGATGACAATGCAGATTTTCGCCAACCAGATCACGAAGCGCTGATAGATCATGCAACAACTAATCCGCTCGAAGCTGCTGCAAAGGAAAAGGGTCTCAATTACGTCAAATTAGATAATGGACAAGTTGGCATTATTGGAAATGGTGCAGGGCTTGTGATGTCGACGCTTGATGTGGTGGCCTATGCCGGCGAAAAATTTGGCGGCATGCGTCCTGCTAACTTCCTTGATATTGGCGGTGGCGCATCAGCGCAGGTGATGGCAGATGGTTTATCAATCATTTTGGGCGATCCAGATGTGAAGAGCGTTTTTGTTAATGTCTTTGGTGGAATTACTGCATGCGATGCAGTGGCAAATGGCATTGTGCAAGCGCTAGAACTACTTGGAGCTGCAGCAACCAAGCCGATTGTGGTTCGTCTTGATGGAAATAACGTTCTTGAAGGTCGTGCAATTCTCAACGCTGCTAACCATCCATTAGTAGAACAAGCAGAGACCATGGACGGAGCAGCCGCACGCGCTGCAGAATTGGCGGCTCGTTAATGTCTATCTTTATTGGCGCAGAGAGCAAAGTGATTGTTCAAGGAATGACCGGTTCTGAAGGAACCAAGCACACCAAGCGCATGCTGAAGTCAGGAACCAAAGTTGTTGGTGGAGTTACTCCGGGCAAAGGTGGGCAAGTAGTCGATATTGATGGCACTCACCTTCCTGTTTTCAATACTGTCCAAGAGGCAATGGCTGCTACAGGTGCAAATGTCTCTGTTGTTTTTGTGCCGCCTAAGTTTGCAAAGGCAGCGGTCATTGATGCCATTGATGCAGCAATGCCACTAGTTGTAGTAATTACCGAAGGAATTCCGGTACATGACTCTGCTTACTTCTATTCATATTCACTGCAGAAGGGCACGACTCGCATCATCGGACCAAATTGCCCAGGTCTGATTAGCCCTGAGCAATCCAATGTTGGAATCATTCCAAGTGATATTACAAAGCGCGGACCTATTGGCTTAGTCTCTAAATCTGGAACTCTGACATATCAGATGATGTACGAGCTACGTGATATCGGATTTTCAACTGCAGTTGGTATCGGTGGCGATCCTGTCATCGGAACAACTCATATCGACTGTTTGCGCGCATTTCAGGATGATCCAGAGACGAAGGCAATCGTGATGATTGGTGAAATTGGTGGCGATGCGGAAGAACGCGCCGCTGCATTTATTAAAGAGTATGTCCGAAAGCCAGTTGCTGGATATGTTGCAGGATTTACTGCACCAGAAGGCAAAACCATGGGCCATGCCGGTGCGATTGTTTCTGGTTCCTCTGGCACTGCACAAGCCAAGAAAGATGCGCTGGAAGCAGCTGGAGTAAAAGTTGGACAAACTCCTAGCGAAACAGCGCAATTGTTACGCGGGCTACTAGGACAATAACGCCATGAATCAACGCGTCCTTTCGGTCTCGTTGTCTCATGTAATTCGCACTATCGCAACACTGCTCTTACCGATTGCATTTTTATCTCTGATTGCGTGGGCAACCGCAGGAAGTGCGAGCGGAAGCACCACCGATCCAATACGTGGAGCAACCTGGATTTGGATGGGGCTGCACCACGTGCCATTTCAATTAGCGTTTCCTCCAGCAAATATCCCGGGATATCTCACTTATCTACCAATCGGGGGAGTGCTGCTTCCATTCTTCGCAATCCGCATCTCTTTCAATCGTGCGCTCGAGCGATTGCAAGGTGACTATCACGATCTCAATATGGTGCGATTAGCTTTTTCGCTTTTATATACCGTGATCTTTACTTTCATTGCATTTGTGAGCGCTTCTGCTGCCATACGTCCGCAATGGTATTTAGCGCCAGCATTTTCATTTCTGCTTGCACTCTTGGCCACAATCTCTACGGGAAGCAGAGTTCGCCCTTCGCGCGCACTTAATATCGCACTTCGAATCTGGGCAATCATGTTCGGCGCAGCATTTATTCTCCTCACACTCCTGTTGATTCTGCATTTTGATACCGTAAAAACCATCACTGTTACTTTGGATGCAGGCTTCTTTGGTGGCCTCCTTCTCCTCATTATCAATCTGCTCTATCTTCCTAATGCTGCAATCGCATCACTTTCATACTTTGCGGGAACAGGTTTTGCAGTGGGAACAGGGACTGTGGTTGCGCCGGTGTGGTACCAACTAGGTCAAATCCCTGCGCTTCCCCTCCTTGGAATCGTTCCCACTGGAAAAATTCCGTGGGCGCTCCTTGGAATTCTTTTCTTTATTGGAATGGGAGTGCTGCTTGCCAGATTGTCATTGCACTACGGATTAAACACTTTGATCCAAAGTTATATCTTCACTGTTGCGCTCGCAGTTCTCACCGGATACCTCGCAAGCGGTTCACTCTTAACAGCAGAAATGGGCGCGATGGGGGTTTCGATCTGGAAATTTACCCTTGCTGTTGCGCTTGAAATTGGAATCGGTGCGGCAGCCACAACGCTCTTGATGAATCGGCAATTACAGGTGAAGGCGCGATGATGAAAAGAATTGTCATTCTGGCATCTGGCAATGGCTCACTTGCACAAGCAATTATTGATGCAGTCACGAGCGAAGCACTGGAAGCGAAAATTGTTGGAATCATCACCGATCAACCACACGCATTTGTTATAGAACGTGCGCGGCAGGCGCATCTGGAAAGCTACATAATCCCGATGCATTCAGACCGAGATTTTTGGAACTCGGAACTTGAAAAATTGATTGCTGCACTGAATCCAGATTTAGTTGTGAGTGCTGGATTTATGCGGATTCTTGCGCCATCAATCACTGAGAAATTCCGCATCATCAATAGCCATCCTGCATTGCTCCCTGCTTTTCCTGGTGCACATGCGGTACGAGATGCACTCGCTGCTGGAGTCAGCGAAACTGGAACCACTATTCATTGGGTTGATGCCGGAGTGGATACCGGTGAAGTCATTGCCCAAGAAAAAGTGGCAGTGCTCCCAACGGATGATGAAGAAACGCTCCATGAACGCATTAAGATTGCCGAACGCGGTCTCATAGTGGCGACCATTGCCTCATTGCTACCTACTTTGGAGCCAGTCCGTGGATAATCGAAAACCCATTAAACGTGCACTCGTAAGTGTCTATGAAAAAGGTCGCTTACTTGAACTCGGACAGGCGCTGCAATCTGCTGGTGTTGAAATTCTCTCGACCGGTTCTACTGCACAGACACTTGCAGATGCTGGAATCACAGTCACTGAAGTCAGTAGCTATACGGGGTTTCCTGAAATTATGGGAGGGCGCGTAAAGACTTTACATCCGCGCATTCACTCTGGAATTTTGGCAGATCAGAACAATCCTGATCATGTACAAGCGCTCTCGGATTTAGATATTGCACCTTTTGATTTAGTTGTCATTAATCTCTACCCCTTTGCAGCAACCATTGCATCAGGGGCTGACTTTGCCGAATGTATTGAGCAGATTGATATCGGTGGCCCATCCATGTTACGTGGAGCTGCGAAGAACCATGGCTCGGTAGCGGTGATTTCTCACGAGAGCCAATACGATCAACTTTTTACCGCACTAAAGTCAGGTGGCTTTACTAGCGAAGAACGCAAACGGCTTGCGCTCGAAACTTTCCGTACAACTGCAGAGTATGACCTCACCATTGCAAGCTGGTTGGGTATGACCATCAGCCACAACTTAGAAGATATGGATTGGTTTGGACTTATTTATAAGCGCCAAAGTTCATTGCGTTATGGAGAAAACCCTCATCAAATTGCAGCGCTCTATCGCGGTGGAATGCCGGGCATCGTGCAATCAGTTCAATTGCACGGTAAAGAAATGTCCTTTAACAATTACATTGATGCAGATGCTGCATGGCGTGCCGCGCATGATCATGCGTCTCCCTGCGTTGCCATCATTAAGCATGCAAATCCATGTGGCATTGCAATTGGGTCAGATATTGCAGATGCATATCGCAAAGCGCATGCCTGTGATTCGGTATCTGCATTTGGTGGAGTGATAGCTGCAAATCAGATTGTGACGGCAGAAATGGCAAGGCACGTTGCAGAGATATTTACTGAAGTCATCATTGCGCCTGGCTTTGAAGATGAGGCGCTCGAGATTTTAAAAACTAAACCATCCATTCGAATTCTTACCTGCCCAGTGGCTCGAATTTCACCACTTGAAATCCGCCCAGTCTCAGGCGGCATGTTGGTGCAAAGTGCTGACCTGATCAGCGCACCAGGAGATCAGGTGGAGAATTGGCAGCAAGTAACTGGCGAAAAAGTTTCTGATGAAGTGATGCAGGATTTGGCTTTTGCCTGGCGCGCAGTGCGTGCAGTGAAGAGCAATGCAATTTTGTTGGCACATGGTGGGGCGGCTGTTGGAATCGGAATGGGGCAGGTCAATCGAGTTGATTCGGCAAAACTGGCAGTAGCCCGTGCTGGAGATCGCGTACGTGGAAGTGTCTGCGCATCCGATGCCTTCTTCCCATTTGCTGATGGATTAGAAATTCTTACGCAAGCCGGAGTGAAAGCGGTCGTGCAACCGGGCGGTAGTGTTCGCGATGAAGAAGTCATTGCAGCTGCCAAGAAAGCTGGAATCGCCATGTTCTTCACCGGAACCAGACATTTTTCACACGCATAAATAGAGGTAGCTAGATGAGCGCACAGATTCTTGATGGCAAGGCGCTCGCTGCCACCATCAAAGCGGATTTAACGCAGCGAGTTTCTCTTCTCAAACGCTCTGGAAAGAAACCTGGCCTTGGCACAATCTTGGTGGGAGATGACCCAGGTTCACATTCGTATGTCGCTGGAAAACATCGCGATTGCCAAGAAGTTGGCATTGAATCACTTCGAGTAGATCTTCCTGCAACTGCATCACAAAGCGATGTTCTCGCGGCAATCAAGGATCTTAATTCAGCTAAAGAGTGCACTGGATACATTGTGCAGTTGCCGCTTCCGCATGGAATTGATACCCAACTCATACTTGAAGCTATCGATCCTGCGAAAGATGCCGATGGATTACATCCACTGAACTTGGGTCGTTTAGTTGCTGGATATGCAGCGCCACTTCCATGCACTCCACGCGCAATTGTGGAACTGCTCAACCATTACTCGATTCCATTGAAAGGCGCCGATGTTGTCGTCATTGGACGCGGACTTACTGTGGGACGACCACTCGGACTTTTACTTACCCGTAAAAAAGAGAATGCCACTGTTACTTTGACTCATACTGGTACTCAAGATTTAGCACATCACACCCAGCGAGCTGACATAGTTATTGCTGCAATTGGGCAGGCACATTTCTTAAAGCCTGCCATGATTAAAAGCGGCGCCACTGTTTTAGATGTTGGAATTTCACGCACCGATGCAGGCTTGCTAGGAGATGTTGATCCGGCAGTCTTTGATGTTGCAGGATTCTGCGCGCCGATGCCTGGGGGAGTTGGACCAATGACGCGCGCTATGTTGTTAACAAATGTGGTTGAAGCATGCGAGCAATAACGCAATGGCAGTTGCGTATTGCCTATAGCGCAGTAGTGATTGGTGTGCTGATGGGTGCACTCACATTTGTGCGCATCGGTTCGTTGATAATTTCAGCAGGCACCTTTGTGATCGCACTGGCACAATGGAATCAGCGAAAATTTGAGCGATACTTCCCATTGCTCATCGCGATTGCGCTCTTCGGGCTGGCAATTGCACTCCCCAAGGGGCTGTAGAGTTCTCTCGATTTCAAGATAATTAAGGAATACGAATATGGGTAAGAAAGTAACCGTTGTCGGTGCAGGTTTTTATGGCTCAACGACTGCGCTTCGTTTAGCTGAATACAACATCTTCGACGAAGTAGTTCTCACAGATATTTTGGAAGGCAAGCCCGAAGGTTTAGCGCTTGATATGAACCAATCGCGCTCCATTGAAGGATTTGAAACAAAAATTATTGGTGCAACTACAACAGCTGATGGTGCAGGTTATGAAAAGACCGCAAACTCTGATGTTGTGGTGATTACCGCAGGTTTGCCTCGTAAGCCTGGCATGAGCCGTATGGATCTCATCGGTGTCAATGCTGGAATTGTTCGCGGCGTTGCAGAAAATATCGCCAAGCATTCTCCCAATGCGGTCATCATCGTCGTATCAAATCCTCTCGATGAAATGACTGCACTTGCTCAATTAGCAACCAATTTTCCCAAGCACCGCGTGATGGGCCAGGCTGGAATGCTTGATACCGCTCGCTTCACCAATTTCGTCGCAGAAAAATTGGGAGTGCCTGTTGCATCGGTGAAGACGCTGACACTTGGTTCTCATGGAGACACCATGGTTCCGGTTCCAAGTCGTTGCACCGTAAATGGAACGCCACTTTCTCAAAAATTATCAGAGGCAGAGATTGCCGAACTTGTTGATCGCACTCGCAATGGCGGCGCTGAAGTTGTGGCGCTGCTCAAAACTGGATCTGCTTATTACGCACCATCTGCAGCAGCAGCCCGCATGGCAAAGGCCGTCATTGAAGATTCTGGAGCCGTGATGCCAGTGTGTGCATGGGTCGATGGCGAATATGGAATTTCTGGTGTGTATCTAGGTGTTGAAGCTGAAATTGGTAAGACCGGAGTTCGCAAAGTTGTAGAGAGTTCGCTCACTGACTCAGAGATTGCATCACTGAAAGAAGCAGCTGAGGCAGTACGCGCCAAGCAAGCAGATGTAAAGGATATGTAGCCATGGCCAAGATCAAAGTAACCGGAACCGTTGTCGAACTCGATGGCGATGAGATGACTCGCATTATGTGGCAGTTCATCAAAGATTCACTCATCTTGCCTTACCTAGATGTCAATCTTGAATATTACGACCTCGGCATGGAGCATCGTGATGCAACGGATGACCAAGTCACGATTGATGCCGCTAAAGCGATTCAAAAGCATGGCGTTGGAATTAAGTGCGCAACCATTACTCCGGATGAAGCCCGTGTTGCTGAATTTGGATTGAAGAAGATGTGGAAATCACCTAACGGCACCATCCGCAATATCTTGGGTGGAGTTATTTTCCGCGAACCAATCATTATTTCGAATGTGCCACGACTTGTTCCACATTGGACTAAACCAATCGTGATCGGTCGCCATGCATTCGGAGATCAATATCGCGCCACCGACATTAAAGTTCCAGGCGCCGGAAAACTCACCCTTTCTTATGTTCCAGAAGGTGGCGGAGATGCTGTCAATCTTGAAGTCTTTGACTTCAAGTCTTCCGGTGTAGCACTTGCTATGTATAACGTTGATGACTCTATTCGCGATTTTGCACGTGCATCGTTGAATTATGGATTGCTCCGCAAGTATCCCGTCTACCTTTCAACAAAAAATACAATTTTGAAAGCCTACGATGGACGCTTTAAAGATATCTTCCAAGAGATCTTTGAAGCTGAATTTAAGAAGCAATTTGATGAAGCAGGCATCTGGTACGAACATCGTCTCATCGATGACATGGTTGCGATGTCCCTTCGTATGGAAGGCGGCTACGTCTGGGCGTGTAAGAACTATGACGGAGATGTGCAATCTGACACGGTGGCGCAGGGTTATGGATCTCTTGGACTCATGACATCTGTTTTGATGACACCTGATGGAAAGATTTGCGAAGCAGAAGCTGCCCATGGAACTGTCACACGCCACTATCGTGATCATCAAGCTGGTAAGGCAACATCAACCAATCCCATTGCATCAATCTTTGCTTGGACCCAAGGTTTAGCTCATCGCGCCAAACTCGATAACAATGCAGAGTTGGCAAAGTTCTCAGCCACTTTAGAGCGAGTCTGTATTGAGACTGTAGAGCAAGGAAAGATGACAAAGGATCTATCGCTTTTGATCTCTATAGATGCTCCTTGGCAGACAACTCAAGAATTTCTCAATTCAATTGATGAAAATCTGAAGAAAGCGATGGCTTAACCTCTCTCATGAATTTTGACCACGGTGCACTTGCACTTGTTGGTTCCGGAGAATATTCAGAGCAGATGCAAGAGTTCGAAGCTGAACTTGTGCAACGGGCCATTGCGCGCGGTAAACGAAATACCTTCATTCAGATTCCTACCGCTTCATCACACGAAGGGGATGCTCAGCGCAACTTTTGGCGCGAAAAAGGCGCTGCACAAGCGGCGCGCATTGGTGCTACCTGTATCTATCTGCCCATCCACGAGCGCAGTGATGCGCTCAACGAAAAATTTTTGATAGAGCGTGCAGAAGATATTGCGCATGCAGGGCTGATCTATTTTTCTGGGGGAGATCCACATCGCATTGCTGAGATTTTTTCAGGCACGGCGCTGTGGGATGCAATCGTAAAAGCATGGAGCTCTGGAACTTCACTGGCTGGATGTTCTGCTGGTGCGATGGCATTTGGTGGAACCATCATGGGTTTGCGCAGATCGCATCACAGCGCTGGGTTGGGGCTACTTCCGCAGATTGAAGTCATTCCGCATTACGACAAGATGTTGGGCTGGTTACCTGAACGTGTGACTGCATTTGTGTTGCGTCAGGATGCTGAGACTACGTTGCTTGGTATTGATGAAAACACTGCTCTCGTTAAAACCGATAAGTGGCAGAGTTATGGACGAGGAAAAGTCCATATTTTGCGCGGATCCATTTCGATTGATCCAGAGTTATTTCAGATCACCAAACCCTGAGGTAATCTTTTGGCATGAAATCATTGCAGGAGAAGAAGTTAGAAATCTGGTTCTTAACCGGTAGCCAATCACTCTATGGCCCCGAGACTTTAGAACAAGTTGCCGAACAATCGAAAAAGGTCGTTGATACGCTCAACGCTGCGTCAGATGTTCCAATCAAGGCAACCTGGAAACCAGTTCTGACTACTCCCGAAAGCATTAAAGCAATTTGTTTAGAGGCTTCTGCAAATCCACAATGCATTGGAGTGATTGTGTGGATGCACACTTTCTCTCCGGCCAAGATGTGGATTGCCGGATTGAGCGCTTTGCAAGTTCCGATTTTGCATTTACATACTCAAGCAAATGAAGCGCTGCCATGGGAAACCATTGATATGGATTTCATGAATCTCAATCAAGCAGCGCATGGTGATCGCGAACATGGCCACTTGCAAGCACGCCTGCACCTTCCTCGCAAAATTGTGGCAGGACATGTTTCGGATAAGAAAGTCACTTCTCGCATTGCTCATTGGATGCGCGCTGCCATCGGTTGGAACACTGCCCAAAATCTCAAAGTTGCACGCTTTGGTGACAATATGCGCTTTGTCGCTGTGACCGATGGCGATAAGACAAGTGCCCAGATTGCACTCGGTATGTCCATCGAAGCATACGGAGTAAATACATTGGTGGACTGCGTTGCTGCAGTTGAGCCCAGTGCAGTGGATGCGTTGATTAAAGAATATGAAAAAATATTTGAGATAGCTCCTGAAATTGCACCAGGTGGACCACGTCATGAATCGCTGCGCTACCAAGCAACGCTCGAAATTGCGTTAGAACGATTCCTCGAAGCAGGTGGCTTCGGTGCATTCACTACCAACTTTGAAGATTTGGGTGCGCTCAAACAACTTCCTGGTCTTGCCGTGCAGCGCTTAATGTCTAAAGGCTATGGATTTGGTGGCGAAGGCGATTGGAAAACATCCGCACTTCTTCGCATCATCAAGAGCATGACGGAAGGTTTGGCAGGTGGAACTTCATTTATGGAGGATTACACCTATCACTTCGGACCCGGCGAACCCAAAGTACTTGGTGCTCACATGCTCGAAGTCTGTCCGACAATCACCAATCAAAAACCACGATGTGAAATTCATCCATTAGGTATTGGTGGAAAAGATGATCCAGTGCGATTGGTATTTAGCGCAACCCCTGCTTCTGGTCGCGTTGTCGGCTTAATGGATTTGGGGGATCGCTTCCGTTTGGTTTCCAATGACATTGAGATTGTGAAACCAGATAAGGAATTAAAATCACTTCCTGTTGCATGTGCTGTCTGGAAACCAGCTCCTAATTTGGCAACATCGGCTGAGTCATGGATTTATGCCGGTGGCTCCCACCACACTGTTCTGAGCACCGCCCTCGATGCAGAAGTGTTAAGCGACTTTGCCCAGATTGCACAGGTCGAACATTTGCGAATCTCGGCCACCACCACCCAAGAAGATTTCCAGCGCGAAATTCGCTGGAATGGGGCCTATTTCAAGCTCTCTAGCCTCACTTAATTTCTGCCAGATTCATTCCTGACTATCAGGAAGCCGTAACCAAATTGTTACCGTCAATTTCCGCTTCCCCGTTGACTAGCCCAGCGTGGCGTTGAAGGATGTCGGGGTGTAAATCCTTGGGCTGGCGCTTGCCCGCCCTCGGGAATACATAACCCGTTGTGAGGAAATCCCTCAACAGTAAGAAAGGCGCTACATGCTAAAGAAGTCCAAAGTTGCAGCCGTCCTTGCTGCACTTGCACTCGTTGCTACAACTGCTCCAGCATCAAATGCTGCAACAAATAAGCAACTAGAAATCTTTACCTGGTGGGCATCAGGTGGAGAAGCTGCAGGTCTTGCAGGAATGACAACTGAATTCGAAAAGCAAAATCCAAATACACCATTCATTAACGCTTCAGTTGCTGGTGCAGCTGGTGTTAACGCAAAGGGTGTGCTTGTGTCACGTATGCAAGCTGGAAATCCACCTGACACATTCCAGGCTCACGCTGGTGAAGAGCTTTCTTCCTACGTTAAGGCCGGACAGGTTGAAGACGTTTCATTCCTTTACAAGCAAGAAGGATGGGACAAGGTATTCCCTAAGGATCTCGTAAAGACCCTTACTACAAATGGAAAGATTTATTCTGTTCCAGTAAACATCCACCGCGCAAACGTTTTGTGGTGGAACCCAGCAGCTGCAAAGAAAGCCGGAATCACAAAGGCTCCAAACTCACTCGATGAGTTCCTTGCAGCAATGGCAAAGTTCAAGAAGGTTGGAATTGATGGAATCGCACTTGCCGGTAACGGTGACTGGGCGATTGCTCACCTCTTCGACTATGTACTTCTCGCTTCAATGGGACCAGATAAGTTCAATGGTCTTTGGAAGGGAACTACCAAGTGGGATGGTCCAGAAGTTTCAAAGGCAATTGACTACCTAGCCAAGATTCTTGCTTACGGAAACTCAAGCAAGTCACTTGACTGGCCAGATGCAGGAAAGCTTGTTACTTCAGGTAAGGCTGGCTTCTTCATCATGGGCGACTGGGCATCATCACAGTGGCAGTCAGAAGGCCTCAAGCTCGGTAAGGATTACACATGGGCTCCAGGTCCTGGCACCAATGGTGTCTACCAGTGGCTATCAGACTCATTTACATTGCCTAAGGGCGCTGTAAACCGCGATGCAGGTATTGCATGGCTCAAGGTCTGCGGATCACTTGCTGGTCAGGATGCCTTTAACCCTAAGAAGGGTTCAATTGCAGTTCGTACCGACTCAAATCCAAAGCTTTATGACAGCTACCTCCAGGCAGCAATGAAGTCATGGAAGAAGGACCGCCTTGTCGGTTCAACAGTCCACGGCGTTAACTGGGGCAATGCAGGTATGGCAGCGTACAACTCAGCAGTTGGCCGCTTCTACACCGGTGGAGCTAAGGATAAGAAGGGCTTTGTTAAGGCTCTTCTTGCTGCAAAGACAGCAAACGACAACGCTTAATTAGTTCACACTAATTTCGTTGTCAGCGCTAGCTGACGCTGAAGTTCTGGCGGAACCGATGAGGTTCCGCCAGAACTTCAGACTTTTACATAAAATTTAAATTTTATCGAGAGGGAATTTGCATAGCGTGAAGCGCAATCGAATTCATAGTCCATGGGGCGGATTTATCTTCGTTCTTCCCTCCATTATCGCAATGGCAATCTTCGTCTACGGAATGATTGGTTATACGCTCCTTGAATCGCTAGAAAATCGCTATAACGCGTGGACCAAAAACGTTAAATTTGTTGGCTTCGTTAATTACACCCAACTTTGGCAAGATCAAGAATTTACTCACGCACTCTCTAACCTCTTGAAATTTACCGCCGTCTTTATGATCGGCTGCCTCATCTCAGGTTTGATTATGTCGCTCCTTCTCGAAAAAGGAATTAAAGGAGAAGGTTTCTTCCGTTCTACATATCTCTACCCAATGGCGATTTCATTTATCGCGATGGGAACATCATGGCGCTGGTTGATGGATTCAGCGCGCGATGAACGCGCTACTGGTCTCAATTACCTTTTACAGAATATGGGGCTTGGTTTCCTCCAAAGCGATTGGTACACATCAGAAGCTGGCTCGATGTATGCAATGGCACTCCCTGCTATCTGGCAGATGTCCGGATATGTCATGGCGCTCTTCTTGGCAGGATTCCGCGGAATTCCTGATGATTTACGTGAAGCAGCCCGCGTTGATGGAGCTTCCGAATACAAGATTTATCGCCACATTCTCTTCCCACAACTTTCTCCAACATTCTTGACCGTGCTGATTATTTTGGGACATATCTCGATGAAGGTCTTTGACTTGATCTTCGGTATTGCAACCAAGAGCTACGTCACCAAAGTGCTCGCCATTTATATGTGGCAGACCATCTTTGATTTCCAGAATTTTGCCAAGGGTGCAGCGATTGCAATCGTCATCCTTGTGATGATCGCTGTTGCGGTGATCCCATACTTGATTTACGTCAACAAGACTGAGGAGGCGAATAAATGAGCAGCGATGTTGCAGCACGCGTAACCCGCAAACAAGATCTTCGCACTAAGCGCCGCCTCGATGGCAAAGGCCAGTTCTGGTTGGTCTTCCGTTATTCAGCGCTCACAATTCTCTTTGTTATTGCAGCTCTTCCGATTTACATCATGGTGATTAACTCGGTAAAGGGAATTACCGGTGTTTCACAATCTGCCGCTTTTACACCTCCGCGATCTCTGAACTTTGAAGCCTGGGGACCAACCTGGAAGGTCTTGCGCGAGCCAATGATGCGCACACTTTTCTTTGTGGTTCAGTCATCTATCATCTCTGCAATTATCGGAGCAATTAACGGCTTCGTCTTTGCTAAGTGGAAGTTCCGTGGATCAACCTTTATCTTCACAACTTTCCTCTTCGGAATGTTTATTCCGTACCAAGCAATCATGATTCCATTGACCAAGTTCAATCAATGGGCTGGAATCGGCGGAACCATCTATGTGCTCGTTGTTGCACACGTTATTTACGGTATTCCAATTTGTACTCTGATTTTCCGTAACTACTTTGCGGCAATCCCGAACGAACTCATCGAGGCTGCGCGCGTAGATGGCGCGGGAATGATCCGCATCTTCCGCACTATTTTCTTGCCACTTTCAATTCCGGGCTTTGTGGTTGTCTTGATTTGGCAGTTCACCTCTGCATGGAATGACTTCCTCTTTGCAATCTTCCTTACAGGTGGTTCGCCAAAGCTCTCTGTGGCAACGACTGCGCTTAACTTCATTACCGGGTCTGGAAACCAGGTGTATTACGGAAACAACATGACAGCATCGCTGATTGTTTCGATTCCGACTCTCTTGGTCTATCTCTTCCTCGGTCGTTACTTCTTGCGCGGGCTTCTCTCTGGCTCGCTCAAGGGCTAATTACTTTTACGCTGCGCAATCAGTGGCAGGTCGGTACGTGACCTTCTGATCCCATTTCAATTGCAATGGGCGCGCTAATTTTTCGAACTTGTTATCGATTACCTGAACCGGTCCATACCCTGGAACAAAACCATCGTTGACTCGTTTGAAATAGAGCTCGCGATCTGAGGTGACTCCCTCTGAACTAAATGTGTAGATGCCGTGCAATTGCCCGTTCTCATAGGTGCCGAGAAAAGTTCCTTGCGCTGAATCCTTCTCTGCAGGCGTAAGGTTGATACGTCCACTCACACGCGAGTTATTCTGTTGCGTCAAATTCATTTCATAGCGATCGCTGCCAAGCGTTGCAACATAACATCCAGTGACGAGATACGTCTTTGCTTCATCAGAGGTAAGAATGGAATCTATCGTTGCTTGGACAAGCGGAATTGCTTCTTCGATCGATCCAAGAAAAGTTGCGCCAACTTGAATCCAGATACCTTTAATCAAGAGATTAATTTTCCAGACATGGAATTCTCCTTGTCCGGCAACTCCTTCTGTTAATACATATGCGGCTTCTTCATTAATGTTGGGAAGATCAATCTTTTTCTGACCACTTGCAATCCACTCTTTTGATCTCTCAGCAAATACATTCTTTTGATCGGGTGCCCACAGAATCGTTGCGCCGATTTCAGCCACTTGAATTCCATACGAGCACGCGATTCCACCTGCTTCATACGCGGCTGCTAAATCAGTTCCAGGAAATGGTTCCCAATCAGTCAAAATTGCCTGGGCGCCGCTTACTTTGCTTGGGAACCCACTCAAGACTTTGGTCTGCTCGCACATTAATGGAACTGCAAATGAAGCCGCACTTTTCTCATTTTGAGGTGCGCTCTTCTCGCTGCCACATCCAGTGAGTACAAGAGCGGTGGCAATAGCCATTGCGATGTACTTCATGAACCGCCTTTTCTCGTGATGTGTAATGAGATGTAATCGTACTCAGGGCAAGAAAAAACCCCGCTCCTTCACATGCTGAATGGATAGAGCGGGGTTTTCTAGGATTTGCTTTAGTTGATGCGATTTCCAGTGTTGGAATCAAAGAGGTGAACTGCACCAGCGACATTAGAGACTGTGACAGTCTGTCCTGCCTTAGGTGGATTCTTTGGATCCCAACGAACAATGACCTGCGCACCTTCATCAGATGAATTAGCGAACTTCACGTTGGTATCTGCTGGCTTTCCGTATACGAATGCATCAGAACCTAGTTCTTCCACAACTTCAACGAGAACGTGGAAGCCGCGATCTGCTGGCGCCCATCCTTCTGGACGAATTCCTACGGTGACAGATGATCCGGCAGAAGCTGGAACATCAATATCGAGATCCCCAAGGTGTGCTTTGCCACCAGAAACTGGAGCAATGAGCAAGTTCATTGCAGGTGATCCAATAAAGCCGGCAACAAATGAGTTAGCTGGCTTGTCATACAAATTGCGAGGGGTATCTACTTGCTGAAGAAGTCCATCCTTCAGCACTGCAACGCGATCACCCATGGTCATCGCTTCAACCTGATCGTGAGTCACGTATACAGTTGTAATTCCAAGGCGGCGCTGCAGCGCTGCAATTTGAGTACGTGTTGCAACACGCAACTTCGCATCAAGGTTAGAAAGTGGTTCGTCCATCAAGAACACTTGTGGTTCGCGCACAATTGCGCGGCCCATTGCAACGCGCTGACGTTGTCCACCTGAAAGCGCCTTTGGCTTACGCTCTAAATATGGTTCAAGATCGAGCAACTTAGCTGCTTCGCGCACGCGCTTATCGCGTTCTGCTTTATCAACTCCAGCGATCTTGAGTGCAAAGCCCATGTTCTCTGCAACAGTCATGTGTGGGTAAAGTGCAT
>CALMJL010000159.1 GCA_937864425.1 uncultured Candidatus Planktophila sp.
GATGGTTCTGCGATGAAATGGATCAGCATTCACTCTGCGATTCATGCCAGCTCATTCATCACTATTCTGAACGATCTCACTGACATTCAAATTGAAACACTTCGATTAGTAGCGCAAGGATTAAGTAATTCTGAGATAGCTAAAGTTAGATTTGTATCTGAAAAATCAGTAGAACAGATTGTTGCCAGAATTGCCCAGCATTTATCAATTTCGCCTGATAGAACCAGAAACCTACGTGTGATATTGGCCGGCGAATACTTTAAATGGCTTGGCGCACCTAGACATTAAGTGGCTTGCGGTAAAGTCGCCGCATGTCTTCGGAATTAACGCTTTCAGATATTCGTGGGCGCTGGAACGAAGTCCTTGATTTACTCGAAAGCAGAGATCGCATCGTATGGATTGCCTACTTTGACGCTCGCTTAGCTGCCTTTGAAAACGGAAGATTGATACTCGATTTTAGCGATGCCAATAAGTTGGCTACTGGTCACAACTATGAAGAAGCTCGCATGCGCCACAGACATGCTCTGCAGAGCGCAATTTTTGAAGTCTTTGGAATAGAAGCCGTAGTAATAGAACAATGAAAAAGTATTTTGCTGCAGTAGCAGTCTTTATTTTCGCTAGTTTTTCGCTCAACCCTGTCTTTGCAGCGGATTTGTCACCAGTCGGTCCTGGTGGACGATTACATGGAGCTGATATCAGTCGTTGGCAGCATCCCAATGACAAACTAATCAATTTTCAGAAAATGCATGATGCTGGAGTCAGTTTTGTCATCATCAAAGCCTCAGACACTCGTGACGATGCCGATCAGCTAGCCAGAAAATGGTTGAAGAAAGATCGAGAAGGCGCACAGGCTGCCGGTATCTATACCGGCTTCTATCACTACGCCCTGCTTCCCAATGTGACTTCGGTGAGCGCTGTTACACGTGATGCCAAGGCTCAGGCACAAAAAGTTATTTGGCGAATTTCATCTCTTGGTGGTTTTAACGAGATGGATCTTCCTGTTGCGCTAGATCTTGAAAA
>CALMJL010000160.1 GCA_937864425.1 uncultured Candidatus Planktophila sp.
TGGAGGCGCAATACTCCGATTTCACACGGGAGAGCCTTTCCCATAAGGTTGGCCTGCGCTGCTCCCCAAAGCGCACATTCTTGTAACCCTTTTCATTCAAGGAGTATGCGTGCGCGCGTCTGGTCGTTTTATTGCTGAAGGAGATGGATTCGTCCCTCCAAGCACTAAAGACTTTAACCTCCCTCCAATCTCTGAATCGATTCCTTGGTTAACAAAACCCGTTCTTCTCGTAGCACTTTCAGTAGTTCTCATTTCAGTATTTTTCATTCTCTCTTCACGTAAAGCCGCCATCGTCCCTTCAAAGCTGCAATTTGCTGGTGAAAGCATCTACGGTTTTGTCCGTAATGATTTAGCGCGCGATGTCATCGGCCACGATTTCCTTCGCTTTGTTCCTTATCTATTTACGCTCTTTACCTTTATTTTGGTCAACAATATTTTTGGAATTGTTCCGCTGATTCAATTCCCAGCGATGTCTCATGTGGCATTTCCTTATGTACTGGCAGCCTTCACCTTCTTCGTCTTCCACTATGTTGGAATCCGCAAGAAAGGTTTAGGTACATACCTGAAGGAAATTGCATTTATGCCAGGTGTTCCAAAGCCGGTTTATGTGCTGCTCACACCGATTGAAATTGCAACCTTCTTCTTGGTTCGCCCACTCACTCTTTCTCTCCGTCTCTTTGCCAACATGTTCGCAGGCCACCTGCTCTTGTTGGTCTTTATCTTGGGAGGTGACTACATGCTCAAGGATTCACACCTGATCATGAAGTTATTTAGCCCATTCTCATTTACTTTTGGTATTGCCCTTACATTCTTCGAATTTATGGTGCAATGCCTGCAGGCGTACATCTTTACCCTGCTCACAGCTCTCTACATCGCCGGCGCCCTTGCCGACGAGCACTAGGTAAGAAACTAACGAAAGGTAAGAAAAAATGACAGGCACACTCAACCTGGTCGGTTTTGGCCTATCAGCAATTGGTCCAGCAATTGCAACAGGAATGATCTTCGCCGCATACATCAACGGCGTTGCTCGTCAGCCAGAAGCACGTAGCGTGCTCCAGCCAATCGCGTTCCTTGGGTTCGCGCTCGCTGAAGCTCTCGCACTCTTCGGTCTCGTTCTCGCATTCGTCCTCTAATTAGCGCCACGTTAAAAAGAGAACAGAATGCGCTCAATTAATTTGCTAGCTGGGGGAGAAGAACTCAATCCGCTGGTTCCACACACTGCAGAAATTGTGGTGGGTGCGATCGCCTTCGGACTCCTCTTCTATGTGCTGCGCAAAGCTGTTGTGCCTCGTTTTGAAAAGGCATTTGCAGATCGCACCGCAGCAATCGAAGGTGGATTAGAGCGTGCTGAAAAAGCACAACTCGAAGCCCAGCGTGCACTCGTTCAATACAACGAACAACTTTCATCTGCACAAGGTGAGGCAGCCAAACTTCGTGAAGATGCACGCGCACAAGGCGCTGCAATTCTCGAAGAACTTCGTGCGAAGGCACAAGATGAGGCCGCTCGCATCACTGCTGCAGCACACGCATCTATAGAAGCAGAACGTCAGCAAGCGCTTACCTCACTTCGTAATGAAGTTGGCGCGCTCGCTGTCGAACTTGCATCAAAGATTGTCGGGGAAGCGCTAGAAGACCAGGCCCGTCAATCACGGATCGTGGATCGCTTTATCGAAGATCTCGAAAAGTC
>CALMJL010000161.1 GCA_937864425.1 uncultured Candidatus Planktophila sp.
CCAGGAGCTCTCAGTGAGAATTCATTTAGGTGGAAGTAGTCGTCAGTCGCTTGAGACTGCACGCACTCACTTAGATGCTGCCGTTAAAGGCGCATCTACCGCTTCCGCATCTGATCTTTCTGCAGAGCTCTTCTTTGCTGCTGAAGTATTTGCAAAAAACACTGCGCTTCGCCGTGCCTTTGCAGATCCTTCTCGTGATGCTTCAGCAAAAGGTGTACTTATCAAGGATCTTTTCGGAAAGACTGTAGGAGCTGCCACAGTTGCATTGTTAACTGATGTCTCAACGCTTCGTTGGTCTGCAGGTGGGGACATTGTTCATGTACTTGAACAACTTGCCATCGAAGCCGAAGCATCTGCAGCCAATATTGCTGGCGAACTAGATCGCGTAGAAGATGAACTTTTCGCGATCTCTCGTGTGATCGCCGAAAATTTTGAACTCCGTAAAGCGCTGGTTGGCACTGGAACTGCCGAAGCAAAAGCAGCGCTTATCTCCGAAGTTCTCGCCAACAAGGCAGCTGCATCAACTATTAAGTTGGCTAAAGCCCTTATTGCACAACTTCGCGGACGTAGCATCGAAGCAGGATTTGCTGATTACCTATTTGGTTTAGCAAATCGTCGCAATCGTTTGATTGCTGAAGTTCGTGTTGCAACCGCAATTACAGATTCACAGAAGAACCGTTTGGCAAGCGCCATCGAGAAGCAGGTTGGACAACCAATCCGCGTCAACATCCAAGTTGATTCATCCATTATTGGTGGAGTCTCCGTGAAGTTTGCCGACGAACTCGTTGATGGAAGTGTTTCAAATCGACTTGCAGGAGCCGGACGTGCTCTTTCAGGAAATAAATAACAGGAAATAAAGGGGAAACTCATGGCAGAGCTCAAGATCCAACCGAATGAAATTCGGGATGCCTTAGCGAACTTCGTTAAGTCATACGATCCAGGCACCGCGGCTCGTGAAGAAGTCGGAACAGTAAGCCAAGCAGGCGATGGAATCGCTCGCGTTGAAGGACTTCCTTCAACAATGGCAAACGAACTTCTTCAATTCGAGAACGGCACACTCGGTCTCGCACTCAACCTCGATGTGCGCGAAGTCGGTGTGGTTATCTTGGGAGATTACGATGGCATTGAAGAAGGTACTTCAGTACGTCGCACCGGCGAAGTTCTCTCTGTTCCTGTCGGAGATGGATTCTTAGGTCGCGTTGTTGATCCACTAGGACGACCAATTGATGGCAAGGGTGACATCACTCCTGATGCACGTCGCGCCCTTGAACTTCAGGCACCAACAGTTGTGCAGCGTCAACCTGTTAAGGAACCACTTGCAACAGGTATTAAGGCAATCGATGCCATGACAGCAATTGGACGCGGACAGCGTCAGTTGATCATCGGTGACCGTCAGACCGGAAAGACTGCAGTTGCAGTCGATACCATCATTAATCAGCGTGAAAACTGGTTATCTGGCGATCCAAAGAAGCAAGTGAAATGTATTTATGTAGCGATTGGACAGAAGGGTTCAACGATTGCATCTGTAAAGGGTGCGCTCGAAGAAGCTGGTGCAATGGAATACACAACAATCGTTGCATCCCCTGCATCTGATCCAGCAGGCTTTAAATATCTTGCTCCATATACCGGTTCTGCAATTGGTCAGCACTGGATGTATAAAGGCCAGCACGTTCTTATTGTTTTTGATGATCTCTCTAAGCAAGCAGAGGCATATCGTTCAGTATCGCTTCTTCTCCGCCGTCCACCAGGCCGTGAAGCGTATCCAGGAGACGTTTTCTACTTACACTCACGTCTGCTCGAGCGTTGCGCAAAGCTCTCTGATGATTTAGGTGGCGGTTCAATGACTGGTCTTCCCATCATCGAAACAAAGGGAAATGACGTTTCCGCGTTTATTCCTACCAACGTTATTTCGATTACCGATGGTCAGTGCTTCCTTGAAACAGATCTCTTTAACGCAGGCGTTCGTCCTGCGATTAACGTAGGTATCTCAGTTTCTCGTGTAGGTGGATCTGCACAGACAAAGGCGATGAAGAAGATTGCTGGTCGTCTACGTCTTGACCTTGCACAGTTCCGCGAACTCGAAGCATTCGCTGCTTTCGGTTCAGATCTCGATGCTGCATCAAAGGCTCAACTCGAGCGCGGTGCGCGCATGGTTGAACTCTTGAAACAGGGTCAGTACCAGCCTTACTCACTCGAACGTCAGATTGTTTCAATCTGGGCCGGCACAACTGGACGTCTTGATGATGTAGCTGTTCCAGATATTCGTCGCTTTGAATCTGAACTTCTCGACTTCATTGGTCGCGAACGTAAAGATATCTTTGCAGTGATTGCAGAGACTAAGCAGCTCGAAGATGACACCGTTGCAAAACTTGAATCTGCAGTTGCAGACTTTAAGAAGCAGTTCAAGCCATCTGTAGCACCTGCTGTAAATGAAGCTGCTGCAGAAGCTCTTGATGGTGAAGGTGCAGAAGCCATCACTAAGTTCGTTCCACCGGCGGCGAAGAAGTAAAAAATGGGTGCACAACTTCGCGTATATCGCCGACGGATGCGTTCCGTTAAAGCGACCAAAAAGATTACGAAAGCAATGGAGTTGATCTCTGCTTCTCGTATCGTTAAGGCGCAGCAACGGGTAAGCGCTTCTACTCCGTATGCAAACGAGCTCACTCGTGCGGTATCTGCAGTTGCAACCTATTCTTCAACTAACCACCCGCTCACAACTGCGAACGAGAATCCTCGTCGCGCTGCTGTACTCATCATTTCAGCAGATCGCGGTATGGCTGGTGCATATTCCACCAACGCCATTAAAGAGGGCGAACAGTTGGCAGCGCTTTTGCGTGAACGTGGATTACAAGTTTCTAACTATCTCGTTGGTCGTAAGGCAGTGAACTACTACAAGTTCCGTGGCCGTGAGATCGCTGGTGCTTGGACTGGATTCTCTGATAATCCAAATTATGAAAATGCCAAAGAGGTTGCAACTGCGCTTCTTTCCGCATTTCTTGCTGATTCTGGCGAAGATAAGAGTGGAGTCGATGAGATTCACATTATCTTCACTCAGTTCAAATCAATGCTTACGCAAGAGGCAACTGCAAAGCGCATGATTCCACTTGAGGTCGTCGAGTCATCTGCGCCAGTTCCAACTGGATTGCTACCAATGTATGAATTCGAACCAAATGCTGGTGAAGTTCTCAATGCGCTTTTGCCACGTTATATCGAAGCCCGAATCTTCAACGCGATGTTGCAATCTGCTGCCTCTGAGCATGCAGCTCGTCGTCGCGCCATGAAGTCAGCAACTGACAATGCTGATGAATTAATTAAGTCGCTAACCCGACTTGCAAATGCTGCTCGTCAAGCAGAGATCACCCAAGAAATCAGTGAAATTGTGGGCGGCGCAGACGCGTTGGCCTCAGCTAGTGCAGGGAGTGAATAATGACAACTAAAGGCCGCGTAGCCCGAGTAATCGGACCGGTGGTAGATATTGAATTCCCAGCGGATTCAATGCCCGCCATCTTTAATGCGCTACATGTAGAGACCACCATGAGTGGCAATACACGTACCTTGACCCTCGAAGTAGCACAGCACATCGGTGACAACCTTGTGCGCGCTATCTCGATGCAACCAACAGATGGAATGGTGCGTGGTGCTGAAGTAACAGACACTGGTGCAGCTATTTCAGTACCTGTCGGTGATGTAACAAAGGGACACGTCTTCAACACTCTCGGAGAATCTCTCGATGTCCCAACATCATCACTTGATATTAAGGAACGCTGGCCAATCCACCGTAATGCGCCAGACTTTGATCAACTCGAGTCAAAGACTGAAATGTTTGAGACTGGTATCAAAGTTATCGATCTACTCACACCATATGTAAAGGGTGGAAAGATTGGTCTTTTCGGTGGTGCAGGTGTGGGTAAGACTGTTCTTATCCAGGAAATGATTTATCGCGTTGCTGAAAACTTCGGTGGTGTATCTGTATTCGCCGG
>CALMJL010000162.1 GCA_937864425.1 uncultured Candidatus Planktophila sp.
CGATGTAGCAAGCGCACGTGCCGAGGCTGTAGTTCGTCGAGAGTACGCACACCTAGCAACTTCATATTTCGGATCATCTGACCCTGCATAATCGTGAGCGCGCGTTCGACGCCTGCTTGTCCACCTGCCATTAATCCATAGAGATAAGCACGTCCGATGTAGGTGAAGTTTGCGCCATGTGCGATTGCTGCAAGCACATCGGCACCATGCATGATTCCGGTATCGATGTGGATTTCATAATCTTTCTTAAATTCTTTTTTGATTGAAGAGAGCAAGTGCAGAGGAATTGGCGCTTTATCTAATTGGCGACCACCGTGGTTAGAGAGCAAGACTGCATCTGCGCCTAATTTGGCCGCCATCTTGGCATCTTCTAGGTTCTGAATTCCTTTCACAATGAGATTGCCATCCCATTCTTTGCGAATCCACTTGAGATCATTAAAGGTCATAGTGGGATCGAACATGTAATCCAAAAGTTCAGCGACTGTGCCGTTCCAGGAAGACATAGATGCAAATTCAATTGCTGGCGTTGTTAAAAAATTCATCCACCATGCAGGACGCGGAATTGCATTAAGGAGAGTTTTAAAAGTGAGCGTCGGTGGAATTGTTAAGCCGTTATAGGTATCGCGCAGGCGATGACCCGCAACTGGAACATCGACAGTTAAGTGAAGAGTTTTCACACCCGCGCGGCGCGCTCTTTCGACCAGCGCCATCGAACCTTCGCGGTCTTTCCACATATATAACTGAAACCAGTTTTCTCCTTGCGGAGCAGCTTTGACTACATCTTCGATGGAGGTAGTACCAAGAGTAGAGAGCGAGAATGGAATTCCAAATTTTTCAGCAGCGCGCGAACCAGCAATTTCACCTTCGGTCTGCATTAAACGAGTAAATCCAGTGGGAGAAATTCCCATTGGCATTTTGTGAGTAATTCCAAAGACTTTTCGCGATAAATCAACTGATGAAACATCGCGCAAAATATTGGGAACTAATTCAATATCGCGATAAGCCTGTCGTGCACGCTCGAGGGATGCTTCAGATTCGGCAGCGCCATCGGTGTAATCAAATGGACCTTGCGGCGTGCGCTTTTTTGCAATATCGCGCAGATCCCAAATCGTGACAGCGCGATCAAGCCGCGCCTTTTTGCGATTGAGTGATGGGCCGCGGAAGCGAAGTAATTGCGCCAGTTTGATGGGGTTAGGAAGCTGGCGTTTTACATTCGCAGACATGCTCCTATCTTAAGGCTAACGCTGTGATTTGTGGCGGTCGGCCATTAAATCCATCAGCGCAAAGAGCACACCAGAAATCACGAAAGTCATATGGATTCCGATGCGCCAGCCTTCACGATTAGCATCAAATGTTCCTTCTTTCATGAAGTCTTTGAGCAGTTCAATGACAGAGATAGCGACCAATGAACCAATCAACTTAATCTTCAGGCCGCTGTAATCGACATGTCCCATCCAGTGTGGTCGATCTTCGGCATCCTCTGCCACCTTGATCTTCGAGACGAAGTTTTCATATCCGGCAAAGAGAACGATGATGATGAGATTTCCAAGAAGTACTGTGTCGAGAAGTTCAAGAACTTGCAGCGTGATTTCTCCAGATGTTGCCCCTTGCATATGAGTAACGAGATGCCAGAAGGCGTGGAAGAAACGATAGAGAATCGGAACGAGTGCAAGCAGCAAGCCAATGTAGAGCGGAGCCAATAACCAGCGGCCCGCGAAGATTACCTTTTCAAGAATGTTTTCAAGGATATTCATACAAAAGAGTATGACACCGCACCATTCATTTCTTGTGGAGGCAGGCTATGAGCCGCTGCACAACCGAGTCATAAATGAGTGAATTTAGCGGTCTAAGAGATTCTGAGTCGGGTTATAACCAGAGCCACTGCGTCTTTTAGCAATTGCGCTGAGCGCTTCTAGGACTACACGGTTTGCCAAAATGGCGGTGATATCTGCGCTATCAAATGGGGGAGCGACTTCAACAACATCAATGCCAACAACTGGAAGTTCTAAACAAATTCGGCGTACTGCTTCGAGTAATTCACGCGATGTCATTCCACCTGGTTCAGGGGTGCCCGTGCCAGGTGCCATACCTGGATCAACAACATCAATATCAACCGAGAGAAAAACTCCATCGCATCCATCAGTTAATGTGGCAAAAGATTCATCGAGCACTGCCTTTAATCCGCGATGATGAATTTCTGTCATTTCATAAGAGCGCATACCTTGATCGCGCATCCAATT
>CALMJL010000163.1 GCA_937864425.1 uncultured Candidatus Planktophila sp.
AAGGGTTTTCCATCGGGGCAGATGACATAGGTATGTTCAAAGTGCGCACCGCGTGATTGATCGACAGAGACCACTGTCCATTCATCGCTCAAAACTTTTGTCTTGGCACTGCCTCGAGTAATCATCGGTTCGATGGCAAGTGCCATTCCAGCAATTATTTCTGGACCGTTTCCAGCTTTACCAAAATTGAGAACGTGTGGTTCTTGGTGCATCTCTGTACCAATTCCATGTCCACCGTACTCTTGCAAAATTCCATACTTACCTTGCGCATTTACATACTTTTCAATGGCGTGGCCAATATCCGAAAGTCGCGCACCTTTTTTGCCAGCTGCAATACCTACCCACATGGATTCTTCGCAGGTATCCATCAACTTCTGATCTTCAGGTGAAACTTTTCCGATTCCTACAGAAAATGCAGCGTCACCATGCCACCCATCAACGATGGCGCCACAATCGACCGAGACGACATCGCCTTCGTTGATGATTTTAGATCCAGGAATCCCATGCACAATTTCATCGTTTATTGAGACACAGATAGTGGCAGGAAAACCGTGATAGTTGAAGAAGTTAGAGGTGGCACCGCGTCTCTTGATATGTGCTGAAGCAATGGCATCCAGTGCACTTGTTGTCATTCCTGGTTTGATTGCATCACGTATCAACTGGTGAATTTCTGCAACAACGATGCCGGCGCGACGCATCACCTTGATCTGATCAAGGTCTTTGATCTGAATCGCCATTTAATGAACCGCGGAGTTAGCCGTGCACGCGACTGAGCGCAGTGATAGCGCGCTCAGTAATTTCAGAAACTTCACCATCTGCAGAGATTGTCACAAGCAAACCTTCAGTGCGGTAGAAGTGAACAATGGGCGCGGTCTGTTCTTGATATACCGATAACCGCTTTGCAATTACTTCTTCTTTATCGTCTTCACGCTGATAAAGCTCGCCGCCGCATGCGCCACATTTCTGTGCGGCTGCAGTAGCTGGAGCGCTGCACTCTTTGCAGGTACGACGTGAGGATAAACGAGCGATGATCAGAGCATCATCAATTGCTAGCTCTAAAACAGCATCAAGTGGGGTGCGCTTTTCAGCAAGAAATGCACGAAGTACTTCGGCTTGTACGGTGTTGCGCGGAAAGCCATCGAGCAGAAAACCATTTGCAACATCATCGTGAGTAAGTCGATCTTTCACCATTTCATTAGTGACTTCATCTGGCACCAATTGGCCGCTATCCATATAGCCTTTTGCTTGCAGCCCAAGTGGTGTGCTCGCCTTTAAATTGGCGCGGAAGATATCGCCTGTTGAAATATGTGGAATTGAATAGTGCGCGGCGAGAAAGGCAGCTTGTGTTCCTTTACCTGCACCTGGTGGACCTACCAGGACTAAACGCATTACTTCAAGAAACCTTCATAGGAACGTTGCTGCAACTGGCTCTCGATCTGCTTGGCAGTATCAAGACCGACGCCGACCACAATCAGAATCGCAGTTCCACCAAATGGGAAGTTCTGTGAAGCGCCGAAGAGAATGAGAGCACCAATCGGAATAATTGCAACGAGTGCAAGATAGACCGAACCAGGTGCTGTGATGCGTGAGAGTACATACTGCAAATATTCAGAGGTTGGACGACCGGCACGAATTCCCGGAATAAAGCCACCGTACTTCTTCATATTGTCAGCAACTTCATCTGGGTTGAAGGTAATTGCTACATAGAAGTAGGTGAAGAAGATAATCAAGGTTGCATAGGCAACGATATAAATTGGATGGTCACCGCGCACCAAGTTACGGGAAATCCAGACAGCCCACGCCGCTTGGCTATTGGTGAAGTTAACGATCAACGATGGAATATAAAGAAGTGATGATGCAAAGATGACTGGGATAACGCCAGCTTGGTTCACTTTGATAGGAATATAGGTAGAAGTTCCACCGTAAGCCTGACGTCCCACCATGCGCTTTGCATATTGCACTGGAATACGACGCTGCGCTTGTTCGACGAAGACAACTGCAGCAACAACCAAGATACCGACAGCGCAGACAAAGAGGAATGCGAAGAGACCCTTTTGAAGTTTGATGGACCAGAGCTGACCTGGGAACCCTGCTGCAATAGAGGTGAAGATCAAGATTGACATACCGTTACCAACACCGCGGTCGGTAATGAGTTCACCGAGCCACATAATCACAGAAGTTCCGGCAGTCATCACAACAATCATGGTGACAATGCGCTGCCAAGAAGCATCAGGAATGATTGGAAGTGAACAACCTGAAATCAAGCGACCTGGTGTACGTGCAACTGCAACCAAACCAGTTGATTGCAATACTGCAAGACCAATAGTGAGGTAGCGGGTGTACTGGGTAAGAGTTGCAGTACCTGACTGTCCTTCTTTCTTCAACGCTTCAAAACGTGGAATTACAACGGTAAGAAGTTGAATGATGATAGAGGCAGTGATGTAAGGCATGATGCCAAGTGCGAAAACAGAGAGCTGCAAGAGCGCTCCACCAGAGAACAAGTTGATCAGACCAAAGAGTCCGCCACCTTGTGCTTGGTCAATACAAGTCTTGACGTTTGTATAGGAAACTCCAGGTGTTGGCACAACTGAGCCAAAACGAAAGAGCGCCATGATCGATAAGGTGAAGAAGATTTTCTTGCGAAGTTCAGGCGTTTTAAAGGCCATTCCAAATGCCGAAAGCATCAATCTTCTCCCTTATCTATTCAAACCGTAATTAGAGCGTTGCTGTTGATCCGCCAGCTGCAGAGATTTTTTCAATCGCTGAAGCTGAGAATGCATGTGCTGTGACTGAAACTTTGACAGCGATTTCGCCATTGCCAAGTACTTTGACTGGCAATGAATCGCGCACTGCGCCCTTTTCAATCAAATCTGCAACAGTTACTGCGCCACCCTTAGGAAAGAGCGCATTAATTGTTGAAACATTTACTGCTTGATACTCAACACGTGCTGGGTTTTTGAAACCACGAAGCTTAGGAAGACGCATCACGAGTGGAAGCTGACCACCTTCGAAACCAGGGCGAACCGTGTTACGAGCGTGTGTACCTTTTCCACCACGACCTGCAGTCTTTCCCTTTGATGCTTCACCGCGACCCTTACGAGTCTTAGCTTTCTTTGCACCAGGAGCGGGACGAAGGTGATGAAGTTTAAGAGTCATTCTTATTCGACCTCCTCTACCTTGATCAAGTGGCGAGCAGAGACTGCCATGCCACGGATTTCTGGACGATCTTCCTTAACAACAACATCATTGATGCGCTTGAGTCCGAGTGAACGAACGGTGTTGCGAATCTCTGGCTTGTTGCCAACGGTCGACTTGATCTGAGTAATTTTCAAACGTGGCATTAGGCACCAACTGTCATCTGTGAAGCGCGAATAATTGCTGCAGGTGCAACATCTTCTAGCGGACGACCGCGACGAGTTGCAATTGTTGCAGGTGACTCGAGTTGCTTCAGTGCCGCAACAGTGGCGTGAACCATGTTGATTGCATTGGAAGATCCGAGTGACTTGGTAAGTACATCGTGAACACCAGCGCACTCAAGCACTGCACGAACTGGACCACCAGCGATAACTCCGGTACCAGGACTTGCTGGACGAAGAAGTACAACGCCCGCAGCTGTTTCACCTTGTACTGGGTGAGGAATTGTTCCTTGAACGCGTGGAACCTTGAAGAAAGATTTCTTCGCTTCTTCTACCGCTTTAGCAATTGCTTGTGGAACTTCTTTCGACTTTCCATAACCAATTCCGACGGTTCCGTTTTGATCTCCGACAACAACGAGTGCTGTGAATGAGAAGCGACGTCCACCTTTAACAACCTTTGATACGCGGTTGATGAAGACAACGCGTTCGGTGTAAGGCGACTTTTCACGTTCGCGATCATCGCGGCGTTCACGGCGTTCGCCGCGACCTTTTCCTGATGAAGGAGCGCCAGCATTTGACGCTGCATCGATTGTTGGATCAATAGCCATTAGAACTCCAATCCGTTCTCTCGTGCAGAATCTGCAAGGGCTGCAATTCGACCGTGGTACTTATTACCTGCGCGATCGAAGACAACTGTGGAAACTCCAGCTTTCTTAGCGCGCTCTGCAATGAGTGCACCAACTTGCTTTGACTTATCTGTCTTATCGCCAGATGCCTTTCGCAAATCAGCTTCCATTGTTGATGCATACGCAAGCGTTGTGCTGGTGGTGTCATCAATTACCTGAACAAAGAGGTGACGTGATGAGCGGGAAACGACAAGGCGTGGACGTGATGGTGTGCCTGAAATCCGCTTACGCAGACGGAAGGCGCGACGAGCACGCGCATTTTGCGCTGATCCTTTACGGACCTTTACTCCAATAGCCATTACTTCTTACCTGCCTTTCCAGCCTTGCGACGAACTCGCTCGCCTTCAAGACGTAAGCCCTTACCCTTGTAAGGATCTGCTTTACGCAACTTCTTAATCTTTGCTGCAGTCTCGCCCACTAATTGCTTATCGATTCCGCTGATAAACAACTTAGTTTGGTTGTCGACCTTGAAAGAGATTCCTTCTGGGGCTGGGAAGAAAATTGGGTGGCTGTAGCCGAGCTGGAATTCAAGATCCTTACCCTTTTCAGCAACGCGGTAACCAACACCAACGATGTTGATAGTAAGTGAATATCCCTCAGTGACACCGTGCACCAAGTTGGCAACGAGTGTGCGTGAAAGACCATGCAGTGAACGAGTTGCGCGCTCTTCATTTGGACGTGCGAGTGTGATCACTCCATCAGTCTGAGTAACTTGAATAGGAGATGGAACAGCAACTGAAAGTGAACCCTTAGGTCCCTTTACAGAAACGTTCTGTCCTGCGATTGAAACTTCTACACCTTTTGGAAGGGTGATAGGCATGCGACCAATACGTGACATGATGGAATTACCATACGTAAGCGAGAACTTCTCCGCCTACGCCTTTCTTATTGGCCTGCTTATCTGTTAAAAGTCCAGATGAAGTTGAAATGATTGCAACTCCAAGTCCACCAAGAACTTTTGGAAGCGCAGTTGACTTTGCATAGACGCGAAGTCCTGGCTTACTTACGCGACGCAAACCGGCGATGGAACGCTCACGGTTTGCACCAAACTTAAGATCTAGAACGAGATTCTTTCCCACTCCAGCTGGATTTGCTTCAACGCGATAGTTTGCAATGTAACCCTCTTGCTTGAGGATCTCTGCAATACGTGCCTTCACCGATGAAGATGGCATAGAAACCGTCTCATGGTAGGCAGCATTCGCATTGCGCAGACGTGCAAGCATGTCTGCGATTGGATCTGTCATTGTCATACGTGGCCTGTGGCCTTTCTCGAATTAGTATCCAAACTATTTGT
>CALMJL010000164.1 GCA_937864425.1 uncultured Candidatus Planktophila sp.
TCGGAGATCGACAAATATTTCCGAGGCAGACCATTTCTACTCGAATCAGATCTTTACTTCGCAACTGCGTTAAGTAGGCGCTCTGCATAAGGTCAAGATATATCACTGGACCTAAGCCGTGTCTAAGATTCAGGGTGTGAACGCGGCTCTAGTTGTCAGTGAGTTATCAAGTGATGATTGGCAACGTTTGCGTGAATTGCGTTTAGCTTCACTTAAGTATGACGGAAATGCCTTTGGTGGCAATCTTGAAGCTGAATCTGAATTTACGGAGTCTGAGTGGCGCCAGAAATTTGCAAAGTTGGAATTTATTGTTGCTTCCATTGATGGATCAGATATTGCAATCATGTCAGTTGAGAAAATGAACGGTGATTTCGGTGCGCGTTGTTGGATTGGAGGATGCTGGGTTGAAAACTCCCACCGCAATCAGGGGGCACTCAGGGCAATGTTTGCTTATGTAGATAAACATGCTGAATCTAGAGATTGGCAGATCCAAGGACTTGGTGTGTGGATTGATAACTTTGCTGCAATTAGCGCTTACAAAAAATTGGGATTTGTTGAAATGGGTGAACCACAGATGAGCACTCGAAAGCCAGGCTTGCGCTACCAGCGGATGATTAGAAAAACTTCGTAATAATTACTCGGGAATATTCACGAGTTGAATTCGGTATTGACGTTTTCCAGATTCTAAAACGTAACTATCGTAAAGTTTTCGAGCAGTGACATTGTCGGCATCGGTATTCCAGTACAAGCGTGAGCACTGCTTAGACAGCGCAAAATCCATTACATAATCAATCAGCGCCCGCCCCGCCCCTTTTCCTCGTAGATGTGGATCCACGAAGAGATCTTCTAGGTAGCAGTGTCCATGTGGCGACCACGTTGAGTTTTGTAGGTTGTAGGTTGTAAAACCAACCACATTTCCATCTATTTCAGCGACTGCGCAATACATATTGAAATCTGGATCCATGATGCGAGTCCAGGTTCGCTCTGTTTGTTCTGAAGGGACCGAAGTTTTATAGAAAGTCAGATATCCCTGCCAGTGTTCGAGCCAACGCGATTTATCGCTAGCTTCAATAGGGCGAACTATGATGTTTTTCTGTGTTGCACTAGCCATGACTTCATCCTATCTGCGCCCGATACGCTACTCACATGAGTTCACCTGAAATAGCAGTCATCACCGGAGCAAGTAGCGGAATTGGTGCTGCAACTGCGCGGCTCTTGGCCAAGCATGGTTATCACGTTATCGCTGCCGCCCGCAGAATTGATCGTTTGCAACAACTTGCGCAGGAATCTCCTCTGATTGAAGCACATCAACTTGATGTTACAGATCAAAGTAGCGTCGATTCACTAGCTTCAGCTTTAGCGGGAAAACCAGTTTCAATACTTATTAACTCTGCTGGTGGAGCATTTGATTTTGATCCAGTGACTGAATCTGACCCAGAAATTTGGAAAAAGACTTTCGATATTAACGTGGTCGGATCTGTGCGCATGGTCAAAGCATTGACCCCCATCATGATGCAACATGGACGCGGACATATCGTTGTGATCTCATCAACTGCTGGCCATCGCGCTTACGAAAATGGTGGAAGTTACGTAGCTGCTAAATTTGCCGAAACGTCTCTCGCTGAAACTTTGCGCCTTGAGCTCAATGGAAAACCAATCAGGGTCTCTGAAATCGCACCGGGAATGGTGAAGACAGATGAATTTGCAAAAGTTAGATTCGGTGGCGATGCAGACCGAGCAGCAAAGGTCTATGAAGGAGTTACACGTCCGCTCACTGCCGAAGATGTGGCCGAATCAATACGTTGGACTGTGATGCTCCCGGATCATTTCAATATTGATTCCATGACAATCAGACCGCTTGCCCAAGCAGCGCAGCACAAGGTTTATCGCCAGCCACTGTGATTACGACAGAACAGATCAGTCGCGCCCGTCTTGGCGTGACCCTTTCATTTTTGACTCATGGATTTATTGCTTCATCATTTTTTGCTCGCATTCCAGACTTTAAAACGCGTTTGGAACTTTCCAATACAGTCTTGGGTTTTTGCCTCCTCACCGCATCGCTTGGCGTACTTGCTGCACTTGGCCCAGTTGGAAAGCTTGCTGCCGAAAAAGGAAGTGCTGCAGTTCTGACAAAGGCTTCATATTTACTTGTCATGGTGGCACCACTGGTTGGACTCTCTTTTAATGCCATCTCATTCGCAGCAACACTCTTTCTCTTAGGTGTTGCGATTGCTTCACAGGATGTCTCTATGAATACCCATGGTGTGACGCTTGAACAACGTGCCGATGCGCGTTATCTCGGTCGCTTTCATGCGTTCTGGTCGGTTGGTGGATTATTAGGTGCAATTATCGGTGGACTATTTGCACAGTTTAAGGTTTCAGAGTTCAACCATATTCTGCTGGTCTGCATCGTCATCGCAGTTAACGTTTACTTCAATAATCGCCGATTTCTTGATGCGAGCGTTGATCAACATATCTACGAAGAAGGTGCCGCAAAAAAGAAGCGTAAACCTCGACTCATATTCATTATGGGATTGCTTGGACTTGCTGGTTCTATCGGAGAAGGATCAGCTGGCGACTGGGGTGGAGTCTTGGCGCGCGAAACTTTTAACGCATCACACTTTGTTGGAACTCTTCCCTTTATTGCTTACTCATTCACGATGGTGCTCGGCAGATTTTTTGGTGATCAACTGGCAACGAAGTTTGGAGCTAATCGCATACTGCAAGTAGGTGGTGTAATCGGTGGCGTTGGCCTTGCAACCGGGCTACTTGTTGGTGGGAATCCAGGAATTATTTTTGGATGGTTTATGTTTGGAATCGGTTTATCAACAGTTATTCCATTACTTTTTAGCGCGGCAGGTTCTATGGCCAACAAGCGCTTCCAAGGTCAAATTTCGCCAGCAGAAGCTGTTGCCATGATTTCTGGAATCTCTTACTTTGGTTTTATCGTCGGCCCACCATTAATGGGATTTTTGGCAGATGCGATTACTTTGCGTTGGGCGATGTTGGTTCCAGCTCTGCTTGCCGTGATTATTTCGGCAAGCTCTCGCATATTTACGAGCGACTAACGACTCGAAAAGTTTTTAAAGTCGGA
>CALMJL010000165.1 GCA_937864425.1 uncultured Candidatus Planktophila sp.
ATTGATACCTTGTATGAAGGAACAACTGCAATTCAAGGACTTGATTTCTTCTTCCGTAAAGTTGTGAAAGATGGAGGTCGTTCACTTGGACTTCTTGGAAAAGAGATCCAGGCATTTGCAGAATCTGGCGGCGCACACGCTGCAGAAAAGCAAGCGCTTCTCAAAGCACTTGGTGATCTCAATGGAATTGTGGGTGTACTTGTTGGCCACGCGATGGCATCACAAGAAAAATCTGAAGAGATTTACAAAGTTGGACTTAATACATCGCGCACTTTGATGGCAGTTGGCGACATCATCATTTCTTGGCTCTTGCTGCGTCAAGCAGATATCGCTGCTGAAAAACTTGCTGCAGGAGCTGGTAAAGATGCTGATTTCTATACCGGAAAGATTGCATCAGCAAAGTTCTTTGTTTCAACAGTTCTGCCACACATCACAGCAGATCGCAAAATAGTTGAAGCAACCGACTCTGCCATTATGGAGATACCTGAAGCCGCGTTCTAGCTTTTCAAGTAGACTCGTTAAATGCTTACTAAACATCGAGGTGAATTCCTCCTTGTCTTAGGAGCAATCTTTTTCTCAGCAAGTGGCTTGATTGTCACCGTCATCCTCAAATACATGCCCGCCTTTCGCGTTGCTCAATTTCGCTCAGTGACAGCGGTAATAATCCTGGGCAGCTACGTTCTCCTGACGCGACCACACCTGATTCGCGCCAAGAAATCTGAGATCAAAAAGTTGGCTCTCTATGGCGTCGTTGGTTTTGCCTTCGTTAATTTTGGCTATCTCTACGGAATCGAACGCGGAGTTCCACTTGGCTTAGTTCTAATCCTCGAATTTACGGCATCAATCTGGATAGTTCTGTGGATTCGTTTAGTGCGCAAACACTATGTAGCAAATCAAATGTGGCTGGCAGTCTTTCTCTCCTTCGCAGGTTTGGTACTCGTTGCCAAAGTCTGGGAGGGATTTAAATTCGATCTCATTGGGCTTGCAGCCTCTCTGCTCTGCGCATTTGCCCTTGCCGCCTATTTCTTGATGAGCGAAAAAATAGGAAAGACTCGTGAACCCATTGCCACGCTCATCTTCGGAATGGGTTTTGCATCTGTATTTTGGTTGATAGTGCTTCCACCGTGGAATTTTCCATTCGAAATATTTACAACCAAAATGAATCTCGGTGGAATCGCAGATGGCACCATGGTTCCAGGTTGGATCATGCTGACTGCTGCAAGTATTTTCGGAACAGTTGTTCCTTACATGCTTGTGCTCTCTGGAATGAAGGTACTGAGCGCATCAACAAGTAGCGTTATTGGAATGCTCGAACCTGTTGTCGCCGGAGGATTTGCTTGGCTCTGGTTTGGGCAGAGTTGGGATGCGATTCAATTATTTGGTGGCGCAATAGTTCTTACTGGGATCTATCTCGCAGATCGCGCTAAATCAACAAGTTAAGTTATTCGTTCCAACCACCTTCGCCGGGTGCAGAAGGTTGTGCATCGGCGTTGGTGGATTGGGTGAAGTCGCGACCTGCTCCGATTGATGGAGCCATATCAAAGAAGCGCGCAAAGTGAAGTTGTGCAGAGACGGTAATTGTTTTCGTAGGTCCGTTACGGTGTTTTGCAACGTTGAGATCTGCTTCGCCAGAACGGTTCTGTGAGTCATACATATCATCGCGATGTAACAAGATAACAACGTCAGCATCTTGTTCGATAGAACCAGATTCACGTAAGTCAGAGAGCATTGGACGCTTATCAGCGCGCTGTTCGGGAGAACGATTGAGCTGCGAGATAGCGATCACTGGAATATTGAGCTCCTTCGCCATCAACTTTAATTGGCGAGAGAATTCGGAGACTTCTTGCTGACGGTTTTCAACGCGGCGACCTGAAGTCATCAACTGCATGTAATCAAGGACCACCAGCTTTAAATCGTGGCGCTGCTTAAGGCGGCGAGCCTTAGCGCGGATTTCCATCATAGATAAATTAGAAGAGTCATCAATAAAGAGTGGTGCATCTGAAATTTCGCCCATACGTCGAGCAAGCTTTGCCCATTCTTCTTCGCTCAGTTGGCCAGAGCGAATGTTGTTGAGTCCAACGCGAGCCTCGGCCGACAACATACGCATGGTGATTTCAGATTTCGACATTTCAAGAGAGAAGATAACCGCGGTTTGGTTTTCGTGAATCGATGCATGTCGCGCAATATCAAGACCCAGCGTTGATTTACCGACAGCAGGACGCGCCGCAAGAATGATGAGGTTGCCGGGATGAAATCCATGTGTCAATTGATCAAGATCGCGGAAACCTGATTTAACACCTTCAACACCGACGCCCTTAGCGATTGATTCAATTTCATCAAGCGCTGCTGGGAGTAAATCGTTGAGTTTTACATAATCATCTGATGCACGACGTTCGGTAACAGCAAAGACTTCGGCTTGTGCTGCATCAACTGCATCATCGACTTCGCCATTTTGATCGTAACCAATTTGAACAATCTTTGTTCCAGCTTCGACGAGCCTTCGCATAATTGCATGTTCGAGCACAATCTTTGCGTAGTAACCAGCATTAGCTGCAGTGGGCACAGAAGAGATCAGTGTGTGTAAATATGGCGCACCACCTGCACGTGCAATATCGCCATTCTTTGTCAGCTCTGCTGCAACAGTAATTGCATCTGCTGGTTCGCCGCGGCTGTAAAGATCGAGAATTGCACCAAAAATTAATTCATGTGCTGGTCGATAGAAATCACGTTCGCGTAAAACTTCGACAACATCTGCAATGGCATCTTTAGATAACATCATTCCGCCGAGAACAGATTGTTCTGCTTGTAAATCTTGTGGAGGAGTGCGCTCAAACTCAGCGCCGACCGTGTTATAGGTAGCGGCTCCGCGTCCGTTATTGGGTAGCTCAGCGAGACTCACGGGCAAAACTTCCCACCCAGCACTGACAAAAGCGAAGGTGCGTGGGGATAAGGCTGGGGAAAAGTACCCGTGTTATGTGTACAGGGGTGTGGATGGAATGTGGAGAAGACCCCCGATTGGTGGATAGCGCCTTCGCCCAAGCGTGATCCCATGTGGAGGAAAGTATTTTTCAACTTCTCAAGTAATGAGATGTCATCCGTTATTCATCTTTCTGCGCAAGACTTCCACCATGATTGTTGATTATGCGCTCTATCAAAATGGTCGTCGATATAAAGAGCCTTCCAATCTTCCTGGTCTCATTCATAAAGCGCGCAGCGAAGGCGGCTTTGTGTGGGTAGGTCTTGCCGAACCTACGCAGAACGAATTTGAAAAAGTTGTCGGCGACTTTGGTTTTCATCCACTTGCAATTGAAGATGCCGTCAATGCGCATCAGCGGCCAAAGTATGAAGAGTTTCCTGGCGTACAAGCTCTCGTTCTAAAAACTGCTTTCTATGAAGATCGCGGTAGTCAAATTTCAACCGGGGAAATCTTCTGTTTCGTTGGCGAACATTTCATCGTAGTTGTTCGCCACGGCAATGGTGCACCTCTTGTAAATACTCGCCACGCCCTCGAATCAAATCCGACACAATTGGCCAAAGGACCATATGCAGTTTTGCACGCCATTCTCGACCATGTCATCGACTGCTATATCGAAATCTCTTTGGAGCTCGAAACGGACGTTGTGCAAGTCGAACATAAAGTATTTGGTGATAACCGCGATAGCGCATCACAAGAGATTTATCTTTTGAAGCGCGAAGTCATCGAGTTCAGGCATGCAATTGACCCTTTGCTTTCACCACTTCAGCAGATTGCAAGTATTGGTGCGCGTCATGTACCACCGGAGCTCACGCCATTCTTCAGAGATGCCTTGGATCACTTATCGCGCGCATCAGATGCCGCGGCTGGCTTAGATGCTCTTCTCGCTTCAGCCTTGCAAGCAGAGATTGCACAAGTACAACTGCAACAGAATGAAGATATGCGCAAGATAACTTCATATGTAGCTCTTGCTTCGGTGCCAACAATGGTTGCAGGAATCTATGGAATGAACTTTGACGTGATGCCCGAATTACGCTGGAAATTCGGGTATCCGCTCGTTATCGGCTTTCTCGTAGGAATTACAGTCTTTCTATATCGCAAATTTAAGAAATCTGGCTGGCTTTAGTAATAGGAAAGGCCCGCCACATAAAGCAGCGGGCCTTTTACGAGTGTTATGAAATTAAGAAGCGGTGACAGTAAGTGAAACTGATGCAACAACATTGTGAGCAAGAGTTACCTTTACTGTGTATGAACCTGTCTTCTTGATATGTCCTGCGGTCTTAATGGTGTGGCGATCGATATCAACACCTGCAGCTGACTTAATTGCTGCAGCAATATCTTTATCGGTCACTGAACCAAAGAGGCGACCAGCAGATCCAGTCTTTACAGAAACTGAGATAGCAGTCTTTTCAAGCTTTGCCTTGATCTCTTTTGCATGATCAAGATCGCGAACTTCGCGAGCAGCGCGTGCGCGGCGAATTCCTTCGATCTGCTTCTCTCCACCTTGTGTCCACACAATGGCAACGCCACGTGGAAGGAGGAAGTTGCGGGCATATCCATCTTTAACGGTGACGACATCGCCAGCGTTACCGAGCTTATTTACTTCACGAGTAAGAATGAGTTTCATGGTGATATCTCCTTATCGTGCCGATGATGTGTAAGGCAGAAGTGCAACTTCGCGGCTGTTCTTGACAGCAGTTGCAACTGCGCGCTGATGTTGGGTGCATGCACCGGTGACTCGGCGAGCGCGGATCTTGCCGCGATCTGAGATGTATTTGCGAAGTGTGGCAATATCTTTGTAATCGATATATGTCACCTTGTCGCGACAGAAGCTGCATGGCTTCTTCTTGAACTTCTTATTAAGCGCAGCTGCTTTTGCGCCTTTGTTCTTAGGCTCGCGAAGAGCCTTGTTATTTCTTGCTCCCATTGTGGTGCTCCTTTTCGGGTGCCCTGCTCGTTAGAGAAGGAATGGATTCTTAGTTGTTTACGGTTTAAAAAGGTGGTTCGTCGGTTGTAGATGTTCCCCATCCACCACCGGCTGGTGAAGTTGATGCTGCTGCCCATGGATCATCGTTAAATGAATCTGCAGCAGGTGCTGCAGTTTGACCTCCGCCTGCGCGTTGGGTACGAGTGACCTTAGCGGTGGCGTTACGAAGTGAAGGTCCTACTTCATCAACTTCGACTTCAAAGACAGTGCGCTTTTCTCCTTCTTTTGTTTCGTACGAACGTTGCTTAAGACGACCAGAGAGAATGACGCGCATTCCTTTGGTCAGTGACTCTGCAACATTCTCTGCAGCTTGACGCCAGATTTGGCATTGAAGGAAGAGGCTCTCGCCATCTTTCCATTCATTAGTTGCCTTATCGAGATAACGAGGTGTTGAAGCAACGCGGAATTTTGCTACCGCTGCACCACTTGGGGTGAAACGTAGCTCTGGATCGTCAACTAAGTTGCCGATCAAAGTAATTGTTGTATCTCCTGCTGCCATTTTTTCCTCGTTTCTTTTTCGATCTACTCTGGGGGATCTCTACTGGTGGAGTCCGTACTTATAAATTACTCGCCGTCCATGACATCTTTGAAGTAAATCGCCGATGCTGTGGATTCATTCCTATTACGAAGGGCGGATAACCTTTGTGCGAAGAACAGATTCGTTCAGGTTTAACTGACGATCTAACTCTTTGATTGCCGCAGGCTCGCAGTGCATATCTACAACTGCATAAATGCCTTCTGGCTTCTTATTGATTTCAAATGACATACGGCGACGGCCCCATACATCGAGCTTGTCGACGCGGCCTCCGCTGTCTTTGATGATTTTGAGATAAGTCTCAAGTGACGGTGTGACGGTACGTTCTTCTAGATCAGGATCGAGAATGACCATCAATTCATATCGACGCATACGTTAACCCGACCTCCTTTGGACTAAGACGGCCACGGCATTTCCGTGACAGGAGGGTTAAAGCTCTCCATCTCTTGCCGGTGAAGGCTAGCGATGAAGGGGTTAAGGGTAACTCTCGCCTGTTGATAAGAGAAATTGGTGCGGGAAAGTCCCGGAATTGCGCTGCCTGCGGGCCAAGTGAACGACCAGATAGATCGATGCGCCAATTCGAATCAGGGAAGCAAGTGAATATGCAACAACCGGTAAACCAAAGCGCGCACCTGTCACGGTTGCTAAGTGTTGCCAAATTGCAAGGTGATAGAGAAATTCGGCGCCCTGCCAGAACCAAAAGATTGGAATATCTCTCTTATCAACCAAAGCTATGACGGCAAGTGGGGTTAGCCATAAAACATATTGCGGTGAATACACCTTGCTCGCTGCCATCACTATCACCATCACAAATAGCGCGATATCGGCAAGTTTTAATATGGAAATGGTTTGTAAGAAATAAAGTGCAAATGCAGTGATGCCGGTGAGCAATACAAGAACAGATAAATAATTTTGGTGAGTTAAATCTAAGCCCACATTTGATAACGCATACCACACCGAACCCCAATCAGATCCACGATGAAAGTTAAGTGAATAAAAGCGCCACCATCCATCAAAGGTAGTGAGCGCAATCGGAAGATTAATTGCAGCAAAAGTTGCGCTTGAAATTATTAGGTACCGTAGAAGTTTGGAAAGCTCGCCACGTCTAAAATAGATCAGCGCAATCGGTATCAGTAAAAATATCGGCAAGAATTTGGTGGAGATTGATACACCAAGTACAAGCGCGCTGATATCAAATTTCTGCCGGTCAAACCAATAAATTGCCAGCATCATCGTGATAATTGCCCACAAATCCCAATTGATATAGAGCGAAGCGATTGCCGCAGGTGCAAGTGGGAGCAGATATGAAAATTCAGGTTTTATCCGAAAAGTAATAAGTGCGATTCCAATAAATAAAAGTGCTAGTAATACAGCGCTTCCAATAAAGTAACCATTAAATCCACCTGGTAAAAATCCGGCGGTAGCCCACATCACTATCCCTTGAAGAACTGGGTATTCAACTGATTGCTCACCACTGCTATAAGGCCATACTCCTTGATCTAACTTGCGTTCGCCATACAACGCTGGAATATCGGAATAACATGCATGGATATATTGCCCTGGGCTCTTCCAACCAGATTCAACGCAATAATTAAATTTTGCGTAACTAATAAGAGAAGCAAGTATTGCTAAGACAATAATGACGCGAGTTGATACGCGCATATGCGCCTGCTAGCGATTCTTTTGGCTCTGACGTCCACCGCTTGTCATCACAACCGGATCAAGGCCGCCAATATTGGATGGGGCAGGAAAGCTCATGACTGGTTCATCTTTAAGTGCGCCCTGCATAAAGGCAGTCCAAATACGCGCTGGGAAAGTTCCTCCAGTAACAGAGTTCAAACCACCAATTCCGTTGAGTGATTCAGATGCGCTATCTCTAAAGAGCGCAACTGATGCAGCAAGTTGTGGCGTATAGGCGCTAAACCATGCAGATGCATTGGATTGTGATGTTCCGGTCTTTCCTGCAGCAGGTCTTCCGAGTTTAAGTGCTGCAGATCCTGTTCCACCATTTACAACAGATTTCAAAGCATAGGTGAGATCTGCCATGACCTCTTTGCTAAATACTTCTTGGGTTTGTGGTTTTCCTTGATACAGAACTGCTTTATCTGGTCCAACAACTTCTGTTACCAAGAATGGTTTGGAATACACACCTTGTGCTGCAAATGTTGCATATGAATTTGCCACATCAATCACGTGAGGACTTGCGACTCCAAGAGTGACAGATGGGGTCGCAATCATCGCAACATCTTGCGGGATTCCAGCGCGTCGTGCAGCATCAACAACTTTATCGAGGCCCGCTTTAATTCCAAGTGGAACGTAGACGGTATTGACTGAATGTTGTGTTGCAGACAATAAATCCATTTGGCCCCAACCTTCATCTCCATAATTGGAAACTTCGTATGGTTTACCTAAATCATCAAAGGTTTGTGGTGAATCACCATTCCACATAGATGTAAGCGGAATACCTGCCTCTAACCCTGCAATCAACGCAAATGGCTTAAAGGTTGAACCGGCGAGGGCAATAGATTGAGTCGCATCATTAAGTTGGCGCACCACATAATCTTTTCCGCCATACATAGCGATGATTTCGCCAGTTCCGGGTCGAATCGCTACGAGTCCAATATGTAAATTAGTTGGAGCGGGTGTTGGCGTTAATTTGTTGACAGCATCAACTGCTGAAGTTTGGGCGCGTTGATCGATGGTTGTTTTAATGACATAGCCGCCCACTAAGAGTTGATCTTGTGTAAAACCAGCTTTGCTCAACTCTTTCTGCACTGCATCAATGATGTAACCCTTAGGGCCACTTAATTGTCCAGATGTAGTGCGTGGGGCGATGATAGGAAGTTTTGCTTTCTTTGCTTCTTCAGGAGTAATCCATTTTTCATCAAGCATTCCTTGAATCACATAGTTAAAGCGCGCTTCTAAGCGCTTCTGATTATTTTTGGAGAGCGCTGGATCATAGAAGCCAGGTGAACGCAGAATGCTGGCTATCACTGCAGCCTGGGAGACCGATAATTTCTGTACATCGCGGTTGAAATACTGCTGAGCTGCAGTTTGCACTCCATATGATCCACGGCCAAAATAAATAGTGTTGAGATAGTTTTCTAATATCTGATCTTTGGTGAGCGCATTCTCTAATTTAAGTGAAATCACCAGCTCTTTAATTTTGCGTTGAATGGTGCGGCTCGGAGTAAGGAATGCAGTTTTTGCATACTGCTGAGTGATTGTTGATCCGCCTTCACCGTTGAGATTTCCAGAACGTACATTGTTCAAAATAGCGCGCGCGATTCCGCTGACGCTAAATGCTCTATTGGAATAAAAGTTGCGATCTTCGGCTGCCATGACTGCATAGCGCATGCGAAGTGGAATTTTGGCAAGCGGAACAATCTGCCTATTCTGTGAACCGATTCGTCCAATCTCAGCACCATTGGAATATTGAATGATGGTCGATTGACTATTTACATAGGCGTTGGGATCTGGAATATGAACGGTAAACCACGCAAAAGCAAAGAGCGTTGCACCAGCAACGAAGCCAAATCCGCCAATAAATATTGCAGCGCGGATTGCGAAGGTTTTTATCACGTCTGCAAGATTACTAGCCAGAGCCCATTACTTGAGCGAGGCAAAGTCCTCATCTTCTAGTGTGCGTTGTTTTCGTGGCGCTTTACGCTCACGGCCATCACCTAGTAAATAGGTAGAACAGAGATGATTCCATGAACAATCGCGGCACACTTCTACGACATACACCGAAAATTCACCAAACTCACCTTCCATATCTGCGAGTTCTTGATCATTCTTAATACGTCCTGAGTATTGACCGAGTTGGTCGCCAAAGGTGTAACGAAGTTCAACTAATGAATCCTTTTTACATACTGGGCAGTTTCGATCAGTCTTTTCGCCATGATATTTAGCTGCGCGCATCAAATATGGGTCGGCATCACATGCATCAACAACACCTCTAAAAAGTCCGAGCAGGGTGGCGCGCTTATCAAGTGAATAATCGATGAATCCTCGCTTGGTTCTCATAGCAGGATAAGAATAATCTCCTTTTAATAACTACGCTTCTCCTATGTCTTTCTGGCAACTGATAAGAGATAAGAAACTCTTTCGTTTGCTGAGAGTTCGCTGGTCCGGTCAATTCACCGATGGACTTTTTCAGAGTGCGCTTGCTTCATTTGTTCTTTTCTCGCCAGAGCGACAAGCAAGCGCCACCAATGCAGCAGTTGCCTTTGCGGTGGTGCTACTTCCATATTCTGTGGTTGGACCGTTTGTTGGAACCTTACTTGATCGCTTCTCTCGTCAGCGCGCCATTCTCTTCTCGAATTTAATTCGCGCAGCAACTCTTCTAGTAGTTGCGCACTTTATTTATTACGAATATCCCGGCCCACTTATTACCGCAGTTGTTTTAATTGCATTTGGTGTCAATCGACTTATTCTTGCTGGACTATCTGCAGGTATTCCGCTGATGACAACACCACAGAATTTAATTTCTGCTAATGCTATTGCCGTTACTGGCGGATCGGTATGGGTTGTGCTTGGCGGAGGGCTCGGTTTAGGGCTTCGCAAAGTTATTGATGCGGTATTTACAGCAGATCATTCCGATGCCTTCATTATTGTGGCCGCTTCACTTGGCTACTTAATCACTGCATTTCTTGCAGCGCGCCTCACTCGCACCGAAATCGGCCCGCGCCCCCATGAAATTGTCAAAGGGAGCTTCACTCAAGGTTTGCGCGAGATGCAAGAAGGGTTTCAGTTTCTTAAGGAACATGGCGATGCAGCGCGCGGCATAGTTGCTGTTGCAATTCATCGCGGTGGTTTAACTGCACTTACTTTGACTGCGCTCTTATTAGAACGCAATACCTTTAACGATCCTGCAAATAGCGATGCTGGCCTTGCTGGATTAAGCTTCACATTAACTATTGCTGCGATTGGCTTTGTACTGGGCGCCTTGATTGCACCCCGTGGAGTTTCTGTTATGGGACGACACCGCTGGATGCGTTTATCGGTGATTGCTGCAAGTATCAGTGCGCTGACCTTAGTAATTGAGCGAACTCCATTTTTACTGGCCGTCACTGCATTTCTAACATCCCTCTGTGGCCAAAGTGTGAAAGTTACTAATGACGCGCTGGTGCAATCAAAGATTGATGATTATTTCCGCGGCAGAGTATTTGCTGTCTATGACGTAGTGGTTAATGGAGCCATTGTTTGCTTTTCGCTCATTGCCGCAAAAATCTTGCCATTATCAGGTGATTCATGGTTGCTACCGTTATTGGTGTCAATATCTTGGGCGCTCGTTGCGCTCATTATTTTGAGGCCTAAGAAGTTCTTCCTCAAGAACGTCGTCTAGATCTCCACCAATTCATTAATTCATCGGTGGCTCGTTCTTTTCCGAGCGGACCATGCTCTAAACGAAGCTCTAAGAGAAAATCTAACGCTTTACCAACATCGGCAGATGGTTTGATGTTCAGCAACTGCATAACTTCCTGACCATCTAAATCAGGGCGAATCTTGGATAGCTCTTCTTCTGCAGCAAGTTTTGAAATTCGCTCTTCTAATGAATCATAAGTGTGCGCTAGTCGCTCTGCCTTTTTTGCATTGCGCGTTGTGCAATCAGCGCGCGTTAAAACATGGAGGTGGGTTAATAGTTCACCAGCATCACGCACATATCTGCGCACTGCTGAATCTGTCCATTCACCATCACCATATCCGTGAAAACGAAGGTGGAGCGCTACTAGCGTCGACACCGCTTCGATGGTTTCATTATCAAAACGGAGCGCTTGCAATCTTGTCTTTGTCAGCCGTGCGCCCACTACTTCGTGGTGGTGAAAGGAAACTCCTCCACCTGGGATCAAATTACGCGTCTTTGGTTTACCAATATCGTGCAAGAGCGCAGCTAAACGAATCACAAGATTTGGTCCACCAAGTCGTTCCTCTTGTGCAATTGCTTGCTCTAAGACTGTTAATGAGTGCTCATAGACATCCTTGTGATGATGGTGCTCGTCGATTTCTAATTTCAACTTGGGGATCTCAGGAAGAATGAGGTCTGCAAGGCCTGATTCAACCAAGATGGTGATTCCAATACGGGGATTGGGAGAGAGCAACAATTTAATGAATTCTTCACGAATACGTTCTGCAGAAATTATGGAAATGCGACCAGCCATAGCAGCGAGCGCTTCCGAAACATCGGGTGCAATGTCGAAATTAAGTTGACTTGCAAACCGAGCTGCACGCATCATGCGAAGTGGATCATCGCTAAATGATTGTTGCGCAGTTACTGGAGTGCGTAGCACTTTCTTTACTAGATCATCGAGACCACCATAGGGATCGATAAATTCTGGTTGAGCGCCAGTAAGTTCAAGTGCCATGGCATTGACTGTGAAATCGCGGCGCGATAGATCTCCTTCAATAGTGTCACCAAATTCAACTTCTGGTTTGCGCGAATCTTCTTCATATTTATCTGATCGATACGTTGTTACTTCAACCGTGACATCGCCACGTTTTGCAGCAACTGTTCCAAAAAGAATTCCGGTATCCCACGTGTTATCTGCCCACGCGTTAAGAATTTTCTTACTTTCATGGGGGCGAGCATCTGTTGTGAAATCTAAATCATTTCCAAGGCGACCTAAAATTGCATCTCGTACTGGGCCACCAACGAGTGCAAGGCGAAAGCCCGCCGCTTTATATGCTGCAGCAAGTGAGCTCGCTAAAGGTGCGCGTTCTACCAGCGAACGAATCGCCAATTCCGCACCTAAATTAACCTTTTCTGCGCTCACAAGGAGTAAGCGTAGTCGCGTACTCTTAGGGCATGACCCCGGCACCTAGTGCGGGCAGCGAAGGTACTAAAAAGAAACGCAGGCGCAAGCGTCCTGCGAACCGCTCTCCGCAAAGTAAAAATTCCACAAAAGCACCGTATGCGCAGCGCGTTGATGAAGTCAGCGCCGGCGGATTAGTTGTTGATACCTCCGGAAAATTAGGCCTTCTTATTGGAAGGCGCGACGTTAAAGATCTCACTGGAAAAAGAATTCTCTGGTCGTTACCAAAAGGCCATATCGAAGCAGGTGAAACTCCTGAAGAAGCGGCGCTTCGCGAAGTACAAGAAGAAACCGGTATTCAGCCGACGATTGCAAAATCTCTTGGAGTAATCGATTTCTGGTTTATGGCTGGTGGAAAAAGGATTCATAAAACCGTTCATCATTATCTATTCCGAGAAAATGGGGGAGTTCTCCTTGCCCAAGAAACGGAAGTAGATGAGGTTGCTTGGTTTCCGCTTGCTGAAATTGTTGATCGCCTTGCCTACCCTGACGAGAAGAAATTGATCGCGCGCACAAATGCAACTGAAGAGTTGAGCGCGCTGTGAAGAAATTTGCGCTCATACTGATAGCGCTTAGCTTTTTGGGGCTACCTCACGCAGAAGCAGCGAGCCCAACTATTCGTGTCATTGATAAACCACACCTGAGATTTGACGGAACTTTTAGAGAAAATGATCTGGCTACTGCGTTACTGCCAGATGGTCGACTTGGTGTCCTGGTGTATGGACCGCCTAGCTCGCGTGAAACTTTTGTCATTGATGCAGCTCTCGTTGATGAAATTCAATTATTTTCTCAGACGGCTACCCCGGCAAAGGTTGTTGCGGAAAATTGGCTCTATCGTTTGAAAAATACGACTCGTGATAACAAAGTGGTCGTTCTTCCGTACGGAAACCCTGATGAAAAATTATTGAAAAAAATTGCACCTAGTGAGTTAAATTTTTATAGACAATATGCGGAGCAGCAACTAGAAAAATTTCTTAATCGCCCAATAGTTGCTGAAAGTGGTTGGAGCGAAGGTCGATCGCGATTAAGTCCTAAATTCATAGCAGATTACAATGACAATCGCCGTTTACTGCGCGGGCTTTCAACTCTCACAACAACACCTGAGATTAATCTGCTGCGCGCCCGGCTTGGTGTTGTGATGAATCCGTTGCTGAATAGTGAAGAGCGAGCCTTCTTTTCTTACGATAAAAATAAAGAAGTGAAGTTAGTCTCCAACAAATTAAAAGTGGTTTCTGGCCGATACCAAATTACATCTAGCGGTGCCAAACTGCCTGTGACACTTGTTAATAATTTTGATACAGCAACAGTTGTGAGTGTTTCTCTGATTCCGATGAATTCAAGAATCCACATTGAAAATGTCAACAATATTGAGCTTGCTCCAAAATCACGTCAGCAAATTTTGGTACCAGTTGATGTGATTGCTCCCGGTTCTACCTTGGTACGTGCGCAATTTCTCAACACCAAAGGACAGCATGTGGGAATTAAATCTCAATTAAATCTCACTGCAACCATCATTGATTCGCGTGTTGCTTGGTTTACAACTGCGGCTGCTGTTTTATTGTTATTCGGTGCAATAACCCAATCTGTACGGCGAGTTCGAAGGGTGCGTCATGAAAAATAACGAACTCTTCCGTGCTTCCGGAATCATGGCAGTTGGCACAATTCTTTCGCGCATCACTGGTTTTATCCGCGCGCTTCTCGCTGTTGCTGTTTTGGGAACTGCGCTCCTTGCTGACACCTACAACGTTGCCAACACTATGCCCAATATTCTCTACAACTTACTTGTGGGTGGCGCACTGACTGCCATATTTGTTCCGCAATTGGTTCGATCATTTTCAGATGAAGATGGTGGGGAAGGATTTGCATCACGGCTTGTCACAACAATCTCAGGAATTCTCTTGGCACTTGTTGTGGTTGGTGTGATCTTTGCGCCGGCACTTGTGAAGTTATATGCACCAGAATTTTCTACGCCAGGATTTGAAACAGAGCGCGAAATTGCAGTTGCTTTCACCCGTTACTGCTTGCCGCAAATTTTCTTCTTAGGGTTATTCACCATGCTGGGCCAAGTGGCCAATGCACGTGGTTCCTTTGCCCCTCTTATGTGGGCGCCGATTGCCAATAACGTGGTTGTCATCGTTGTTTTTGCTGGAATCCTCGCCTTTCAAAGCGCCATCACCATCGATTCGATTACTGATTTCCAAGTGCAATTACTGGGTTGGGGCACAACGCTCGGCGTTGTCATTCAAGCGCTTATTTTGATTCCGGTTGTGAAGCGATCTGGAATTCATCTGCGTCTGACCTTTGGGGTTAAAGGGCTAGGAAAATCATTTGGTTTAGCGGGTTGGACTTTGGTCTATGTGCTGATTTCGCAATTGGGATATCTCGTCACCGTCAACGTTGCAACCAGCGCTGCCGTGCGAAGTGCTCAGGCTGGCATTACAACTGGCGTTGGTTTTACTCCATATACCAGCGCTTACTACATCATGTTGCTTCCATATTCGATTGTCACAATCTCTATTGTTACTGCGCTCTTGCCACATCTATCGAAGTTAGCAATTGCTCGCGAAGTTGATGAGGTGCGCAGCCAACTCATTCGCGCAATCCGCATGGTTGGAGTTGTTACTGTTCCTAGCGCTGTTGCGCTCTTCTTCTTTGGCCCCTTAATGACTGAAGTTCTCTATATGGGAGTTAGCTTAGAAGATTCGCGTTACATCGGATTTGTTTTATCAGCTCTCAGCTTTGGATTAGTTGCTTTTTCCATCAACTTAATTTTGATTCGTGGGTTTAATGCATTTGAAGATACCAAGACGCAAGTTACTTCAATTATTATCATCAACGTTATTTCGGTGGCGCTTTCTTACATCTTCTTAGCAACACTTGATAGCAACTGGGTCACTGTTGGTTTAGGTGTTGCTTTCTCAATCAGCTATATCGTGGGGCTCTTTGTCACTATCGGGCTGCTGAAAAAACATGTAGGGCGCTTACAAATCTCGCAATTTGCGAGTCAGCATGGTCGTCTATTTGCCGCATCAATTATCGGAATGTTTCCTTTCTTTGCGCTCGCTCAATATTTTGGCTGGGCATATGAAGAGACAACGTTGACAATGCGCACACTTCGCCTTGCGCTCGTTCTCATTGGAAGTGGCCTGGCTTACTTACTGATGGCGCGGCTTTTAAAAGTGAGTGAAATCGCAGGACTGAAAGCCTTCGCCACGAAGGCGCTGCAACGCGCTCGCAAGAAGTAGCTTCACTCGAGCGGTACTCTGCGCACTATGAGCGGTGATGTTCGCGAATTAGTCATTGTGGGATCAGGTCCTGCTGGATATACCGCCGCAATTTATGCAGCGCGCGCCCAACTAAATCCTGTGATCTATGAAGGTTCTGTTACTGCAGGCGGCGCACTCATGAACACCACAGAGGTTGAAAACTTTCCTGGTTTTATCGACGGGATCATGGGACCAGATCTCATGGATAACATGCGCAAGCAATCGAAGAGATTTGGCGCCGAGTTAATCACTGATGATGTTGTTGAAATGGATTTAAGCGGCGATATCAAAGTTGTCAAAGATGGATCCGGTAATACCGTAAAAGCCCGTGCTGTTATTTTGGCGATGGGATCTGCTTACCGCGAAATTGGTTTAACTAACGAGAAGCGTCTATCAGGACGCGGTGTCTCTTGGTGTGCAACCTGTGATGGTTTCTTCTTCCGCGATCAAACGATTGCAGTTGTTGGCGGAGGAGATTCTGCAGTTGAAGAAGCTACCTTCTTAACAAAATTCGCAACGAAAGTTGTATTGATTCACCGCCGTGACGAACTTCGTGCCAGCAAAATTATGCAAGAGCGCGCCTTTTCGAATCCTAAAATTGAAATGTTGTGGGATACCGAAGTCATCGATGTTTTAGGAAGTGAGAAAGTCGAAGGTTTGCAACTTCGTAATACCAAGACCGGCGATGTGTCAGAGCGCGCCTTTACTGGGCTCTTTGTTGCAATCGGGCATATTCCACGCTCTGAACTTGTTGCATCATCTGTAGCCCTTGATAACGAGGGTTATGTAAAGGTCGAAGGACGCTCTACGCGAACGAATCTCGCTGGAGTATTTGCGTGTGGCGATTTGGTGGATCACACCTATCGTCAGGCAATTACTGCTGCAGGATCAGGGTGCCAAGCGGCTTTAGACGCTGAAAAATTCTTATCCCACTAGTAACCTTCGGGTGCGTGAGTTAAGAATCAAACTAGGATTCAAGGTAATAAGCGATAACAATAAATAGGAGCAGAGAATGAGCGCGCCAGCCAAGGTAACAGCAGCAGATTTTGATCAAGTAGTCCTTAAGAGCAGCACCCCAGTGCTTGTAGATTTTTGGGCTGAATGGTGCGGGCCATGCCGTGCGATTGCTCCGATTCTCGATGATATTGCCGCAGAACATGGCGATAAGTTAAAGATCGTCAAGCTCAACACTGATGAAGAGTCAGCTATCGCTATTAAATATGGCGTGACATCAATTCCGATGTTGAATGTGTATGTCAATGGTGAAGTGGTTAAGACCATCATCGGCGCAAAACCAAAGCCAGCACTCCTTAAAGAACTCGAAGGATTTATTTAATTCGAACCCGTCAGGGTTGTTGAGTGACACCTTTATGACAGAGATGTCGGCGGACCGAATTCGCTCTTTTCAACAAGAACGCGGGTTAACCGTTACTGGCGAACTCAACGAAGCTACCAAACAAGCGCTCGAAGAAGCGCGTTGGAAACTTGGCGATCGTTCGCTTTACTTACAACCATCTCCGATGATGCGTGGAGATGATGTTGCTGCACTGCAATCACGTCTGACTGAAATGGGATTTAACTGTGGTCGAGTCGATGCCATCTTTGGTGAAATGACAGAGGCTGCTGTAAAAGAATTTCAAAAATCTGCTGGAATTAAAGTTGATGGTAAATGTGGCCCTGCCACCATCATTGCTCTGCTTCGATTAACGAAAATAGTTTCAGGTGGCACTCCTGCCGCACTTCGCGAAAGCGCTGCACAAAAGAATCGTGGCCCGGCGCTAGCTAATAAAGTCATTGTTTTAGATCCTGGATCACAGAACCATGAAGCTGAAATTGTTTACGATATTGCAAACCGGATAGAAGGGCGTTTATTGGCGCTTGGGGCAAGCGTTTTTCTTACTCGTGGCGTAACAAATAATCCCACCGAAGAAGAACGAATTGCCTTTACGAATCAGAACAGCGCCGATTTATTGATTTCACTTCATGTAGATCACCATGCAAATCCAGATGCACGTGGAGTTGCAACTTTCTTTTATGGAAGCGATCAACACGGAGTTCATTCCATTGTTGGTGAAAGATTTGCCTCCCTCATTCAACGCGAGCTATGCGCCCGTACTGATTTCATTAATTGCCGCACTCATGCCAAAACATGGGACTCGCTACGTTTAACGAAAGCTCCAGCTATTCGCGTCGAATTGGGATATGCCACCAACGAAGGAGATAGCGCTCGCCTTGCTCGTGCCGATTTCCGTGACACCATCGCAGAAAGTTTTGTGATTGCAATTCAGCGCCTTTATTTGGCAGCAGAAGATGATGCAAAGACTGGCACATTAAGAATTTCAGATCTGCGTAAGGCTGGCCTTCGTAAATAACCCCACCACCAGCACTGCACTACATATGGGAGACTTCTCCTTATGTCCGATATTTCAATTCGCTATCAGACCGGCGTCTCGCAGAACCTGGAAAAACGGTTCGCGCATCGCGCTGCCGGAATGTTGCCATCTGAAATTCGCTCACTTTTTGCTGTTGCTTCTCGCCCTGAAATCGTCTCACTTGCAGGTGGAATGCCTAATCTTTCAGCGCTTCCTATGGAGATGATGGCAGGCGTTGTTAATGAATTGATTTTGAATAATGGGTCTGAAGCTTTGCAATATGGCAGCGGTCAGGGACATCCAAAATTACGTCAACAAATTTGTGATGTGATGGCGCTTGAAGGAATCCGTGCGAATGCAGATGATGTTGTAATTACAACTGGATCACAACAAGCGCTTGATTTAATTTCTCGTATCTTTATTGATCCAGGTGATGTTGTTCTCGTCGAAGCGCCTTCCTATGTAGGAGCGCTCGGCACTTTCAGACAGTACGAAGCATCAGTTGTTCACGTTGAAATGGATAACGACGGGTTAATCCCTGATTCGCTGCGCGCTGCAATTAAGAGCGTTCGCGCTATAGGACGAAAAATTAAATTTCTCTATCTCATTCCTAATTACCAAAATCCAACCGGAGTCTGCCTACCCGCAGATCGTCGTACCGAAATTCTCGATATCTGCCGCGAAGAAGAGATCTTTGTTGTTGAAGATAACCCATACGGTCTGCTCGGTTTCGATAAACCATCGCCTAATGCGATGCGCGCTGAAGATTC
>CALMJL010000166.1 GCA_937864425.1 uncultured Candidatus Planktophila sp.
CTCATCTCGGAAATATAAAACGAGTTGCACTGAAACTGTGGGATGCGCAGAAGAAATTGAGTGGACGATACTGGGATCGAACCAGTGACCCCCACAATGTCAATGTGGTGCTCTACCGCTGAGCCAATCGTCCCGGTATATGAAGTTATGTTGCGTCAGTCTATTGCTTCACTTATTGCGTTATCACCGAAGTTAAACGCAATGGAGGTCGGAACGGGATTTGAACCCGTGTAGAGGGATTTGCAGTCCCTTGCCTCGCCTCTCGGCCATCCGACCATAGACAAACCGCCACCTGAAATTTAATTCGAAGCGGCGGTTAATCCGAGCGGACGACGGGGTTCGAACCCGCGACCTGAACCTTGGCAAGGTTCCGCGCTACCAGCTGCGCTACGTCCGCAATGTGCAAGGGGAGAAATCTAGCGCAGCAGCGGCTGCGTAAGCAAAGTGGGTTTTTCACTCTATGCGTAGCCTTGCCCCATGTTTGGTCGCGATTATCAATTTTGGATGGGAGGAAGGTCGGCAACCCATATTGATGAAGTAACAAGCGATCCAAGGCAGTTAGATGATGGAAATTTTTGGGCAGTAGTTGTCACCTTTGAAGGTGAATATCAATTTGTTCGATTTAAGAAAGTTGAAGAGAAGAAATTTGAAACACGAGATTGGACTGCTTTAGAACGACCGTGGATTTCATCGCTCGATGAGATGGATTACATGGCATATGTATCGCGGATTCGACATGCTATTTCCGAAGGTGGCGTGTATCAAGTGAATGCCTGCCGAATCTTGCACCACTATCTTGGAGAAAGAGATGTGTCACTGGCAGGGCTCTTTTCTCGGTTACAGAGCGCCAACCCAGCTCCGTATTCGCAGTACTTAAAAATTCCTGGATTAGAAATTGCATCGGCATCGCCAGAGTTGTTTTTATCCCGTACTGGAAGGCAGTTAAAGACTTCGCCGATCAAAGGAACACTACGTCAAGGCGCTACTGAATTTGGCGAGAAAGATAAGGCCGAAAATCTCATGATTGTAGATTTGATGAGAAATGATCTAGGTCGGATCTGTCTACCTGGATCAGTTGAAGTGGCGCAACTTTTCCGACACGAACAACATCCTGGGCTTACCCATTTAGTATCCGATGTCGTGGGCACTTTAAGAAATGACGTGAGTTGGAGCGATATATTTGAAGCAACTATTGCACCGGGTTCAGTAAGTGGCGCCCCAAAGAGCGCTGCTGTAGAAATTATTTCGCGAGAAGAAGGTTTGCGCGGCCCTTATTGCGGAGCATTGGGCTGGATTCACGGAGATCGAGCAGAACTAGCAGTTGGTATTCGCACTTTCTGGAAAGGTGACGACAATGTTTTACGTTTTGGAACCGGCGCTGGAATAACGTGGGGAAGTGATCCGCATTCTGAATGGGAAGAAACCCAACTCAAGGCGCGCCATTTGATTTCACTCGCCGGTGGGCAATTGCCATGACAGTCGAATTGGATGCACATGGTTTTCCTAAAACCTCTGGAATTTTCGAAACTATCAAAACAGTGCACGGTAAGCCCATTGCACTCGGCCGTCACATGAGGCGGGCGCTTTCGTCAGCGACCGAACTCGGAATCCCAATGCCAGGCGAAGAAGAGATTCGCAATAAGTTGGTTCAGGTATTGGCCGAAAATCCGTATGAAACGGGACGGCTACGCATCTGCATCTACAAAAATGGGTTTGTCATTACTCATCACGAATACCAAGAGAATCCAAACCCAGCGAGATTAACTTTTTATTCACAGACCGTTCTTGGTATGCAACACAAGATGTTTCCCTATGACTTCCGATTCTCTATTTTACAAATTGCTCAGGATGAGGGTTTTGATGATTGCATTCTCTTTAACTCTCAGAATTACATTACGGAAAGTGCGGTTTCAAACCTACTATTCATGATCAAGGGTGAATGGGTTACGCCACCAATAACCTCGGGAATTTTGCCAGGGGTGATGCGCGCCTTGGCGGTAGAGGAATGCGGAGTCAAAGTAAGACCGATTCATATCTCAGAAGTTCCTGACATATCATCTGGATTCTTACTTTCTAGTCTGCGAATTGCGCAACATATTTCTCATATAGGTGAAATGAAATTGGAGATGGGCGAGGCATCGCGCGCGATTGAGGCCCAAATTCGCGCCTCTGCACAACCTGTTTCGGTAGGCTGAGCCCATGTCTTCGATCAAGGTAACCGTTTCGGGTGTGGAACAGGCGATTGAAGCTGATCAGAAACCAACGCACCTCTTTGCCGATAATAAGGAGATAGTTGTCTGCAAGATTAATGGTCTCCTCCGTGATTTATGGACCGATCTACACGATGGCGATGTTATTGAGGGCGTAACAATTTCTTCACCTGAAGGCCTTGCGGTTTTGCGCCATTCAACTGCGCACGTCATGGCTCAAGCAGTGCAGCAATTATTTTCCCAGACCAGACTCGGAATCGGTCCACCGATTACCGATGGCTTCTATTACGACTTTGATCCGCCGCAACCATTCACTCCCGAAGATCTGGAAAAGATCGAGAGTGCAATGCGGAAAATTGTTAAAGAAGGCCAGCGATTTAAACGACGCGTTACAACAGAGTCAGATGCCCTCACAGAGTTGGCGCACGAACCTTATAAGTGCGAACTCATTGGAATTAAGGGTGGAGGCAATGACGAAACCAATGTAGAAGTTGGTGGAACTGAGTTAACAATCTATGACAACTTGGGTAGAGATGGACAACCAGTCTGGTCAGATCTCTGTCGCGGTCCGCACCTTCCCTCAACAAAACATATCCCTGCATTTAAGTTGATGCGAAGTGCTGGTGCTTATTGGAGAGGTTCTGAAAAGAATCCCATGTTGCAACGCATCTACGGAACTGCTTGGCCCTCCCAAGATGAACTCAATGCTTATTTAGAACTTCTTGCAGAAGCAGAGAAACGCGATCACAGGAGACTTGGCCAAGAATTGGATCTCTTCTCATTCCCCGAAGAGATTGGCTCAGGTCTTGCGGTTTTTCATCCTAAGGGCGGAATTGTGAGACGCGCTATGGAAGATTATTCGCGAAAGCGCCATGAAGAAGAAAATTATGAATTTGTTTATTCACCACATCTGACTAAAGCAGCTCTATTCCAAAAGTCGGGCCACTTGGATTGGTACTCAGAGGGAATGTACCCACCGATGGTGATGGATGAAGAACTCCATGCAGATGGAACTATTAAGCGCGCAGGTCAGCAGTACTACATGAAACCCATGAACTGCCCATTTCACAATTTGATCTTTCAATCACGTCAACGTTCGTATCGTGAGCTACCACTTAGACTTTTTGAATTTGGAACTGTGTATCGCTATGAAAAGTCAGGCGTGCTCCATGGAATCACGCGTGCGCGCGGCTTCACCCAAGATGATGCGCACATCTATTGCACAAAAGAACAGATGCCAGGGGAGTTGGATTCACTACTCACTTTTGTTCTTAATTTGCTCCGCGATTATGGACTTTCAGATTTCTACCTAGAACTTTCCACGCGCAATCCTGAAAAATCAGTTGGTTCGGATGCAGATTGGGCAGAGGCAACAGAATCTCTGCGCAAAGCTGCACTTGCTCAGAATTTAGAGTTAGTTCTCGATGAGGGTGGAGCTGCCTTTTATGGTCCAAAGATTTCGGTACAAGCAAAGGATGCAATCGGTCGCACCTGGCAGATGTCGACCATTCAGGTTGATTTCCAACTTCCACAAAGATTTGAACTCGAATTTTCGGCATCCGATGGAAGTAAACAACGTCCAGTCATGATTCACCGTGCGCTCTTTGGATCCATCGAAAGATTTTTTGGAGTTCTCACCGAGCATTACTCCGGAGCATTTCCTCCTTGGTTGGCACCCGTGCAAGTGGTGGGCATCCCTGTTTCGGATTCATTTGCCGATTATCTGGGCGATGTCATTTCACAGATGAAGAAATCAGGTATTCGTGCTGAATTAGATTCATCTGATGACCGCATGCAGAAGAAGGTTCGCAACGCCCAAATGCAGAAGATTCCATTCATGATCATTGCTGGCGAAGAAGATATGAAGGCCAAAGCAGTGTCGTTTAGATATCGAAATGGCGATCAGAAAAATGGCGTTCCTATCGCAACAGCGATTGCGGAAATTACAGATGCGATTTCAACTCGAATCCAGGTGTAACGGTGACTGAAAATTTGAGCGGTGTAGGAATGCCCGATGGCTGGCAACGTTTATGGGCTCCGCATCGCCTTGATTATTTGCGCGGAGAAAATCGGCCTCTTGATGGTAACGATGTTCAATGCCCGTTCTGCCGAATTCCAACGCTAAGCGATGAAGAAGGGCTCATAGTTGCTCGTGGAAGTAGCGCCTATGTTGTCATGAATCTGTATCCGTATAACCCAGGACACTTATTGATCTGTGCCAATCGACATGTCGCTGATTTGACTGAACTGAGCGATGAGGAACGCCATGAGATTACTGACTTAAGTGCTCATGCCATGCAAGTAATCCGTAAAGTTTCAAAAGCTGATGGTTTCAATCTTGGAATGAATCAAGGCGCTATTTCAGGCGCTGGTGTTGCCGCGCACATTCACCAACACATCGTGCCAAGGTGGTCGGGAGATGCAAATTTCATGCCAATTATTGGAAAGACAAAAGTTTTGCCACAACTGTTGACTACAACGAGAGCCGAATTAGCTGCTGCTTGGTAGTTCAGCAATATATTTCTTTACAACATCAAGTCCGATTCCACGCGAAATATTCACGGGAATCGCTGGAAAGAGAATCCCAGCACCAAAAGCAGCTTCATCCATTTCCGAAATAGATTCGAAATATTCTTCTCTAAATTCTCTTACTAACTCTTCATGTTCAGGCTCACTATGCCTCATGGTCGGTGGGTTAGTTGAGTAATCGATAATTTCAAGATCAGACAATCTGATGAGTGCGATGGGATGCCCATCCTCAGCGTGGAGTACTAAGTAGGGTGTAATCACTTGATCAAAAACTCGATTGATGAGCATCACGGCATCATCAAAATCAAGTTCCTGTCCATCAAGAACTGTTACAGCGATTAAACGGGGAATTTGAAATTCATCGAGGGAGCGCCACAGTGCAATAGTTTCAGGACTAATTCCAGCTGCTGGATTAACGACAAAGAGTGCAAGATCTGATTCCGCGATAACCTCGTGAGTTACTGTGCCACCAACTATCTCGGCCAGCGCTCCTGGGGTGGCGCTCACATGTCCATAAACGTGGATACGAGGTGGCAGCAATGTCACAGGCTCAAATTTGGAGTCAGACATGTGGGTAAGCCTACGATGGTGCCGATGATTAGCAGCGTTTTAAAACCAGGGGTTACTCGATTAATTAATCCAGTAGCTAAATGGGCAGTGAAAATTGGTATTACTCCCAATGCAATCACTATCGCTGGAGCAGTTGGAGTGGTCGTTTCGGCATCGTATTTTTATCCTCAAGAGAAATTCTTCTGGGGAACGATTGCTATTTCATTTTTTGCTCTGAGCGATCTCTTTGATGGCGCCATCGCACGAATTTCACAAAAAGGCGCAAGCAAATGGGGCGGTTTTTTGGATTCCACAATTGATCGCGTCACAGATTCGGTGATTCTGATTGCCTTAGTTCTACCTTTTATTGAAGCAAAGGATCCGATCTCTTATCTGGGAATTCTGACGCTGATAACCGGGATATTGATTCCGTATATTCGGGCAAAGGCTGAAAGTTTTGGAATCGAATGTTCAGTAGGTATTGCAGAACGAACTGAGCGGCTTATTATTATTTTGGTTGCCGCTGGTTTGCATGGTCTTGGCATTCCTTTTGTGATTGCAATCGGTTTCTGGATACTTTCAATCTTGGGGGTCATCACAGTTTTTCAGCGCATTTTTGTTGTCTATAAAGGTTTACACAAGCGATGAAAGATCGATTTATCGCAAGCGCCTATTTTGCAGGTTGGGCACTTGTCAGAGCGCTTCCAGAGACATTGGCTTACCGACTCTTCAGCTCGATAGCTGATTTTGTCTATGCAAAGAATGGTAAAAGTATTCAAAGATTGCGAAACAATTTAGCGCGGGTTAAACCGAATCTGAGTACAAGCGAACTTGATGAGCTGACGCTGAAAGGAATCAAGTCATACCTACGCTATTGGTGTGACACATTCCGAATTCAAAATTGGAGCAGAGAGAAGATCCTGTCCTCGGTGACCACCACCAATGATCACCTCTTGGTAGATCGAATGAAGAAGAACGAGGGTGTGGTTGTTGCGCTTCCTCATTCGGGAAATTGGGATCACGCTGGCGCCTATTTTTGTTCTCTAGGAATTCCACTCGTGACAGTCGCTGAGAGATTGAAACCAGAAGCGCTTTTTCAGAAATTTTTAGCTCATCGAAGCCGCATGGGATTTGAAGTGCTTTCCATAGATAGTCGATCCTTCGTTACTTTGTTAAAGCGTGCCGCAGAAAAGAGATTAATTGCCTTAGTGGCCGATAGAGATTTATCAAAGTCTGGAATTGATGTTCAGTTTTTTGGTTTTCCAGCCCGGATGCCTGCAGGACCAGCGCTGCTTGCAGTAAAAACTGGAATTCCTCTCATAGTTGCTCATGTTTCATACACTGCAGGTGGTATTCATATTGATTTCCACGATGTTCCGCTTGAAACTCAAGGAAGTGATGACGAGAAAGTTGCCAAATTGGTACAACGATGTGCCGAGCTCTTTGAAATTGGAATATCTGAGCACCCTGAAGATTGGCACATGTTGCAACGTATTTGGACTGATGGTGATTTTGTCGAAAGCGAAAAGGTTGTGCAGGTTTAGTCGATGCCACTTTCTAAGAAGCGAATCGGAATTGTGTGTCCGTATGGTTGGGATACGCCCGGTGGCGTTCAAAGTCACGTTGGTGATTTAGCTGAGTATTTGATTTCTGCTGGCCATCATGTTTCTGTGTTGGCTCCGGCACTTTCAGAGACCGATTTGCCAGAGTATGTCGTCAATGCAGGGCGTCCAATATCGATTCCTTATAACGGAGCAGTTGCCCGCGTTCTATTTGGACCCATTGCTTTTGCACGAGTGCGACAATGGATAGCGCAAGGAAATTTCGACATATTGCATTTACACGAGCCAGCAATTCCATCCATCTCTTTGCTTGCATGTTGGGCAGCAGAAGGCCCGATGGTCGGTACTTTCCACGTTGCAGCAAAACGTCAGAAAGTGTCTTTTGCGATTGTTCCGTTTCTTGAACCAGTGATTGAAAAATTGACCGCACGTATTGCAGTCAGCGAAGCAGCTCGAGAAACTCTCACTGAACATTTGGAAACAGATGCGATTGTTGTGCCTAATGGAATTTATGTCGATAAGTTCAAGAATGGGCGCATCAACGAGAGATGGTCGGGGAATACCTTAGGTTTTATCGGGCGTTTTCAGGAGCCGCGGAAAGGATTAGCTGTATTGATTGACGCTCTTCCTGAAATCATTCGGGCTATTCCAGATCTAAAAGTTTTCGTAGCAGGGCCAGGAAATCCGCAAGACGCTCTTGATTTGATGAATCCAGAGCTCCGCTCGCGCTTTGAATTCTTAGGTCGAATTAGCGAGGCAGAGAAAGCCGACTTTCTCACTTCCGTGGGACTTTATGTCGCTCCCAACACGGGGGGTGAATCATTTGGAATTATTTTGGCGGAAGCGTTGGCGTGTGGTGCCAGCATTATTGCCAGTGATATTCCAGCATTTAACTCACTCTTGGGGCATGGGCAGTTTGGAACCACCTTTGAGTCAGAGAATTCGCAGGATCTGGCACGAGAAGTAATTTCGCTACTGAAAGATCCTGAGATTCGCAAGGCTAAAGCACAATTAGGAAAAGAGTACGCACAGAGTTTCGATTGGGATGTAGTTGCTGAAAAGATCTTTGATGTCTACGAAATGGCAATGGTTGGAGGAAGATCGGTGACGCTATCTTCTGAGAATCGAGGATGGAGCAAGTTGATGGGTAGAGGTGAATAGTTTGTCAACGACATTTATCTTCTTACTCGTTATTGCCTTTATTGCCTGGTACTTGTCGTATTCGGCGACACGACTTGATCGCCTACACCATCGCGTCGAAACTAGTTGGGCAAACCTGGATGCATTACTGCAACGTCGTGCTGCGATTGCGCTAGAAATTGCGCGTTCAGAGGCATCAGACCCGGCTGCTGCACTTTTGCTCACACATGCTGCGCATCAAGCGCGTGATGCGAGCGTGCGTGAAAGAAGCAGCGCAGAAACAGGGCTGACCGGAGCGTTAGGAATACTGCTCGCCGATGTTGATCATGTCACTGGCGATAACGAGAGAGCGCTGATTTCAGAACTACGTGAATTAACTGAAAAGATTAAGATGGCAATTGCAATTCATATAGATGCTGTGAACCGAACTCAATTAGTTCGAAAGAAACCATTAATTCGCCTCTTTCGCTTGGCAGGCACCGCTCCTGCACCGGTAATCTATGAATTTGAAAGTGATGCTATTTAGCGATGTCGTTTAAAAAGTCCTTCGTGGCAGCGCTCTCTCTGCTTGTTGTTTTTACTGGAATTATCTTTCTGATAGTTCCAAATGGCTCCTCAATTCGTTCTTCGATCTTCAATCAAACAGAGAAGAATTTATTGAGCGGAGTACCCGGCAAGAATGGTCCAATTTTGGCGGTAAAGATTGACGATACAAATATGGCTCATCCTCAAGTCGGCCTTGAATCTGCCGACATTATTTATATAGAGCAGGTGGAAGGCGGATTAACTCGACTCGCTGCAATTTACTCTTCGCGAATTCCACAACTTATTGGCCCGATTCGATCGGCGCGAGTATCAGATCTTGAGTTACTCGCTCAATTTGGCAAGGTAGGTTTTGCGTATTCTGGTGCACAGTCAAAATTTCGTCCCGAGATCGAATCTGCCAATTTAGTTGATTTGGGCGCACAATCGAAACCGCCAACTATCTACACGACCGATCCAAACCGCATCCAGCCTTATGCCATGATTTTGCGTGCTGATTTGCTCATGGATTTTGTCTCTGAAAAAGAGATTGCGCTATCAACCCCAAAGGATCCTGGCTGGAGTTTTGCTCAAGATTTTGAAAAGGGAACATCTATTTCGAGCGCTCATGTTTCTTGGCCAGCAAGTTCATATGACGTTTCCTGGTCTTCGCAGAATAAGAATTGGCAGCTTTCACATAATGGCAAACCAAATTTGTCTGCTTCTGGAAAAGTTCTCACTGCAGATACCTTTGTTATTCAGATCGTGACGATTTCTGACTCGATTTACCATGACAAAGTTGGTGGAGTAACACCATTGATTGCATCTGTTGGAACAGGTATTGGTTACATTTTGCGAGATGGAAAATACATTCAGGCGCGTTGGAATCGTCCATCGCCTGAAATGGGAACTCAATGGACTACTCCTGAAGGCGCAGAAATTCCCTTTAAAGCAGGTGCAATCTGGATAGCCCTTACCGATAAAGCGCCTAGATTTACCGAAAAAACTGAGGGTGCAGGAGATGTAGCGACAAAGTAGACTGCTCCTCTGCCTCACCATCACTACAAGGAGCGCTTCACAATGTCCCAGAGCACTGGATCTGAAACTACCGGCACAGCTCGCGTAAAACGCGGCATGGCGGAAATGCTTAAAGGTGGCGTCATCATGGATGTCGTCAACGTTGAACAAGCAAAGATTGCTGAAGATGCAGGTGCTTGCGCTGTGATGGCGCTAGAACGTGTGCCAGCTGATATTCGCGCACAAGGTGGTGTTGCTCGAATGTCTGACCCTGACATGATTCAACAGATTCAAGATTCGGTTTCCATCCCAGTGATGGCAAAGGTTCGCATTGGTCATTTTGTAGAGGCACAAATTCTCGAAAGTCTCGGCGTTGACTACATTGATGAATCAGAGGTTCTCACACCAGCGGATTACACCCACCATATTGATAAATGGAATTTCAAAGTGCCATTCGTTTGCGGAGCGACAAACCTTGGCGAAGCGTTACGTCGCATTAACGAAGGTGCAGCGATGATCCGTTCAAAAGGCGAAGCGGGAACTGGCGATGTATCAAACGCTATGACCCATATGCGCACAATTGGAGCAGAGATTCGACGTCTCACTGCAATGCGTGAAGACGAACTGTATGTTGCAGCAAAGGAATTGCAAGCACCTTACGCTTTGGTGAAAGAAGTAGCAGAAACTGGAAAATTACCAGTTGTGCTATTCACCGCAGGCGGAATTGCAACGCCTGCAGATGCAGCGTTAATGATGCAGATGGGCGCTGACGGTGTCTTTATTGGTTCAGGAATTTTCAAGTCTGGAAACCCAGCACATCGCGCTGCAGCGTGTGTCAAAGCGACCACCTATTACCAAGATGCAAAAATTCTTGCCGATGTGTCACGTGGACTCGGAGATGCAATGGTTGGTATTAATGTTGCAGATATCCCGGTTCCGCACCGACTTGCAGAACGCGGTTGGTAATTTCAGGAACACATGAATGTTGGTGTTTTAGCTCTTCAAGGTGATTTCAGAGAGCATATTGCTGCAGCACGTATATGTGGCCATAACGCATATGAAATTCGCAAGGCTGAAGAGTTAAACGGAATCGAAGCGCTCATTCTTCCTGGGGGAGAATCAACAACGATTGTTCATTTAGCTCAACTCTTCAATCTCTATGAACCCATCAAGGAGAAAATTTCTGAAGGGTTTCCTGTGTACGGTTCATGCGCAGGAATGATTCTGTTGGCAGATCGAATCCTTGATGGAAAAGTTGGCCAAAA
>CALMJL010000167.1 GCA_937864425.1 uncultured Candidatus Planktophila sp.
TTACGAGCTGCGCGACGTTTCAAGGCGCGACGTTCATCTTCAGATAATCCGCCCCAGACTCCAGCATCCTGACCAGATTCAAGCGCCCAAGCCAGGCACGCCTCTTTCACGATGCAGCGATTGCAGACCTTTTTAGCCTCTTCAATCTGAGTGATGGCAGGTCCGGTATTTCCAACGGGGAAGAAGAGTTCGGGATCTTCTTCTCGGCAGGCCGCTTGATGGCGCCAATCCATAGCTCTACCTCCGCTCGATGTCACTGCAATACGTTGCACAACCTGTGCACAAGCGGGTAATTCTCCCGTCATCTACGGTGATAAACAAGAAGGAAGGAGAAAAGATTTCGAAATTACTGGTGATTTACATCCCTTGAGAAATTACTGTGAATCAAGTGCCCCCGACAGGATTCGAACCTGTGCACCTGCCTCCGGAGGGCAGTGCTCTATCCCCTGAGCTACGGGGGCGCAGGTACAAGGGTAGGTTATCTGACTATGACAACTGATGAGAAAGCATATTTTGCCACCGGATGTTTCTGGGGTGCAGAGCGCCGTTTCTGGAAAATTGCGGGCGTAACTGCAACATCAGTTGGTTATATGGGTGGCGTTCGCCCTAACCCTAGTTATGAACAAGTTTGCACAGGCGTCACAGGTCATGCAGAAACAGTTGAAGTTGCATTTGATCCCACTCAAGTTTCTTATCGCAGATTGTTAGAAGAATTTTGGGTCATGCACGATCCCACATCTCTTAATCGCCAAGGTGGAGATATTGGAACTCAATATCGCAGCGCGATTTTTACAACTACCGATGCGCAAGCGCGTGAAGCGGAATTAACGCGCGATCTCTATCAGGGAGTTCTTACAGCAGCTGGGCTTGATGAAATTGTTACCGAGATCATTTCAGCAACTGGCCATCCATACTTTCTCGCTGAGGAATACCATCAAAAATATCTTCAGAAAAATCCCAACGGGTATGACTGCCATTCCAGCACTGGAGTCGCCTTTCCAACAGTGAGCCAGAGTTCGCGTTAACCGAGCGCTCGCCAGCAATACCAGGCAACGACGCTGCGATAAGGGCGGAATTTCTCGCCTTTCTTATCGAGGGCAGCTGGGGTGATCTCTTCTTTCAACGCATATATTTTTTCGTAGCCGCGTCGAACTCCCAGATCGCCGGTCGGCCAAATATCAAGCCTGCCTAATTGAAACATCATGAACATATCAACAGTCCACGGTCCAATTCCCCAGAGGCTGGTTAACTTTTCAAAAATCTCTTCATCACTGTCAATTGTGTGAAGTTGATTAATCGCAATTTTTTTTGAGAGCGCTGCATCGGCAAGCCCTTGAATGGTCTTAGTTTTTGCCCCCGACACTCCTGCTTCACGGAACTCTCCTTCACTAAGTTCAGCGATCCGTGCCGGAACCATTCTTCCCTTCACAAGACCTTTCACACGACCATAAATTGTGTCGGCCGCTTTGACGGCTAGTTGTTGTGAAATCACTGATTCGACTAAAGCCTCAAAATGGGTAACTGGTTTCTTATTCTGCCCAATAGTGCAGAGTGGATGTGCTGCAATGACTGCGGCCAATTTCTTATCTCGCGCCGCTAAATCACTGACTATTTTCTTCATCCGCGCAGCTGTCATTGTGTGTGGCGCGGGCATAGAGAAAGGATATTAAGAGTGAGATACTAAGTCCATGCAGAGTGGCTTTGATGTAAATGCTGTGAACTTAGCTGAATTGCAGACCCACCACAGTGAAAAATGGCGAACTTTTCCTGCCGATGTACTGCCACTTCCTGTTGCAGAAATGGATTTTGCAGTTGCTCAACCTATTCGCGATGTTTTGACCCAGATGGTGAGCCATTCTGATTTAGGTTATCTCGGTCCAATTCCCGAGCTTGGAAAAGCATTTTCGCACTTTGCCACAAAGCGATGGGGTTGGAAATCTGATCCCGAACAAGTCCGTGTTGCAGCAGATGTGGGTGTGGGCGTCGTAGAAATTTTGCGTGTGCTGACAAAACCTGGTGACAAAATTTTGATTAATTCACCGGTCTATCCCAATTTTTTTACGTGGAGCGATGAAACTCATTTGGTTCAGGTAGATGTTCCCTTTACCGAATCTGAACAAGAAATTAATGGAAGCAATTGGATTCTCGATTGGGATGCGATAGAACGCGCGTATGCATCTGGTATTGCGGTGCACCTGCTATGCAACCCGCACAATCCTTTGGGCAGGGTCTACACCGAAGCAGAGCTCTCGCGTTTTGCCGAATTGGCAGAGCAGCATGGTGTCTACATCTTGAGCGATGAGATCCACGCTCCACTTACCTTTGCAGAACGGCGTTTTATTCCATTTCTTTCGGTTTCAGAAACTGCTCGCCAGGTGGGAATCACCATTACATCCTCGAGTAAAGGATGGAATATCGCAGGGCTCAAGTGCGCCATCATCGTGAGCCAGAATGAACAGTTGCATGAAAAGCTCAAGGCGATTGCACCAGCGACGCACTATCGCGCTTCGTTGTTGGGCGGCTTTGCCTCCGTTGCTGCCTTTGAACAGGGCGAGCCATGGCTCGACGATGTCATGGTTCAACTCGATCACAATCGAAAAATCGTGGCAGATGTGTTGGCAGAGCAGATTCCTAGCGTGCGCTATCGAATTCCACATTGTTCCTATCTGGCATGGTTAGATCTTTCAGCGCTTGAACTCGGTGAAGATCCTGCAGCAGTGCTCCTTGAACAAGCAAAGGTCGCCTTCGTTCCCGGAATTCGTTTTGGTAAACAGAGCAGTCAATTTGTGCGGCTCAATTTTGCAACAAGCCCTGAAATATTACGTGAGGCCATCAAGCGAATCGCTTCAGTCGCGCCAAAACCTGCAAAGATCATCGCGTAGGAGTATTTTTAACCCATGAAATCACTGCGCCGAATCATTGCCGCTGTCACAGTGGGCATATTGGCATTTCGTGCCGTGGGTTCTTTCTTATCATGGATCGAAAAGCAGGATGATTCCAATTCCGATGCTTGGATCGATGAAGATGAATTTGAAGAAGCGTAAATGAGCACCGACTCATACATTCCAGGCACGTGCAATATTGGTAAAGGCGAAATCAGACGTCGGCAATTAGTTGCGCTGATCGGATTGGCCCTCAGCGTGACATCACTCGTTGGATTTGTCGCTACCGGCGCAGCACCGTCTGCGCGCCTTGGGATCTTTCTGCCGCTTGCAGTATTTTCCATTGGCTTCGTGCAATCACGTCGTAAGTTCTGTTTAGCGTACGGATTTATGGGTACCTTTAATTTCGGAAAATTAGGACAACTCTCTAAAGTCTCAAGTAAAGAAGCACAGGCTGCTGACCGCAAGACCGCTCTTGCCATTCTGGGCCAATCCTTAGGGTTGGCCGCGCTGCTGACTGCAATCGTCTACATCCTCCCACTCTAAAAACGCTCTTACTTTTTTGGCGGGCTAGTGCCATTGTTGATACGTGAAAATCATTATCCATACTCGCCATGCAGATCTCGCTAGTGACTTTAAGGTAATCGCGGAGGAGAAACTCCGCTCCATGGAACGTTTTAGCGTTGCCATCGATCGCATCGAAGTTGAAATTACTCACGAAGCTAACCCGCGCCAGGGTAAGAATTCACATCGAGTCGTGATTACCTCGCATGGTTCGGGGCCTTTGCTTCGCGCAGATGCACGTGGATTTAATGATGTGGCTGCCTTTGACGCAGCGATTAAGAATATTGAGCTACAAATCAGACGAATTCATGAAAAAGCGAAAAGCCATGGGCGTAAAACTTTACGCACTATGAAAGTTGAAGCAGTCGATTAATTAGCGCTTTTGTTTGCTGCGTGAATCGCTAGAAACCCGTTCATTTTTAACAGGTTCAACTGGCGGTGTTGGCATTGCGCCGAGAGCTGCTATTGCAGCATCACGCGCTGCAATAGCTGAAGAGATTGCACTTTGTCGAGTTGCATTGATTGCACTTTTTTGTGCCGGTGTTGTTGCAGAAACAAGTGCAACTTTCGAATCTGCAACCGCTTTATCAACAGCGCTCTTAAATTCTGAATTAATGACACGAAGCTTAAGCGAACGTTCTTGCATTGCTTGCATGAAAGTATCGCGATCCTTTTTAAATTTTTCCATCTGTGATTTGTAAGAATCAATAGTCGGGGATGGCGATGGAGTTGGATCTGCTGATGCGATTGATGCGGGAAGCAAACCCATCAATAGGGCAGCGCCCACAACTGCACACTCTTTTCTCACAGCGCCATGGTAGATGTCATGGGGTGTGAAATTTCTGTGAAAGTGCCTACGAGTTCGTGTGGGGTATTTGAAATTGGTAGAAATGAGGCTTAGAGCATGGCAGGGTAGCGCCATGAGCCAACTCATTATGGTGATTGACGATGAAGCAGGAATGCGCGACCTGCTCTGTGATGCATTGAAGTTGGCCGGATTTGAGACAGTGGCAGCCTCGGATGCCATGGTGGCGCAAACAATGTTGCGCACAACAAAACCCGATTTACTTATCGTTGATATCAATATGCCCATGATGGATGGTTTTGAATTTATAGAGCGCATCCGTAGCAACAATGACAACACTCCTGCTCTGATGTTAAGCGCTCGTGGAGATCGCGCAGATATTACGCGTGGACTTTCACTGGGAGCCGATGACTATGTGACTAAACCTTTTGGGTTAGAAGAATTAGTTCTGCGTGTGAAAGCAATTTTGCGCAGGTCTCAATTCACTCTCGCAACCCCAACCAGCCTCTCTTGCGGACCGATTAATCTCGACAGCGATTCTCATCAAGTTACATTTAACGGCGAATTAGTCGAACTATCTCCGACCGAATTTCGTCTGCTGCACGTGCTGCTTGAGAGCAAAGGTCGGGTTCTGAGCAAATCTTTACTACTGGCTGAAGTGTGGGGAATTACCTTTGAATCCGAAAGCACGGTAGTTGATACCTATATTTCATACCTGCGCAAGAAGCTCCACAAAGATGGTTTTGAAGGAATAAAGACAGTCAGGGGAGTGGGCTTCCAGTTACAAGCGGAGAAAAAGTGAAGTTATCACAGTCTTCGCGTATCGGTTTAGTCACCATTGTTTTCCTCACCATCTTTACTGTGGGAATCGGTAGCGTCACTGTTCGGCATTCGCGTGATGAAGAAATCAAAAAAGTTGATAGCTCACTCAATTTCATCGCCCAGAGTGCGCTCAATAATCCCGATCAAACTGTTGGCGCATCGTTATATGCAATCGAGCAATCAACTATTGATGCAACTCTGGCGTTACTGACAGATGATGGCAGCGAAACAATCATTAATGAGTCATCCCTTAATTACACAGGCGCACCCAATCTCACGTTAGTGAAACGAGCGACCTTTGCCCCCATCGCAGTGAAAGGCGAAAATCCCTATCGCCTCAGAACAGTGCAGCTGCAAGGCGGTGATTACATCATCATCGCGCGTAGTACTGCAGATATCAGCAAGACTTTTGCATCAAATGTGCGTTACTTGGTGCTCGTTACGTTCTTACTTGATTCCATCGCTGGATTATTGCTCTTGCTCTATTTCAGGCGCGAGCGGCGTCGCTCTGATTTAGATTCGTTGACTCGCATGCAGGAATTTCTGGGGGATGCTTCGCATGAATTGCGCACTCCGCTGACCGTGATTAAAGGCTATGTAGAAATGTTGAGCAAAGATCAATTGCCACAGCCCGATGCAAAGAACCGTGCATTTACGCGAGTCCACACCGAAATTAATCGCATGGAATCTCTGATTCAGGATTTGCTTCTATTGGCAGAGCTTGGTGAAAGCGGTACGCGTGAAATCGAGCGAATGAATTTGAGCGACAGTGTTCAAGCTCATGGCGCAGACTTTGTCACGCTCAACCCCGATCGAAAGATTACGCTCACCGTTGCGCCAGATATCGAAATCAAGGGTTCACACGATTACATCTCGCGATTCATCCAAAATGCTCTGAACAACATCGCTCGCCACACTGAAAAGAGCGCCCCTGTAAGGATTTCACTTTCCAGTAAAGGCAAGAGCGCACATTTGATTATTGAAGATGGGGGACCTGGACTTCCAGAACAGGCTTATCGCGAAAACATTCGCTCACTCAATCGGTTTGATCAATCACGGTCCCGCGATAACGGTGGTTCCGGTCTTGGCATGAGCATTATGTCTGCAGTGATTGAGAAACTTGATGGAAAATTCTCGCTTCGCAAAAGCGAACTTGGCGGACTTGCCATCGTTGCTGATTTACCGCAGCTTTAACGCTTCTTGCGCGTGCTCCACAAGCTTGTAACCGTTGCAGTTCCAATACAGATGACAATCACTGAAAGACTTTGTGTGATTGTGATTTCGGGGATATGAATACCCGCCACCTCATGCCAGCCCACAGCATGCATCGCATGAAAAATCAGTTTGATTCCAATAAATCCGAGCACGACAGATAGCCCTCGTCCGATATGCACGAGGCGCTCCATCAGACCGCCAATGAGGAAGTACAACTGGCGCAGCCCCATCAATGCAAAGACATTTGCGGTGATAACGATGTAGACATTTTGAGTGAGACCAAAGATGGCTGGAATTGAGTCAAGCGCAAAAAGTAGATCCGTCATGCCGAGTGCAATGAGGGCAATGGTGAAAGGCTTAACTCCGCGCTCTTGCAACACTCGAACGATGCCACTTTCTTTCTGATCTTCTTCGTGAGTTGCACTCTCTGCATATAACTGAATCGCTGTGTAAATGAGAAATGCGCCGAATACGAAAAATATTGCTTCAAAGCGGGCAATGACCGCAGCGCCAACGCTGATGGCAATGATTCGAAGAACCAGTGCAAAAATAATTCCTATCAACAGCGCTAACTGCTGCCGCTCTCTGGAGATCTTGAGTTTGGTCAAGATAATCACAAAGACAAATAAATTATCGAAGGAGAGTGAATACTCAGTTAACCATCCGGCAAAAAACTCCTGTTGCGCTTGCGAATCAACCCAGCTTCCAAGGGAAATACCAAAGGCAATCGCCAAACCTACGTAAAAGGCGGTCCACAAGAGAACTTCCTTCATCGAGGTTGTCTTATTGCGATTCTTAATCGCCCAGCCAAAGTCAAAGGCGAGAATTGCAAAGAGCGCAATTGCTGTAATCATCCACTCGGTGGTTGAAATCATTGCGGAAGGCTAACATGCACTCTTATGAGCAATCAGAGCCTTGAAGAAGTATTTCAAGAATTTGAATCTCTTTTTGCCTCATCAGAGAAGTTGGTGCGCGTCGTACTCTCTGGAAGACGTCGCAATATGCAGACTGAGCATGAACGCATTGATCTACGCCCCGTACTTCTGAAAGAAGTACTGCATATTCAAGTCGCTTACAGCGATGGTCGAGCGATGACTACCAAGAATTTTCTTCCAGATAAAACTCCTTTTTCTCAATATCTGCGCAGCGGTTACGCCAATGTTCTCCTTGAGCACACTGCAGGAAGCATGAGCCTACGAATCACAAAAAAGGGTGAACCACTAGTGCATCGCACCCAAGAGGCAAAAGCACAACACCTAGATCATGATCGAAGCAAAACACGTTTGCTCGATCCCGCTGATCCATTTCTGATTGCTGTTGGTATTTCTGATAAGGAAGGCGTAATCAAGCCGAGTAAAGCCGATAAATATCGCCAAGTAGAAGAATTTTTACGTTTGCTCGTGCCGACACTGAATGCAGCAATTTCTGCTGGACATATTCCAAGCCCCACTACTTCAAACCCACTTACCATCGTTGATTTAGGGTGTGGCCATGCCTATTTAACTTTTGCTGCCCACCAATATCTGCGCAAACAAGGCATACCGGTATCTGTGACTGGCATTGATGTCAGGACTGATTCACGTGATCGCAATAATGAAATTGCTCAAAAATTAGGAATAGCGAAAAGTATTGAATTTCGAGCTGAAGAAATTGCCGACACGCAAGTGAAATCTGCCCATGTTGCCATTGCGCTCCACGCTTGCGATACGGCAACTGATGATGCGATTGCGTGGTGCATAAATTCGGGTGCGCAATTAGCGCTCATTGCACCGTGTTGCCATCATGATGTGCAAGCGCAGATGCATGAGATTCCCGAGCCATGGTCGATGCTGACTCGACATGGAATTATGAAAGAACGGTTAGGCGATCTTCTTACCGATGCGCTACGGATGCAGATTATGAAGTTACGTGGATATCGCGTTGAAGCAATTGAATTTGTCGGCGGCGAACACACCCCACGAAATCTCATGATTCGGGCGGTAAAAACTGGCGCCGCACCAGATGCTGCAGAACAGAAGCGCTATGACGAGATGATTGCGCTCTGGAAAGTAAAGCCTGCGCTAGCTTCGCTTATCAACCACTAGACTTCACGCCATGTCTAAGGTGCTTGCATCGCTTCCTGTCGGAGAAAAAGTTGGTATTGCTTTCTCTGGTGGACTTGATACCTCGGTTGCGGTTGCATGGATGCGCTCAAAAGGCGCTATTCCTTGCACCTACACCGCAGATCTTGGCCAATATGACGAGCCCGATATCGATTCTGTTCCAGGTCGTGCACAAGAATATGGCGCAGAAATTTCTCGCCTGGTTGATTGCAAGACTCCACTTGTTGAAGAAGGGTTAGCCGCAATTGCCTGCGGAGCCTTTCATATTCGCTCTGGCGGAAAACAATATTTCAATACAACTCCACTTGGTCGCGCTGTCACCGGAACACTGCTTGTTCGTGCGATGTTGCATGACAAGGTTGAAATCTGGGGCGATGGTTCAACCTATAAAGGCAATGACATCGAGCGTTTTTACCGTTATGGCTTATTAGCAAATCCAAATCTGCGCATCTACAAGCCTTGGCTTGATGCAGATTTTGTGCGCGAACTGGGCGGACGCAAAGAGATGTCCGAATGGTTAGTCGCGCACAATCTTCCGTATCGCGATAGTACTGAAAAGGCCTACTCGACCGATGCAAATATTTTAGGTGCCACCCATGAAGCAAAGAACTTAGAGAATCTCGATGCCTCCATTGAGATTGTTTCTCCCATCATGGGAGTTAAGTTTTGGGATTCATCCGTTGCTATCGCATCAGAAGATGTGAAGATTCAATTTGTACAGGGCCGACCTGTTGCCATTAATGGTAAAGATTTCACCGATGTTGTAGCTCTCATGAAAGAAGCTAATGCGATTGCAGGCCGCCATGGACTTGGTATGGCAGATCAAATTGAAAATCGCATTATCGAAGCAAAATCTCGTGGCATTTATGAAGCACCCGGCATGGCACTTCTCTTTATTGCCTACGAGCGTTTGGTCTCTGCCATTCACAATGAAGACACCATCGCTAACTATCATGCAGAAGGACGCCGCCTCGGACGATTGCTCTATGAAGGACGCTGGTTAGACCCACAAAGTTTGATGCTCCGTGAATCACTGACCCGTTGGGTAGCGTCTGCAATCACTGGCGAAGTCACGCTTCGCTTGCGTCGTGGTGATGATTATTCGGTGATGAACACAACCGGGCCAGCGCTCAGCTATCACCCTGACAAGTTATCGATGGAGCGCACCTCAGATGCAGCCTTTGGGCCAACTGATCGCATCGGTCAATTAACCATGCGCAACCTTGATATTGCAGATACTCGCTCAAAGCTTGAGATGTATCGCGATCAAGGCCAACTTGGCGGTGGCGAATTTAATCTCATTAAGGAGCTCGAAAATTAATAGCACAGTAAGAAAAATCCTGATTTCAATTTTTGTTTTAGCACTTGGCGCAGCAACTATCTTTGGAGCGATGAATATGTCTAGTACACCAGAATCAACCGCAAGTGCACTTCCTGCAGTGACAGATAATGCAGGAGCAGTTCCTACCATCTCTAAGCCGCAAGGTAATCCTCCCCAAGAGCTCACCACACAAGACATCATCGTTGGCACAGGTGCGGAAGTTCTTCCAACCTCCACGCTGACAGTTCATTATGTTCTGATGACCTGGTCTGATGGAAAATTGATTGAGTCATCATGGAGCGGACAACCTGCAACATTTCCACTTGCTCAAGTAGTTGAGGGTTGGCAGAAAGGTCTACCTGGAGCGAAAGTCGGTGGTCGCAGACTCTTAGTAATCCCGCCAGCTATGGGTTATGGAGCAAGTGGTGCAGGACCGATTAAGCCCAATGAAACTCTGATCTTTGCTGTCGACATCGTCGGCGTTGCATAAGAAAAAGTTATTTCTTAAACCAGACTGTAGTTCCCGCTGGAATGCGACCATCGACTAAAGGCTGCGAACTAATCAAGATCTCACCCTTAGGCATGGGATACGACTGCGACCTGAAGTTAGTTATGCAATGCCAACCATTTGGCCTTGCATAATGCAGTACAGAGACATCTTTAGTTTTATGCCATTTGATTTCTTCTTTGGTCTGTAAGGACTTACGGAGTTCAAGAGCTTTTCGATAGATGGCAAGTGGTGAATGCGGCTCCTTTTCTTCTGCTTCCACTGAATATTTACCAAACCATTGTGGTTGTGGAAGGTGAGCGCCCCCTGATCCAAAACCAAATGATTTTCCAGATGTAGCCCAAGGAAGCGGAACGCGGCAACCATCGCGTCCTTTATCTACCTTGTTATTACGTAAATATTGAGGATCTTGAATCGCTTTTTCTGGAATATCGGTAACTTCATGTAATCCAAGTTCTTCACCTTGATACATATAGGTACTTCCAGGCAGCGCCAAGATGTAGAGCGTTGCAGCAAGTGCGTTAGCGATTCCTGCTTCTACATCGAGTGGATGTGAAGTGCCGTTGCTGAGCATCCAATCGCG
>CALMJL010000168.1 GCA_937864425.1 uncultured Candidatus Planktophila sp.
GGATTTGAAAAGATTGTCTTCTCTGTGGCTTCAAGTTCTAAGAGGCGATTCCACTTTGCAGTGCGCTCGGAGCCATGAGTTGAACCGACTTTGATTTGATGGGATTTCCAACCAACCGCTAAATCGGCAAGCCAAGAATCCTCAGTTTCTCCAGAGCGAGCAGAAACCACAGTCGCAAATCCTTTGGCTTGGGCGCTGCGAAGTACTTTTTGAGTATCAGTTACCAATCCGTTTTGGTTTGGCTTTATCAAGATTGCATTGGCACTGCGTTCAGATGCAGCACGATCGAGTCGATTCTGATTGGTTGTAAGCAAATCATCCCCAAGAATCTGTAAACCTTGTTGAGCGCTGGCTGTAAAGCGCTGCCATGCATCCCAATCATCTTCAGCAAAGGGATCTTCGATTGAAATAATCGGATGGCGTGAAACCAATTCATTCATGTGCGTAACAAAATTTGAACTTGAAAAGCTTTTAGATTCCGTCGCAAGATGATAAGTACCTTCACTAAAAAACTGGGTAGCAGCAATATCGAGCGCTAAATACACATCTTTGCCTGCTGCCAAACCTACGGAGGAAATAGCTTCTTCTACAAAAGAACATGCTGCTGAGATTGATGGGAAAGGAATTCCGATTCCACCTTCATCAGCTACTAAATGTGTGAGTTTGCCCTGTTTGGCTCCAAGAGCTGCCGCTGCTTCTCGAATTGCCGCTGCCCATGAAATCGCTTCTGCAAACGAAGTTGCACCGACAGGCACCACGAGTACATCTTGGATATCAAGAGTTTTTCCAGCATGCGCGCCGCCCGACAAAATATTGACCATCGGCATAGGAATCTCGAGTGGGCCAGAATGTGAAAAGAACCTTGCCAATGATTTCCCTGCCAAAGCAGCTTCGGCATTTGCAGCTGCCAAAGAGACTGCCAACGTTGCATTAGCGCCCAAAGTTGAATGGTTAGATGTTGGATCTAGTTGCAAGAGAGTTTGATCCACATCATTGAGAGATAGAGCCATATTTACTAGCGCTGGTGCGATAACAGTGTTGATATTGCTTACTGCTTGATTGACTGATTTACCAGAATAAAACTTATTTGAAATGGCAGAGCCCCCATCGCGGAGTTCTTTTGCTTCATGTTTTCCTGTTGAAGCTCCGGATGGGACACGAGCTGTGTGTGTTGCACCATTTTCTAAGGTGATGGCAGCAGCGACAGTAGGTCGACCACGCGAATCTAAAACTTGGTAGCCCAATACTTTTGTGATTTTCATGGCGACACCTTGGTAAAGAGATCGTCTATGCCAACCCGAATACCTGCTCCCAATATTTTCTTAGTGTGAGTAACAAGTAAGTTTTGCTTATTGGAATCAAGATAATTCACAGGAGATTTACCTTCAACGCGAGCCAGTGCAATGAGAGCAGTATG
>CALMJL010000169.1 GCA_937864425.1 uncultured Candidatus Planktophila sp.
TAAAAATCCCCCGCCAATTCCGTGAGCGGGGGATTTTTTTATGGGGAAATTATGAAGCGTGTGAAATAAGTGGAATTCCACGACGAGTCAAAATAGCGGCGCGATCATCTTCGGAGAGACCGCCCCAAATTCCGTATGGTTCTTGAACTGCAAGTGCATGTTCGCGACATGCATTGATGACTGGGCAGCTTGCACAGACAGCCTTGGCTGCATTTTCGCGATTGCGACGACGAGGGCCGCGTTCACCATCTGGATGGAAGAACATTTCAGGATCCATCGAACGGCAGGCACCTTCGTACTGCCATTCCCATTCAGATGCGATGGGTTGTGGGAGACGAGATAGTTCAGCCATGGACACTCCTTCTTTCTCTTTTTCTTTCGCTGGGCCATAAAGTACAACCGTTTCATAAGTTGTTCAAGTACCTATCGCGCCGCGCCTTGTTCAACGGGCAATATGTCCGAATTTCAGGTGGTGAGTTCTCCCACTAGAGGGGACGATTACGCCATGGCAAGCGAGGTAGAAGCGAAGCTCACCGTAGCCGCAGTAGCTAGGCGACTTGGGGTCGCACCGGCAACGCTTCGTACCTGGGATCGTAGATATGGCCTTGGCCCATCCGAACATACTGAGGGCGAACACCGCCGCTACTGTCCAAGTGATTTAGCAAAGTTAACGCTGATGAGACGTTTGATTGTCTCTGGAGTTGCCCCATCTGATGCAGCTGAACAAGCACGGGACTTTTCGGGTGAAGTGAAAGTTTCCAAAATCGTTAAAGAGATTGAAGTTCGCGAAGATGTGGTGGACGCGCTCTATAAGGGCTTGGAGAGCTTTGATCGCGAATTTGTAGAAGCAACTCTCGAGCACGAAATCAATAAATATGGCATCGAAAGCGCATGGGCAGATGTCATTGTTCCAACGCTTTTTATGATTGGCGAAGAATGGGAACTCAATCAACAAGGTATTGAGATCGAACATCTCTTTTCCGAAATTCTTACGAAAAAGTTGATGCATCGCGTGGTTCCATTATCGAGACCAGTGAATGCGCGTCCGGTATTACTTGCTGCAGTTGGTGAAGAATTGCATTCGCTTGCTATTCACGCCCTCGCTGCTGCGCTCTGCGAACGCAATATTGAGGCGTATGTCTTGGGCGCTCGCACTCCACTCACTGCGCTTTCCACCATGGTCGAAAAGTGTGCACCTCCTGCAATTTTCCTATGGGCACAACTACCTAAAAATGCTGAAGATAAATATTGGAAAGAGATTCCGGCAATACGTCCTGCACCACGAATCGTTGTCGGCGGCCCCGGATGGGACTCACTCGATTGCACAGAAGTCATTCGCGCAGAGGGGTTAGAGCATGCCTGCGATGAAATTGCGCAGGCAATCGGCGCCTAATTCAGCAGGTAGACTGCGCACTTGCACACACTGAAGGAGCGCTCTCGATGATTGACTCAGAGAAGGTCACGCTCCTTGGCCTGACCTATGACGATGTGCTCTTACTACCCGATGCATCCGATGTAGTGCCATCAGAAGTTGATACATCAACGCGCCTTACCCGCAATATTTCGCTGGCAGTTCCCGTAGTTTCATCAGCGATGGATACAGTCACTGAATCCACCATGGCCATTGCTATGGCAAAAGCTGGCGGGATCGGGATTATTCATCGCAATTTAGCAATTGAAGAGCAAGTCACGCATGTGAAGTTAGTGAAAAACGTAGGTATTGCAGGCGCTGCTGTTGGCGTTGGTGACGATGGCTTTGCTCGTGCACAAGCGCTGATTGAAGTAGGCGTTGATGTTGTCGTAGTTGATACTGCTCATGGACATCATCGCGCAGTGCTTGATGCTATTTCTCGCATTAAAGAGTATTCACCAAATACAGACATCATCGGTGGAAATGTGGCAACGCGCGCAGGTGCGCAAGCGCTCATCAACGCTGGTGCCGATGCAGTCAAAGTAGGAGTTGGACCTGGGTCTATCTGCACAACTCGTGTTGTTGCAGGAGTCGGAGTTCCACAAGTCACTGCAATTATGGAAGCTGCTAAAGCATGTAACAAGGCGGGCATTCCACTGATTGCAGATGGTGGCTTGCAATATTCTGGCGATATCGTCAAAGCAATTGTTGCTGGTGCGAACTCTGTCATGCTCGGTTCGTTACTTGCAGGGTGCGAAGAATCTCCAGGTGAGCTTGTAGAAATTGATGGCAGAAAATATAAGGCTTATCGTGGAATGGGTTCTCTTGGAGCGATGCAATCACGCGGTGAGCAGAAGTCATATTCCAAAGATCGTTATATGCAAGATGATGTGTTATCAGAAGACAAACTTGTTCCCGAAGGAATTGAAGGAAAAGTTGCATATCGCGGACCAGTTGCAACCGTCATTCACCAATTAGTAGGTGGATTGCGAAGCGGCATGGGTTATGCCGGAGCACCAGATATCGAAACACTGCGCCGCGAAGGTCGCCTCATTCAAATTACTGCAGCTGGCTTACAAGAGAGCCACCCACATGATGTTCTTCATGTGGCCGATGCACCTAACTACAGCAAGAAGAAATAACTATGGATATCGAAATCGCCCCCGGAAAACGCGCGCATCAAGCCTATTCATTTGACGATATCGCCATAGTCCCAAGCCGGCGAACTCGCACTCCTGAAGATGTATCTACAGCGTGGCAAATTGATGCCTACAAGTTTGAACTTCCGCTCCTTGCAGCCCCCATGGATTCGGTGGTTTCTCCCGAAACTGCCATTGCAATTGGAAAATTAGGTGGGCTGGGCGTTCTCAATCTCGAAGGATTGTGGACTCGTTATGACGACCCACGAATTCCGCTCGGTGAAATTGCATCAATGCCCGATAAGCATGCAACTCGGCGCATGCAAGAAATTTATAGCGCACCAATTCGCCCCGAGCTCATTAAAGAGCGCATCAAACAGATCCGCGATTCGGGCGTCACGGTTGCAGCATCACTTTCACCTCAACGCACCGCGCAATTGCATAAGGCGGTTATTGATGCAGGTGTAGATATTTTCGTGATTCGCGGAACCACCGTATCTGCCGAACATGTTGCAGCAGAGAGCGAATCCCTCAACCTCAAGAAATTTATCTACGAACTTGATGTTCCTGTCATTGTGGGTGGAGTTGCCACCACAAAAGGTGCGCTTCATTTAATGCGTGCAGGTGCTGCTGGTGTCCTTGTTGGTTTTGGTGGCGGTGCGGCACATACAACTCGTTCAGTATTAGGAATCGAAGTTCCGATGGCATCTGCAGTTGCTGAAGTTGCTGCAGCGCGCCGCGAATATCTCGATGAATCAGGTGGACGTTACGTTCATGTGATTGCAGATGGTTCAGTTGGAAAGTCTGGCGATATCGCAAAGGCAATTGCATGTGGCGCTGATGCAGTCATGATTGGCGCAGCACTTGCTAAAGCCGTTGAATCACCAGGACTTGGATGGCACTGGGGATCTGAGGCGTATCACCCTGAACTTCCACGTGGAACTCGTATGAATGTAGGAACCGTAGGAACTCTCGAAGAAGTTTTGATTGGACCATCACATACTGCCGATGGATCCATGAATCTTTTTGGTGCACTTCGTCGCGCTATGGCAACGTGTGGATACTCTGATGTGAAATCTTTCCAGCGCGTAGATGTGGTTATTCATGACCGCTAGCCACGGCGTGCTAGTTCTAGATTTTGGTGCGCAGTATGCGCAATTGATTGCGCGGCGCGTGCGCGAAGCTCATGTGTATTCAGAGATTGTTCCATCTTCCATCACCGCAGCAGAAGTTACTGCGAAAAACCCTGAAGCCATCATTCTCTCCGGTGGTCCTTCATCTGTATATGTAGAAAACGCACCTAAAGTCGATCCCGCAATTTTCGCACTTGGGATTCCGGTCTTTGGCATTTGTTATGGTTTTCAAACAATGGCAGCAGCACTGGCAGGAGTTGTTGCAAAAACTGGTAAATCTGAATTTGGTCGCACTCAACTTGCCACTAAGCCAGGTTCAAAGCTTTTTGTAGGTCTGCCAGATTCACAGTCAGTGTGGATGTCACATGGTGATTCAGTCTCTGAAGTTCCTTGTGGTTTTTCTATCAGCGCATCAACGAGCGATACCCCCATCGCGGCATTTGAAGATGCCAGTGCAAAGTTAGCGGGAGTTCAATTTCATCCTGAAGTTTTGCATAGCGAATATGGTCAACAGATTTTGCAGAATTGGCTGATCAATATCGCAGGCTGCACACCAACATGGACGAGCAGTGCGATCGCTGATGTAGAAGTTGCAAAAGCGCAATCAACGATTGGCAAGAAACGAGTTATTTGCGGGCTATCAGGGGGAGTGGATTCTGCAGTAGCTGCAGCAATTGTGCAGAAGGCTGTCGGCAACCAATTAACCTGCGTCTTTGTAGATCACGGACTATTGCGCAGTGGTGAATCCGAACAAGTACAACGAGATTTTGTGGCAGCAACCGGAATTCAATTGGTAGTAGTTGATGCAGTTGCGCAGTTTTTAGCTGCGCTCAAAGGAGTCACTGACCCTGAAGAGAAACGCAAAATCATTGGCCGCGAATTTATTCGCGCCTTTGAAAAAGCAGCACGAGATATTGCAGCAGATGGAGATGTTGAATTTTTGGTGCAAGGCACGCTCTATCCAGATGTCGTCGAATCTGGTGGTGGCACCGGCACTGCCAACATCAAGTCGCACCACAACGTAGGTGGATTACCTGATGATTTGAAGTTCACTCTCATCGAACCACTTCGCACTCTCTTTAAAGATGAGGTGCGCAGCGTTGGGCTCGAACTTGGGCTTCCCGAAGAAATCATTTGGCGACAGCCATTTCCTGGCCCAGGACTTGGAATTCGCATTATTGGCGAAGTGACCCATGAACGATTAGAAATTCTTCGCGCTGCCGACTTGATTGCGCGCACTGAGTTAAAGGCCGCGGGGCTCGATCGCACCATCTGGCAATGTCCTGTTGTGTTGCTCGCCGATGTGCGCAGCGTTGGCGTGCAGGGAGACGGGCGCACCTACGGACATCCGATTGTGCTTCGCCCGGTATCCAGTGAAGATGCCATGACCGCTGATTGGTCGCGAATTCCTTATGAAGTTTTAGAGAAAATCTCTACAAGAATTACCAATGAAGTTCGCGAAGTTAATCGCGTTGTCATTGATATCACCAG
>CALMJL010000170.1 GCA_937864425.1 uncultured Candidatus Planktophila sp.
ATGAGCTGGCATGAATCGCAGAGTGAATGCTGATCCATTTCATCGCAGAACCATCCACTGCCGAGTCGATTGCCTCGGATAAGGCAAAGGTCACAATCGATAGGTCAGAAACTGAGCGCTTGAGAATAATTTTGCTTCCCTTGGGAATATTCTTTTCGAGTAGCCCAAAAAGTCGTAAATCCGGACAGGAAGTAATGATGACAATGCCTAGATTTTCATCATTTCTGCGAAAGCGTTGAAGGAGTGCAACTGCTTCTTCACCAGAGAATTGAAGATCAATCAAGACAATGTCGGGTTGAAGCGATCTGAATAGATTCTCTGCCATTAACATGTTGCTGGCTTCACCAATAATATTCACACTATGTAAACGAAGTGATGCTGACATTGTTGCTAATTCAAAAGCGTCATCATTGATGATCAGCACACGCGCTGGATTTGCCAGAGTTTTAACCATACATAAGGGTAGTTGCTCTTTCTGGAAAAGGAAGAGAAGGGATATCCCTAGCGATTACCTCAAGATAGTTCGAATCGCAGGCGTAATCGACGCAATCAAGGATGAAGCAGATATAGGCGCTCCGTTGGAAGAGAGGAGCGCTGCTTGGTTATGGATGAATGCTGCAGTTGCAGCAACATCAGCAAATCTTTGTTGTGAATTCAAGATCTCTATGTAATTTGTTGCAGTAAGAGCACCAACAATTCCAGCAAGAACATCTCCAGAACCTGCAGTTGCCAGCCATGGAGTTGCTTGCGGCAAAGTGATGACATAGTCATGATGAGCAACAACGGTCTGAAATCCCTTGAGAAGGACGGTTACGTTGAGATGATTTGAGGCACTTTGCGCCCATCTCCACGGATCAGATTCAATCGCTTCTGCACTGACCTGAATTCCACGACGATTGAGTAGTCGAGATAATTCACCGGCATGCGGAGTAATCAGGGTTGGTTGTTGCATCAATCCAGCAAGAGGCAAGGCGCCAGCGTCTAAAACTGTTGGAACAGATTGATTTTTCATTAACGTAAACCAGCGATGGCGCAGCCAGGTTGTGTAATCCCGATATTTATTTACTTCAA
>CALMJL010000171.1 GCA_937864425.1 uncultured Candidatus Planktophila sp.
CGAAGTTTTGAGTATTCAGTGACATATTGCTGAGCGCATGCCTTCAGGAGCTTTGCTTCAATTTCAACATCTGTGCGGTAGAACTTGCAGAGTAAATGAGCCAAGAGAAAGGCAACATCGAATACTGGATTTCCAACGTGAGTTACCTCAAAATCTAAAACATAAACCTGATCATCTTTCCCAACCATCATATTTTTGGGAGAAAAATCGCCGTGCACAATGGTGGTGGTATCCCCTTCAAGTTCTGCGATAAGTGCCTTGATAGCGCTTTCTATCGCTGGATTCTTGGCGGCTACAAAGCGATAAAAAGGATCGATGCGTAATTGCTCAAAGAGAGTATCTTCCATAAATTGCTCGCGCGCATCATTGTTCTCAACTCCATAGTTATGCCAAATAGCGAGTGTTCGTCCCAACTCTGCTGCGACATCTGGATTAATGACCCCGCTCAAGAGATCGGTCTTCCAGACTGTGCTGCCCAATGGAACTCGCTCTAAAATCAAAATAAATCTCTCAGAGTCGAGAAATACTAGGTTAGGAACTTGTTGTGGGCTTAAGCGATGAAAGAGCGAAATCGCATTTGCTTCAACAATTGCTCGGCGTTGATCCGCTTCCCATTTTTCAGCAACTTTGAGTTCTGCAAGCGCTTGCTTGAGTACTAATTTCTGAGTAGATGTAGATATTGCTAAGACAACATTAGAAACTCCGCCAGTCAGAATTTCGACTTCAGGATGATCGCTTTCGGCCACAATTCCCTTAGCGAGAAGATAGGGAATAACAGTCTCTTCTGTTAATAGCTCTGTACTCATGACTTCTTCGATTCACTCTGCCGGTTCACATTGGAGAGCGCCCACAATACGCAGAGCACAATACCGATTGCAGATAAGACCATAGTGAGCGTGACTGATTCTCCTAAGAGCAGCGCCGACCAACCAAGTGTCATGATTGCTTGTAATTGTTGAACTTGAGATCCATGCGCCACACCAAAATCTTGGAGTCCGCGATACCACGCAAAGAATCCAAGGTACATCGATGAAATTCCGATACCAAGCATTCCTAAAACTGCATCGAGCTGGATTGTGTACTCGCTGCTAGTTGCGGCATAGACGATAAACGTTCCGGGAATAGCGATGGGAAGTGCAATAACAACGACCCATGAAATTACCTGCCAACCAGGAAGATGATTGGTAAGACCTGCTCCTTCCACATAGCAATAAGAAGAAGCGAAGACTGCTCCCATGATGATGAGGTCTGTCAGTAAATCTGATTGGCCAGTGCCGCCGCGGCTGATTGAGAAGAAGACCAGAAGTGACGTTCCTAAAATGGACGCCAACCAGAAAGAAATCCCCGGTTGTTTCTTATTCTTAAGTACGGCCAGAATTGCAGTCACAAGTGGCATAACAGCAGAGATAACTGCAACATGAGCCGAAGTTGTTCGATGGAGAGCAATAGCAATCAAAATTGGCCAACCAAAAACCGCACCTAATGCGGTAAAGATGGTAGGTCTGATTAAGTGACGGGGGAGTTTAGGTACTTTCAGCAAAATCATTAATGGAATTGCTAAGAGCGATGCAATGACAGGACGTGCAAAAGCAGTAAAGAGTGGATCAAAGCTTTTAAGCGCAAGCTTGGTAAAAGGTAGAGAGAGCGAAAAAGCAAAGACTCCGATAAAGGCAAAGAGAAGACCACTTCGCTGTTTCTTTGTCAGTGAAGTGGCCACCTCGTTAGTTTAGTTGAGATTAACCTTTACAGATTTGCCGCTTCGTGCGGATTCGTGAGCAGCATCAGCCAAAATTAGCGCTGCACGGCCATCATCGTAGGTAGAACCAAGGACTTTTCCTTGCTGAATTCCATCCACGAAGAGTTTTAGTTCGTTTCGATAAGAAGCGGCGTATCTTTCAAGGAAGAAGTCCATGTAAGGCTCGCCGGCACGAGTTGACTGGCTGTTATATAACTCAACTGTTGAATGTCCTAGGTTATTAATTTGCAGCATGCCTTTGTCGCCAAAGACTTCGATTCGTTGGTCGTATCCATACGAAGAATGGCGCGAGTTCACAATGGTAATGATCTCGTTATTGGAACCCTTCATAACGACGCTGATATTGTCGAAGTCATTCTCTTCTTTGATGTAGTCGCAGAAACTGTTGGCTCCAAAGGCGGAAACTTCAACAATATTCGGAACGAAATTACGTGCCATATCAAAATCATGGATTGTCATATCGCGGAAGATTCCACCAGATACGGCAATATAACCCTGAGGTGCAGGGCCTGGATCGCGGCTCGTCAAAATTACTTGCTCAATTGTGCCAATTTCACCTGCTTCAACTTTGCGCTTGACCGCTTTAAATTGTGGATCTTGGCGGCGATTAAAACCAATCGTCACATTGGTCTTCGCAGAATTTACTAGTGGGCGAAGTTCATCCACATTTTTAATATCGAGGTCAATTGGTTTTTCGCAGAGGGCATGCACACCGGCGTTAATGGCTTCACGCAAAAGCGGCACGTGAGTAGGTGTGGGAGATCCAATAATCACGGCATCAATTTCTCCAGAGTTGATTACTGCAACAGGATCTGATGCAACTTTGCCACCGAAATCTGCCGTAACTTTCTTGGCAGATTCTTCAAAGGGATCAACTACATAGACCAGTTCGAGATTGGGGTTGTCATTGACGCTTCCAGCATGGACATAACCAATGCGACCAGCTCCGATAATTGCGACCTTGAGTTTCTGTGACATTGCTTTTCCTTATCTGATGTAGTTTCTATTTGAAACGTGTGCCTATCTGAGCGCCAATTGTGAGCGCTGTCTTGATATTCGCAAGCGATTCTTGATGTGTATAAAGTGGAGATTCGAGTAATCCAGCCTCCACATATTGCGCAAAGGCGTGCACTTGATGGATAAGACCTAGATGCTCTGGCATTCCTAAGTCATCTACCCAGGTTGTCTGCTTTCCATTAAATCCAGGCTCGTGAATGGTGATTGATGTTGGCGTAAAGAAAGGAGTTCCAAAAGTGATAGCAGCTTTAGTGCCTGATACTCCAGCCCAATGCGGAAGTGTGGTTCGGCCAGAGAGAACAAAGGTGGAACGAGATCCATTGGCATAACGCATAAAGGCATGAGTTTCTTCATCAATTTGATTGTGATGAAGCTTTCCAAATGCATGGATCTCATTTGGTTCACCTAAAAATTGTTGTGAAAAGGCGATCGGGTAGATACCCATATCAATGATGGGGTTTCCGCCACCAATTGTGTAGAGACGTGGAACCTCGAGGTTTGCTTGGCAGAAATTGGATATCACAAGCTCGATATCGCCCAGTGATCCGTCTTTCATTAATTGGCGAGCAATATCCATTTGAGGCAAGAAGCGAGTCCACATTGCCTCGAGAGCAAGAACTTTTTTCGCCTTTGCAGCTGCATATATTTGTTCTGCCTCGGCATAATCCATAGTGATGGGCTTTTCAATCAGAACGTGCTTGCCAGCATTGATTGCGATGAGAGCAACTTCTAATCGATCAGAAGGCAAAGTACCGAGATAAATGGCATCAATATCTTCTCGCGCTGCCAGTTCTTCATATGAATTGTGAAAAGATGGCAGATTCCATTTTTGGGCAAATGCTTCAGCTTTGCCAGGTGTACGAGATGCAATCGCCACAAATTCCTGTTTGGAATTAATCTGGGCGGTTCTGACCATGGCATCAGAAATCCAACCCGCTCCAAATACACCCCAGCGAAGTGGCTTTGAGTCAGCAGCTGTAAAGATATGTGGCTTTGGCAGTGTCGTCATGGTTGGCCTTTACTTATCTGGATTGGGGACGGTGACATCGCGAACAAATGATTCGAGATCATTGACAGATTGTAAGAATCCTCGCAGAGTGCGCAGCGTCGCACCGAAGTTGGTAAATTCTTCAGGCTTTAATCCATTTGGTTCGTACATCTTGCGAAATTCTGGAAGTTTTTCCAGCATCGGTTCAAGAATTCTCGCTTCAATTGGCTCTTCTACGCTGTTGAGATTGGGCATGATTCCAGAGTTATTGATGCGCACTTGCCATGCGTATGGCGGTGAAATGACAGCATCTCCGCCGATGATTCCTGACCAGTGCATATGATTTCTAAACGCTGCAGAGAGCAAGCGTGTGCGATAACCGCGCTCTTTATAAATTTTATGAGCGTTACGAAAGACAGCAACACCAGCCCATTCCATGATTCCTGGATCTACTGAAACTCCTGATTTTTCTGCAGAGACTTTGACCCAATCATCAACGCGGCCCACCATGATTGTGCAGACCGGTCCCATCTGAGAAATATCTAAACCTTCAGCTTCACGTCGCTTAAGCCCGCGTTCAATGGCTTCGGCAACTGCAATTGTTTGCGCCACCGAAAACGAAACTGTGGCGTTGATGCTGACGCCTTGGTAAGTCGCTTCTTCAAATGCCGAGAGCGCTTCTGAGGTCACTGGAATTTTTACAATCATATTCTTGGCAAGTTTTGAGAATTCAACTGCTTGCTCAGTAAGCGCCTTTGGATTTCTAAAATTACGAGGGTCGGTTTGAATAGAGAGACGGCCATTTCTGCCGTTATATTTTTCAAACTCTGGTTCTAATAATTTTGCTGCATTTATGGAGAGTTCTCGCACCATGGCCCAACCAATTTCATCTTCGGTTGCAGCTGGATGAGATTTCGCATACTCCTTAATACGCGCAATCCAATGTTCTTTATCGGCTTTGAGAGCAGTCAGGGCGATGACTGGATTACAAGTTGCACCAACGATTCCCCAATTGAGTGCATCCTTAAGTTCTTTTGGATCAGCAGAGTCATTCCAAAGAACAGTAGGTGAGTTCTTCTTCATATAGAGAAATGGTGACTCGCTCATACTTTCTCCCTTGTGGTTCGGTTTCCTGAAACTTGATGAACACTCTGCCAAGTGCCTGATGCTATAGAACGCTTCGCAGCGGCAACACATTCTGCTGCTGAATGACAATCTGCAGCAGATGGGGCAATTTGTTTACGTTCTAGAACAGATTTAATGAAGAGGGAAGCCTCAATAGTCTTTAAATCATCAAAACTCATCGAGATTCCTCGCCCTGGTTGGAATCTTCCGTATTCCCCATCGTCAGGTGCAGAGAGAGCGCGGGTAAAGCCGTATTCAGGGGCGTTTCTAAAAGCCACTTGCAGTTCGGTGAGATTCTCAAAATTCCATCTCAAAGTTCCCAGTGATCCACGAACTTCGATGCTGTATTCACAGGCAGGACCGACAGCGATTCTCGAGCTTTCAAATGTTCCGCTCGCGCCATTAGCAAGTCGCATCATTCCGGAAGTCCAGTCCTCATTTTCAACTTGCTTGAGCGCTCCTGATGCATTCTTGGCAAAGTGTGAAGTTCCGGGAGCTGCTTCGCGCCGCTCTTTGATGAAGATTTCAGATTGAGCACACACATCGGTGATGTCATCGACTACATATTGAACTAAGTCGAAGCCGTGTGACATCAAATCACCAAGTACTCCAGAGCCCGCGTACTCGTTGACATAACGCCAAGTGAAGGCACCCTCTGGATCATTGACGTAATCAGCAATCATTTTCACTTCAACGTTATAAATCTGACCCAATTTGCCGCTTCGAACTAGGTGGCGCGCATGTGCAATTGCTGGTGATTGACGATAGTTAAATCCAACAGCAGTCATTAATTTTTTGGCGATTGCACCCTCGGAAATTTCGCGAGATTCGATCTCGTTGCGCCCCATTGGTTTTTCAATCCAAAAATCTTTTCCGGCTTTAATGGCAGCCATGGCAATTTCATGATGGAGAAAGTTAGGGGAACATATCGAGACGATGTCGACATCTGGATGATTTATGACATCGAGATAATTTTCAGTGGCAGATTCAAATCCCATCAATTGTGTTGCATTGTCACGAGCCGCAGACAGAGTATCTGCCGCAATTACTTTACGAATATTGACACCCAGCTCTGGGTAGCGTTCTGCAACCTGTGATATTCCACGGCTATGAACTCGTCCCATCCAGCCAACGCTGATGAGTCCGTAACCGAGTGTTTTTATCGGCATTACTTCACTCGCGCTGCTCGTGTGGTTGCAAGGATATGTTCACGAGTGCGTTGTGCGATTGGGAATGGCATATCAACAGGGCAGCCATACATATCTTGTTCAATAATCGCAAAGATTTCTGGATTGATTTCAAGTGCGCGTTCGATGATGGGAGCAAACTTTGGAACTCCTTCGAAGCCAGGTTCGGTCATCACACCTTGTGCCACCGCCTCAACAAAGGGCAGATCATTCTTGAGGGTGTTAGCCAAAATATTTGGATGAACTTGCTTGAGATGTAGATATCCAATTCTTTCTGGGTAAGCATTCATCATCTTGATGTTGTCACCGAGATAGTATGCAAAGTGGCCAGTATCGAGACAGAGATTTGAATACTGTGGATCGGTCTCTTGTAGGTATCTCTCGACTTCATCGTAAGTTCCAATATGGCTATCTGCATGTGAATGGAATTGTTGATGAATTCCGAATTCTTCCAAAAGCGCTTTACCTAATTTGTTGTGTCCGGCAGCCAAACGCTTCCATTGATCATTGGTGAGCGTACGAGATTCGCGGGCTTGACCAGTTTTATCATCACGCCACAAATCTGGAATTACCACAAGGTGTTCAACACCTAATTGCGATACCAGCGTTGCAACGGCGAGTGCTTGATCCCAAGCGCGCTGCCATTGACTCTCATCTTCTTTATGAAATCCAGTAAATACTGTTCCGGCAGTTAATTTGAGATTACGTTTTCCAAGTTCTTCTTCTAATTGTTTTGGATCAGTAGGCAGATATCCATACGGTCCAAGCTCAATCCAGTGGTAACCAGCAGCGACAACTTCATCAAGAAAGCGATCCCATGGCACTTGATGTGGCTCGCTTGGAAACCAAACTCCCCATGAATCAGGTGCGGTACCAACGCGGATTTGAGTGGTCATGGATTGTGCTCCTATTTCTTATCGTTAATGCCATTACCAAGTAATGGACGTTGCGCAGTGATTTCTTTGGAATATTTAGCGTAGGCAGCTTGTGTGCTTTGCAGCGTGGAGACAGGTGCGATTGGAACATCCCACCAACCTTCTCCGCCTGGTGAATAGAGCAGCGGATCGCTATTGATGTGAATAAGAGTTGCCTTGTCAGATTTCTTGGCGGTCTTTACCGCTTCATGTAAATCTGCAATTGCTGTGGATGATTCTTTGATGCTGATGACTTGAATCCCGAGACTTGCAGCATTTGCTGCTAAATCAACCGGCAATCGCTGGTCATTTTCAAAGTTGTTCTCTTTTTCATTGCGATAGCGATATTGGGTACCAAATCGTTGTGAGCCAATATCTTCTGAAAGATGTCCGATTGAGGCAAAACCATGGTTTTGAATTAAGACAATAATAAATTTAAGTCCTTCAGCAACTGCCGACACAATTTCAGTGTGCATCATCAGATATGAACCATCGCCCACCATGACAATCGGCATAGCACCAGCTCGCGCAGCGCCAAGACCTGCTGCAATTTCATAACCCATGCAAGAGAATGCGTACTCAACGTGATAACCAAGCGGTGAACGCACCCGCCACAATTTGTGAAGATCACCTGGTAATGAACCGGCAGCACAGATAACGGTATCTGTTGCATCAGATGCAGATTGCACTGCGTGAATGATTTCGGTTTGGCTAGGAAGCGCCCGCTTTTGATCGACAAATGCTGCATCAACGACGGCGTTCCACTCACTCTTCTCGCGTGCAATTTTTGCGGCAAAGTCAGTTGAAACTTTAAATCCCGCTAGTAGTTCTGTCAGTTCAATCAAAGTCTCGCGGGCATCTGCCACAACTGGGAGCGCACTGCCATGTTTGAAAGCATCAAAAGCTGCAATATTGATATTGATGAAACGAACTTCAGGATTTTGGAATGCAGTGCGGCTAGATGTTGTGAAATCGCTATAGCGAGTGCCAATTCCGATAATCAGGTCTGCTTCACGCGCAATTCGATTTGCTGCAGTTGTGCCGGTGGCGCCAACTGAACCCACGTATTGAGCGTGATCCCATGGCAATGAGCCAACCCCTGCTTGAGATGCTGCTACAGGGATTCCAGTTTTTTCTACAAATGTAGCGAGTGCATTGTGAGCATCTGAATAAATGATTCCACCACCTGCAATGATGAGTGGATTCTTTGCTTTCGCAATTACTCGTGCGACTTCGGCTAAGAGTTGCGCTTCTGCTCGTGGGCGACGAATGCGCCATTCTCGTTCTGCTAAAAACTCAGCAGGAACTTTCAGAACTTCAGCCTGCACATCTTCAGGAAGAGCGATGGTGACCGCACCTGTATCTGCTGGATCAGTAAGAACGCGCATCGCACCAAGGAGAGCTGAGAAGACTTGTTCTGGGCGTTGCACTCGATCAAAGAAGCGGGAGAGCGGCTTAAATGCATCGTTCACCGAAAGTGTTGCATCGCTAGGGATTTCTAGTTGTTGCAACACTGGATCTGAAGAACGATTTGCAAAAGTATCAGAGGGCAAAAGCAAGACCGGTAAATGATTTGTGGTTGCAACAGCTGCACCAGTCAACATATTGGTTGCACCAGGACCTACAGATGCTGCGCAGGCAAAGGTAGAGCGGCGACGTTTCATACGTGCATACGCTGATGATTCATGAACCATTGCTTGTTCATTGCGAGCCTGGAAGTAAGGCATCTGCGCTGGATTTTCTACCGATAATTGTTTAAGCGCTTGCCCGATTCCAGCTACGTTTCCGTGTCCAAAGATTCCAAAAACTCCGGCGATGGTGCGTTCGCGATGTGCGCCGTCAACGGTGTATTGATGAGAAAGAAATTCGATGATGGCTTGGCTTACAGTCATTGAACGATCTGCCATGTGAATTCCTTTCTTATTCCCCGTAGGGCAATCTTGGGTCAGTTGGCTGTGAATTCCAAGTTTCACGAATCCAGGCTTGGTCGGGATGGTCAGTTGCATTCCAGCTTCGGTCGGGATCGGGTCCTGCCATCACATTAAAAAAGTACAAGTCATATCCCGGACCTGCGGCAGTAGGTCCATGCCATCCATATGGAACGAGTGCGACATCACCACATCGCACTTCTTCGGTGACATCGTAGGGACGATCATCTGCTGAAAATCCACGGAAGTAACCAAAAGGAGATGATTGAGCAGGATGAGAAGTAGAACGACTTACCGCGACCTCAAAGTAATAAATCTCTTCTAAGTTTGATTCTTTGCCCGGGATATAGCAATCATGTTTATGTGCCGGTGCACCTGACCAATTTCCGGACGGAACAATCACTTCGCACACCACAAGTCGATCGGCATCTAAAGTATCTGGCATTCCATAGTTATGTACTTGGCGCGATTCTTTACCTGCACCACGTAAGAGAACTTGCACCTTTTCTTTTGGAGTAAAGCTTGGCGCTTTGGAATTTTTGGCAGGCGCTTCTCCGATGGCGATTCGACCAGAGCCTGAAATCGTTATGTGAGTATCACGCGGCAGATAGAGAAAATCAGCTGGGCCATGAAAGACAGAAGCTCGCCCACGTAGTGATTGAGTTGCAGATTTTCCATCGCTAGTTGTGTACGAAATAGATAAGCCTGGACCATCAAGTGGAAAGAGCACGCGTTCGAGTGAGTCTGGTGCAATCGTGATTGTATTTTTGAGAGTTGCAACGCGCAGCCCCGTGTACTGCCACCCTGCCGTAGGTGGATTCAGGGGATCAATATGTACATCCCATTCGGAGTGCGCTAACTCTTTATCGCGAAAGAACCATTTCTGCGCAGCCATGAATGGATTAGTTCTGTGGGAAACCTAAATTGATGCCGCCATGACTTGGATCTAACCAACGAGATGTGACCGCTTTGCCACGAGTGAAGAAGTGAACACCTTCGACACCGTGGGCTTTAGTGTCACCAAAAAGTGATTGCTTCCAGCCACCAAATGAGTAGTAAGCAACTGGCACTGGAATAGGAACATTGATTCCCACCATTCCCACTTCAATTTCATTTTGGAATCGACGTGCAGCGCCGCCATCATTGGTAAAGATGGCAGTTCCATTTCCAAAGGCACCGCTATTGATGAGTTTTACGCCTTCGTCATAACTCTTCACGCGAACAATGGAAAGCACTGGTCCAAAAATTTCTTCGGTATAAACCTTTGATGTGGTTGGTACTTTGTCGACCAGGGTTGGTCCAAGCCAGAATCCATTAGGTTCTCCGTCAACCTTTGGATTTCTTCCATCGACTACGACAGTTGCCCCATCTTTTTCTGCAATATCTATATAAGAAGCCACTTTGTCGCGGTGTTCGCGAGTGACAAGCGGTCCCATATCGCATGAACGACGACCATCTCCGGTGCGAAGCTTGCCCATTCGTTCAACAATTTTTGGAATCAATTGATCGGCAACTGGTTCTACTGCAACCACCACCGAAATAGCCATGCAGCGCTCGCCCGCGCTACCGAAACCTGCATTAATTGCTGAATCTGCAACGAGCTCTAGATCAGCATCTGGCAGAACCAACATATGGTTCTTGGCACCGCCAAGTGCTTGAACACGCTTACCTGAACGAGATGCATTTTCGTAGATGTATTTCGCAATAGGTGTGGATCCAACAAATGAAATTGATTCAACATCTGGGCTATTCAGTAATCCATCTACAGATTCTTTATCGCCATTGAGCACATTGAAGACTCCATCTGGGAGGCCAGCTTCTTTCCATAATTTGGCAATCCATATAGAGGCGCTTGGATCTTTTTCAGATGGCTTAATGACTACGGTGTTTCCAGCAGCAATCGCGATGGGGTAGAACCACATCGGAACCATTGCGGGAAAGTTGAATGGGCTGATGATTCCAACAACACCAAGTGGTTGGCGGAGGGAGTACACATCTACGCCAGTAGAAGCATTTTCAGTGTAGAAACCCTTTAATAAGTGAGGAATTCCTGTTGCAAATTCGACAACTTCTTGACCGCGAGTAATTTCTCCAAGCGCATCAGATAGAACTTTTCCATGCTCGCTGGTGATGATCTCGGCTAGCTCACCCTTGCGTGAATTAAGCAACTCTCTAAATGCAAAGAGAATTTGCTGGCGCTTTGCCAATGATTCATCGCGCCATTTTGGAAAAGCATCCTTAGCAGCCTTAATTGCTGCATTGATTTCATTCTGATCAGCGAGAGCTACACGTTTAGTTTCAGTTCCAAGAGCGGGGTCGTAAACGGGAAAAGTTCTTCCTGATTTGCTGACGTATTCGGCGCCATTGATCCAGTGATTGACAGTTGTGCTCATATTTCCCCCTCGCGCAGAGGTTGATAATAGAGGTTGATTTGCCGATGGCTAAATAGCGATTAGAATTTGCGCTAATTAAGGGGAGTACCTAGATACAGCTACCTCGTCAATACGGTGTAAAAACCCGGGGCGCTGGCCGAGCAGATTCGGTTAGGAAGACCTTGACCAGAATATTGATTTTTTGAGTCAAGGGAGCATTTCATGGACGTTTCACTTTTAGTGTGGTCAACCACAATCGGAGCAATTCTCGCTCTCATCATTGTCGACCTACTCACTGTCAGCGCTAAACCGCACGAAGTTAAATTTAAGGAAGCTGCTGGTTGGTCTGTCTTCTATATCGGAATCGCAATCGCTTTTGGAATTTGGATTTGGAAAGAGTACGGAAGTCAGAGCGGATCTGAGTTCTTTGCTGCCTATCTCGTTGAAAAATCTCTCTCTGTCGATAACCTCTTTGTTTTCATTATTATTTTGGCGCAATTTGCTGTTCCAAGTATTTATCACCAACGAGTTTTATTAATTGGAGTTTTGTTAGCCCTTGTTTTGCGTGGAATTTTCATCGCAGTTGGCGCTGCCGCACTCCAAGCCTTCGCCTTTACCTTCGTCATTTTTGGAGGAATTCTTATATGGACGGGAGTGGGGCTCTTTAAGCATTGGGATGAAGATCCAGAACCCGGCGATAATGCAATCGTCAAGCGATTCCGCAAGCGAATTGCAATGGTGGATGAATTCCACGGAACTAAATTGTTTATTCGCCAAAATGGTAAACGTTTTGCAACCCCGATGTTTATGGTGATGATTGCTATTGCATCAACTGATTTACTCTTCGCGCTGGACTCGATTCCAGCGACTTTTGGAGTTACTTCCGAGACATTTCTGGTCTTCTCTGCGAATGCCTTTGCGCTATTAGGACTTCGCGCGCTGTACTTCCTCGTTAAGGGATTGCTCGACCGACTTATTTATCTATCGCTCGGTCTATCTTTCATTCTCATTTTTATCGGTATCAAGTTGATCATGACCTATCTACACGAACAGTTCTATGAGATTCCTAAGATTCCAACCTCGATAAGCCTTGGAGTTATAGGTATTATTCTTGTTGTCTCGACTATCGCAAGCTTGGTAAAAACCAGTAAAGATGCAACTCTCAAAGCACATGCGGGTCGAGTAACAGGAAGCAAGGAGCATGAAGAAGAGAGCAAGTAAGGCTTGGAAGTTATTGCCAGCACCCGTTCGCAAAACGATTGTGCTGGTAATTGGTTCCACTTTGATTATTACAGGGCTTCTTCTTGTCGTATTGCCAGGGCCATTTACTTTGCCACTGGTTATCTTGGGGTTAGTTATTTTGGCGCTTGAATTTGCGTGGGCTGAGGCGATGCTGATTCGAGTAAAGCATCACGGCGCCAAAATAAATCCCTTTAAATTCTTTAAGAAGTAACGTCCTTCTTAGCAAAACGAATAAAAGCAAGCGCATACATGATGATGCCCGTCATTGCACAGTACGAAGCGCCTCTAATCATTTGCGACCAATCGATCGTAATTGATAGCGCATCAAACCAACTAAATGAGTAGTGAACTGGTAACCAATCTCTGATTGAACCCAGTGCGGTAATTGCATCCAAAATATTGAGCAGAATCGAAATTCCAACGGCTACACCCACTGCTCCCAAAGGCGCATCGGTGCGAACACTTAAGTAAAAGGCAAGGCCGGCAACAAAGAGCAAGGTGATAGCTAAATAGACGGTCATGATTCCAATACGAGAGAGCGCAACGCTATTTTCGAAGGTTGCCCCCAGCGGAGTTTGCAGCGGCTTTAGACCAAATGCAATCATGCCGACGATCCAGGCAGAGAGTGGAACAAGAATGACCGCAATGAGCGACAAAGTGAGGCTGACCTTCATTTTCTGAATGAGCAGGCGAGTACGAGGAACTGGCGATGCTAAGAGATAACGCAAGGTTGACCAGGATGCTTCGCTGGCAACAGTGTCACCATTGAAGAGCGCAATTACTGTGACAAGTAAGAACGGTGTTGAAAAGTAGAGCATGGTCACAGTGAAATTGGCAGCGCCAATCGTGGCAAGACCAATCAAATCAATAGTTCCGGAACCAAGCCTGGTTGGGCCACCACTATTTCCAGATGGACCAAATTTGACGGCAATCGCAACCAAAATAGGAAGAGATAAAACGAATGAGTACGCGAAAGCGGTGCGCTTTCGTTTGAGTTGGCGATATAGCTCCACTCGATACGGCAGAGTTTTCTGTGCTTGATAACTCATGACGTTGCCTTTCCAATGACTAAATCATCACCAATGAGTTCGAGGAATATTTCTTCAAGGCTGCGTGATTGACGATTCTTGGTAAGAATTTTCTTCATCGGTCCAAATGCAATCAATTTTCCACGGTGCATCAGCACGACGTGTGAACAAGTTTGTTGTACTTCAGCCAATAAGTGTGAAGAGACAATGACTGTTCGGCCAGTCTTTGCATAATCCTTGAGCACTTGTCGCATCTCTGCAATCTGCTGAGGATCCAATCCATTTGTAGGCTCATCAAGGACAAGTAAATCTGGCATGCCAAGCATCGCTTGTGCAATCGCTAAACGTTGACGCATGCCTTGGCTGTAAGAACGAACTTTCTTGTCGAGCGCGGTGCCGAGTTTGGTAATTTTGATGACATCATCAAGATGATTTTCACCTGTGCGACCAATGGAGCGCCAATACAAATCTAAGTTTTCGCGACCAGATAAATGAGGAAGGAATCCAGGCCCTTCAACAAAGCTTCCTAAATTGGCAAGTGCAGGAGAGCCTGGATATACCGCTTTGCCATTTATATAAATGGAGCCTTCAGTTGGGAATATCAAGCCCATCAACATGCGAAGCGTTGTGGTTTTTCCTGCACCATTTGGACCAAGTAGGCCTACAACCTGTCCGCGACTTACGGTAAACGAGAGATCATCGACGGCGCGATATCCATCTTTATAAGTTTTGGAGAGATGTTCTACTTCAACCAAATATTTATCATCGCGAACTTCAAGAGAAGGAAGTGGACGGCGAACATAGACAAAAATTCCTGATGCAATCAAGGTAAGAAGTGCCAAGAGTGGCCAGAGCCATGTGTTTCCAGAACTAGTTGCAGAGAATGCATCGACAACTGGATATTCAAGTGGTGATACCGCGGTAATTGAGTAAAAAGCAGGCGCCTTCGGAAGTTCGTAACCCTGATCTGTACTTGAAACTCCGACTGCAAGTTTGTCGCCAATTGCAGCATCGAGAATCACTGCCGGCAGTTGCACTGTGATTGTCTTACCTTCTGCTGGAATATTGGTTAATCGAACCGGCGCAACGATTCCATTAGGTTGAGTGATAGCACCACTTGGAGATTTTGATACAAGCGAAAAGAAGAGAGTTGCATTTCCGCTCGTGCTGGTAACGCGAACAGTGATGCGAGATGAACCTAGGACTGAAATAGGAGTTTTCAGTTCAGGGCTTTCTAGAAATCCACTTTGACCTGGAATGAAAGCAGGGCTGAAACCGGCAACGTTAGATGCAACAGTCGCTACCAAGCTACCGGCGGAACCTATTCCGGGAAGCGCAGAAATCGCCCCAGGAATTCCACCAACAGGATATGCAAGTGCCGCTGGTTGGGGTTGCAGTTGTAATGATTGGTACTGAGCGTTGATAGGAAGAGTCTTCGCTGCATAAGTCTTTGGAATTACCGTTGAATCTTGTAGCGAAATTGAACCTTTTACTTTAGTGAATTGGAATGCTGGGTAGTCAATTTTCTTATTGCGCAGATTCTTGTCGAACCAGCGCAGGTATTGCTCTTGTAGAAATTTGCTTTCATTAGCCCCACCATCGTGTCCCGATGCATGCCAGATCATGGCAAGCGGAACCTTATTCTTTGTCAGAATTCGGGCAACATCTGAACTTTGATTGAGTGGGAAAAGCGAATCTGCTTGTCCTTGTGACAAAAGCGTTGGTGCCTTCAATGAATTCGCATAAGAAATTGGCGAAATCGAACGCAAGAGCTGTGCCTCTGAAGTACTTGGTGAACCATTGAGAACTGCATTTTTATAAGCAGAGCACCATTGAGGAGCTAGCGCACCACACTCGCCTAGGTATGCGCTTTGCAGCGTTGCAAGAGCAAAGAATGTGCCAGTCCAGATCTTTTTAAATGGCCCTGGTTCAGTCACTGCAACTGCCGACTGCGGAAAGAGCGCTTGTTGCATATCGCTCCACGTTATGTCAGCAACTACTGCATCAATTCGCTGATCGAGCGACGCAGTCATGAGCGCTGCAGCGCCACCATATGAAGCACCTGCAATACCAACTCGCGGATCTCCAGTTTTATCCTGAATAACATTTTTGTCTTTACTGAGAACGCTAATAAGTTGTCGAATATCCGAAATTTCAGCATCGGGAGAATCCATGGTGATCTGGCCCGTTGATTTGCCGAATCCGCGAGCAGTCCATGTCATCACAACGTAACCGTGCTCCTGATAAAACTTAGCTTCTTCTGCTACAGAATCTTTAGATCCACCAAAACCATGTGCAAGCAAAATTGCAGGAGCTGGAACCTTTTTAGGCAGATATAAAGATGTATCAATATTGACGCCAGGTGCGGTTGAAATTGACTTAGTTGTGACCTCTGCCGCAGAAGCAGCAGATGGCAGCATCGCGAAAAGTAGAAGAGCTAACCCCAGTGCGCGAAATTTCACACCGCAAAGATATGGGCAATCTCGAACTGCTGCAGCGCGAAACCTTAGGTATTCTCGCACTATGAAGATTAAATCAATTGTGTGCCTAGTCACCATCGTGATTTCTTCACTTTTTGCCGTTCCGCAATCACAGGCTGTCAAGTCAAAGTTTTACGTCGCAAAGATGAAAAAAGCCCACCTACCAACCGCACCTAATAATGGAACCGATGATTACCGTTGTTTTCTCTTAGATCCTAAAGTTACTCAAGATTCAATTATTAAATCGGTGCAATTTGTGCCTCAGAAAAAGAATTATGTCCATCATGCAATCATGTTTCGAGTGACTGCAGCAGATGTTGCTGAAGCAGAGAAGGCCGACCAAAATGGCACAGGATGGCCATGTTTTGGTGGCTCTGGACTTGGCTCAATGTTCTCTTCTTTCCTTACTTCACCATGGCTCAGTTCATGGGCGCCAGGTCGAGGAAAAGATGTTTCACCTCCCGGATATGGAATTCCATTTAAAAAAGGCGAAAAGTTGGTGCTTCAAGTCCACTACAACCTGCTTGCTGCAAATGGTGGAAAAGTTGAAACAGATCAATCAAGAATTATTTTGGAAACAATCCCTGCAAAAGGTGCGACTGTAAAGCAATTACAAGTGGAGCTCTTTCCAGCACCAGTAGAACTTGCCTGTCCTGCGGGAGTTACTGGTCCGCTCTGCGACCGGAGAAATTCGCTTCTTGATTTAGCTGCGCGAACAAGCACTCAAAGTGCATTCGAGGCGGCAGGAATCAATGTGTTATGCCAGAACGATCCATTTAATCCAAAACCAAGTTTGATCTCGCGATGTGACAAGGTGATGGGCCGTGATCTCACCGTGGTTGCTGCAGCTCCGCATATGCATTTATTGGGTCGATCACTTAAACTCACTCTCAATCCCGGCACTCCTGGTGAAACAGTTTTATTAAATCGACAAAATTATGATTTTGATGATCAATCGGCGACGGTTTTAAAGACTCCCGTCAAAGTGAAATCAGGTGACACGATTCGAGTGGAATGCACCTTTGACCCTACGCTGCGTCAAAAACTTCCTGCGCTCAAGAATCTCGAGCCTCGATACATCACGTGGGGCGAAGGATCTTCAGATGAAATGTGCTTGGGAGTTATCGCTGCGACAGATTAGCGATTAATCCATCTGTCGCGCGTTCAATCATGTCAAGCACCTCTTGATAGGCATCAATTTCTTCTCCCCAAGGATCTGGAACTTGCAGGCTTTCTGCTGCGGGAGATGTTGGATCAATCTCGCTCAGTGCAGGGTCAAATGAGCGAAGCATAAAAACTTTTTCACGATCGCTTTCAGTACGAGCCCCGTTCAGAATATTGGCCCGGTTAGTTAAGTCCATCGCCAAGATGAGATCGGCAGAATCAAAGAAATCTAATTGAAATTTACGAGATATATGTGAATAGGTGTATCCAGCTCTTTTCCAGGTCTTCTCTGATAGATGATGTGCGCTTTCTCCATCATGCCAGCCAGATGTCCCGCTACTTGTTACCTCATATTTAGGTGTGCTCAGGTTGAGAGTCTTGTTGTGAAGCACTGCCGCGGCCATCGGAGATCGACAAATATTTCCGAGGCAGACCATTTCTACTCGAATCAGATCTTT
>CALMJL010000172.1 GCA_937864425.1 uncultured Candidatus Planktophila sp.
TGCACTGAGAGCATCGGCGCGCTTCTGGTCGATGTTTCTATCATCTCGAAGCGACTGTGCTGAAGTGTGTGCGGAAGCAAAAATTGAATCTCCTGCAGTACGTGCTGCTGCAATTGCATCTCCTGCTGCACCTGCTGCTGAATTTTTTGCCTGCTCGAGCTGCTCTTGTCGCAGAATAAAAGCTTCGATGGAGTTCATAACTATTTGCGCATCTGCGGCAGGAAGAATTGCTACAACTGTTGCCATGCCGTCACCATCGTTATAGCAAGAGACCCGGCGCATGGATTCGGCGCGCGAAACAACTTCTTCGAATTCTTCGGGCGCTAATTTGGCAATCTGAGTGCGTACATGATTTGCAACTTGTCCAGGTGTATGGAATTCAGCGTAGGAAAGCGCGCGCTCTTCGATAGTACATATTGCAGATTCAGCTGCTCCGTCGCGAATTGCAGATGCAGTTTCACGAGCAATCACAGTTGCATGCGCTGAAGAAATTTCGCCAGTTGCCAGTGCTGCACAAGTGCGTGGCAGGTTATTGATTAAAGTGCGCGCAATATCTATACGTGATTGCGCAGTTGCGGGCGCAAGGCGTAGCGCGGTCGAGACATCTTCACGTTCTGCTTCATCGACACCAGAGAATGGGCCGCCACCTTCGGTGGGAGATAAACCAGCTACTGCAGTAATTGCGCGTTGCTTGAGTGCGTAGAGCCATCCATCTTGGCGCTCGAGCGCAGATAGGTAATCAATACGGTCACTGGGTGAGAGTGTGAAGGGATCGATGGCTGCCAATTGCTCCATTGTTGTGGCGCTAGGAATTGCTATCAATAAGTGTGCAACTCTTTCAGAGAGTGATGGTGAAAGGGCTGCTGTTGTCATGGCGCGAGTATGTGTGGAGGGACTGACAAAAAGTTATTGATTCTTTGCACTGAAAAGACCATTGTGGATAAGGAAAAAAGCGCCAGTTTTATGACGGAGGGTAACGGCGTTAGAATTCTCTCGTGAACAAGCACGCTCCGAAACTCAATAAAGTGATTCTGTATTACTGCTTCACTCCTATTGCAGATCCTGAAGCGATGCGCCTTTGGCAGAAAGAGCTCTGCGAGAATCTCAATCTCAAAGGCCGAATTTTGATTTCACCTCACGGAATAAACGGAACCGTCGGTGGCGAAATGGCCGATGTGAAGAAATATGTCCGCCGCACTCGCATGTACCCAGGATTTAAGAAGACAGTATTTAAATGGTCAGATGGAGATGGAACAGAATTCCCACGACTTCGCGTCGTTGTCAAAGATGAATTAGTTGCATTCGGAAATCCTGGCGAAATTACCGTTGATGAAAATGGCGTAGTGGGTGGCGGTATTCATTTACGCCCCGATCAGGTAGAAGAGCTAGTAAAAGAGCGCGGTGATGAAGTCGTTTTCTTTGATGGCCGTAACGCTTATGAAGCGAAAATTGGTAAGTTTAAAAATGCAGTTGTTCCAGATGTAAATACATCACGCGATTTTGTACGCGAAATTGAAAGCGGAAAATACGATCACCTCAAAGATAAGCCAGTTGTTACATATTGCACTGGTGGAATTCGTTGTGAAATTCTTTCGGTCGTCATGAAAAATCGTGGCTTTAACGAGGTTTACCAAATCGATGGCGGCATAGTTAAGTACGGCGAACGATTTGGTGATGAGGCTTCATGGGAAGGTTCGCTCTACGTCTTTGACGATCGCATGGCAGTAGATTTTTCCGAGAAGGCCAAAGTCATCGGCCAGTGCGATAAATGCAGTGCGCCAACAAAATCATTTAGAAATTGCAACACCGCATCGTGCCACCAACTAATTCTTCTCTGCGATTCATGTGCAGCACTTCCTTCGAATTTAAGCTGCACCCACGATCAATCTCGTCAGCGCGATTCTGAACTCGTCGGCTAACCATGATTTGGTGGCCACCCGAGGTACCCACACTGACATACGGCCTCATCACCTTGCGCCCGAGCGCTGAATCTGACATCGAATCTATCTATCAAGCCTGTCAAGATCCAATTATTCCGGCATTCACAACAGTTCCATCGCATTACACGAAAGATCATGCGATTGAATTTGTGCGGCAAGATCCCTTTAGTTTTCGCGAACGTCGTGAATTCCGCTTTGTGATTGAACATGGAAACGGCGATGATAGAAAATTTGCAGGAGTGATTTCACTACACACCATCAATATTAAAAACCACACCGCAGAGCTTGGATACTGGATTGAAAAGTCAATGCGCGGAAAAGGAATTGGCACAACTGCAACTCGGATGATTACCGATTACGGTTTCGTCACAATGGGGTTTCGCCGCATCGATGCCCTCGCCGATGTCGATAATGTTGCTTCACAGAAACTTCTCATGAGTGCAGGGCTAGATCGAGAAGGAATTTTGCGAAACAAGGTCACACGTGAAGATGGTCGCCAGATAGATATGGCACTCTTTGCCGCAACGAATATTTCTTGGAAGCCGCTCAATCCTTAGGAGTTACAGGTGGAATCACTCGCGCTGGTTGTGGCGATCATGGTCTTCATCTGCATGTTTAGCGGACCAATAACTCTCGTTCTCTCCTCCAAGTTAATTCGCGGATGGACTTCGCATATTGCGCTCTTGATCATTCGGCGCATCATTATGGGAGTTATTAACTTTCTGGGTCTGACATTGAGTAGCTTCTTCTTATCTGCACAAGTTGGTGGGGCGCTCAAAATAATTGCGCTTATTTCTATGGTTCTTAATGTGTGGGCGATCGATCGCGAATATGGCGGCTCACTCACCGCAAAGGTAAAACAATTTTTTCAGAAGCGATTTAAAGGGCGTGGAAACCCTCACGGTCCATCTGGCCAGGATTAAATGCGCACCTTAGTTTCTTCGAGGCTGGTTCAGATTGGCTTAGCTCTTCTTGTAGCACTATCTACTTTGGCATCGCCCGCGCAGGCGGATAACCCGCCACGAAAAATTATGACGGGATGGATTCCTTATTACTCGATGAAAACTGCACTTCCAGATGTGCTCAACAATGCAGATCTCATCAAAGAAGTGATGCCCTTTTGGTACACACTTAAGTTCGACTCCACACTGAAGGCTCCCGTCGTTACAGATTTGTATGCACCAGCAAATCCAAGTGTTCCAATCTCCGAACCATTGACGGCGCTACGTAACGCAGGTTTTTCTATCATCCCAACAATTACAGATGGAACTTCCAAGTTAGTTTTGGCAGGTCTATTAAAATCCCCAACTTCTAGAACCCAAGTTGTTAACGCAATCATGAACTTGGTGCGAACCAATAACTATGACGGTATTGATATTGATTTTGAAGGTTTTGCCTTTGTCGATGGCAACGACACATGGAAAGCTACGGCGCCATTATGGGTTGCATTTATTCGTGAATTAAGCGCAGCACTGCGCGCAGAAAATAAACTTTTATCGGTTTCAACACCTTATGTCTTAAATCCAGCGGATAAGCAGAAGGGTTACTTTGTTTACGCCTGGGCAGATATTGCAAGCTACATCGACAAGTTAAGAATCATGACCTACGACTATTCAGTTGCCAAGGTTGGCCCGCTTGGTCCAATTTTTTGGGCAGAACGTACAGTCCAATATGCAGTATCCATCATGCCGGCATCTAAAGTCTTTGTTGGCGTGCCGGGATATGGACGAGATTGGGTCACAGCAGTTTCTGGAATCTGTCCTGCAAATGTTGCCGGAGCAATCAAACCTGGGGCAAAAGCTGCAACATTTGTGATGCGAAATGCTAATGATCTAGCAACAACATATGGAGTTGTTCCTACGTATAACGAACAATTTGGTGAGAGCACTTTTACCTATCAAAAAACTTATACCGGGCAAACGGCAACGGGGCTTTCGACATCGTGTACTGCAACTCGTACAGCGTGGTATCAAGATGCACGTGGATGGGCGCTTCGAGCAGCGCTGGTCAATAAATATCGTATCGGCGGAATCACTGCATGGACCTTTGGAATGCAAGAGCCGCTAGCTACTGAAACGATTCGAAAAGTTGCCAAAGAGATTGCACCAGATCAAGTAAATGTAACGTCCGTTATTGATAAGACCACCGTGGATTACGGAAATCCAATTGTGATCACAGCGACTTTTGCGATTAAAGATAAATCTCCAATAGCAAATGCACCAGTTGTTATCCAAGGAAAATCCGCCTCCGATATCAATTGGCGCACTCTCGCAACGACAACGACAGATGCCACAGGAAGTATTCAAAAGGCGCTCATCATCGGTAAACCCACAACCGTCCGTGTCTTCTCTGAATCCACATGGGAACGCACCGAAGGTATTGGCACAGAAGTTGCCGTAACAGTAAATCGCACTATGACTGTTCCTCCACCTGCATCGGTTCGAGCTGGAGATTCAATTTCATTATCAGGAAGTATCCGCCCACGTTCTGAAGGCGCAGTTGTTACTTTAGAAAAATTAGTTGGAAAAGAGTGGCAGCCTTTTGATAAGAGCGCTGTCACTGATGCGCAAGGCAACTTTACCTTTGCGACTGCTGGACAACCAAGAGGAGTTCTGACTTTACGGGTCAGCGTTGCAGCAGATCAAATGTGGGCAGTCGCTACTAGTCCGACCTTTAATATCATTATCCGGTGATGGTAAAGACAGCGGATAAAATCGAAGAAGAGATTCGTGCAATCTTTTCAGGAGATACTCCGTGGGTCACCATTGTGTGGGATGACCCAGTAAATCTACAAACATATGTTGTTTATGTATTTATGGAACTCTTTGGATATTCCAAAGCGCGCGCTACCGAATTAATGCTGAAGGTCCACAATGAGGGCAAAGCAGTTGTCTCAACAGGAAGTCGCGAAGAGATGGAACATGATGTGGCGCGCCTGCATGAGTATGGACTCTGGGCAACTTTGCAGCGCGGTGACCAGTTGTGAGCGCAACTGAAGGTTTTAAGCGCCATGGAGATCATTCCTATGTAGCGACATTTGCAGAGAGTGAAAAAGAAGTACTCCTCAATCTCTGCGAACAAATCATTGAATTGTTGGCAGAACGTACAGATATCGGAAATGAAGATCCACTAGCTGCCATGGTTGGAATTACAACACACGATTCGCCGCCTGAAGATGAGGTGCTCCATCGACTCCTGCCCAATGCATATGCAGATGCGGTAGATGCCTCTGAATTTAGACGTTATACCGAATCAAATTTACGACAGAAGAAGCAAGCACATGCGATCTCAATGCGAATTCACTTGAAATCAGCAGAAGATGGCATCGTTGATTTAGATCATGACAACGCTAATGCGTGGCTTGGTGCAATTAACGATATTCGATTGGCACTTGGAGTGCGCTTGAAAGTTGAGAACAATTCGCAAGAAGATTTGGAACTACTTGCACCTGATGATCCACTACGAGGTGTGTATGCCGTCTATACCTGGCTTGGTTGGTTGCAAGAGACGCTACTTCAAGCGCTCATTGATGATTCCGACGAAGATGAAGAATCAGAATTAGGTAACTCGTAACTCCTGTACGATGCGCGCATGTCATTAACAATTTCGCGAGCGATTGTGAATGCAATTCTCGAGCAATCGCGCGCTGAATATCCCGACGAATGTTGTGGCGTAATCCTTGGCCCAGCTGGATCAAATTCACCAGTTCGATTAAAACCGATGGTTAATGCAGCACACTCACCTACTTTTTATGAATTTGACCCTAAAGATTTGCTCGCGCTCTATCGAGAAGTAGATGACCGGGATGAAGAAATCGTGGTCATTTATCATTCTCATACTGAAACCGAGGCATATCCATCGCGCACCGACATTGCATACGCTGGCGAGCCAGGCGCGCACTATGTATTGGTCTCTACTCGCAAAGAGATTGCACCTGCGACTGAATTTCGCTCTTATCGCATCATTGATGGCGTCGTCACAGAAGAGTCAGTCGATATCACGGATTAATTTCTCGCTCATCATCTCAATTAGAGATAAGCAGCTTTTTTCGCGATAATAGCCCCATGAGCATTGAAGTACGTATCCCAACAATCCTTCGCCCTTACACCAAAGATCAAAAGACTGTAAGCGCTGAAGGAGCAACTCTTTCTGCAGTTATTTCTCACTTAGATTCACAATATGCAGGAATCGGCGAACGACTTCTTGAAAATGGTTCACTCCGGCGCTTTATCAATGTCTACATTAATGATGAAGATGTTCGTTTCTTGGGCGGATTAGAAGCACCGGTTAAAGCTGGAGATTCAGTCACGATTCTGCCTGCTGTTGCCGGTGGATAATTTTGGCGCGCTACGACTCGCTTGAAACATCGGTAGGTAACACACCTCTTATCGGATTACCTCGACTTTCTCCTGCACCCAATGTTCGTCTTTGGGCAAAGATGGAAGATCGCAACCCCACCGGTTCAATCAAAGATCGCACTGCCATTTCAATGATTGATGCTGCAGAGCGAGATGGTCTCTTAAAACCTGGCGCCACAATTCTTGAGCCCACAAGTGGCAATACTGGAATTTCACTTGCGATGGCAGCAAAAGTGCGCGGGTACAAACTTATTTGTGTCATGCCAGAAAACACCAGCCCGGAAAGACGTCAACTATTAGAGATGTGGGGCGCAGAGATTATTTCCTCACCCGCCGCCGGTGGATCTAATGAAGCCGTACGAGTTGCTAAGGAATTAGCTGCCCAGAATCCTCACTACGTTTTTCTTTATCAATATGGAAATCCGGCAAATACAGAAGCGCATTACCGTGGAACTGGTCCAGAAATATTTCGTGATCTACCAACTGTGACACATTTTGTTGCTGGGCTTGGCACTACCGGAACTCTGATGGGTGCTGGTCGTTATCTGCGTGAGCAGAATCCAGATATTCAGATTATTGCTGCTGAACCTCGTTACGGAGAGCTTGTTTATGGACTTCGCAATATTGATGAAGGATTTGTTCCAGAACTTTACGATGCATCTGTATTAACACGACGTTTTTCTGTGGGTGCCGAGGACTCAGTAAAGCGGGTGCGCCAACTCCTTGAAGTAGAAGGAATCTTTGCGGGAATCTCAACGGGTGCAATTTTGCATGCAGCAATTGCAATGGGTAAAGAAGCAATGGCGGCAGGAAAAGATGCAGATATTGCATTTATTGTCTGTGATGCGGGCTGGAAATACTTATCTACTGGCGTATATGGCAGTGAAAGTGATGCTGCTACGGAAGGACTCGACGGCACATTGTGGGCATAAAGTGGGCATAAAGCGGGCTTAACCCCCAGTTAGACTGTGCGCTATGAGCAACGCGCCGATCGGTATCTTCGATTCAGGTGTTGGTGGTTTAACGGTAGCGCGTGCAATTCTTGATCAACTTCCCAACGAATCCACTATTTATATTGGCGATACCGCTCGGGGTCCCTATGGTCCACGTTCGCTCGCTGAAGTGCGCGACTTTGCTTTAGAAACTCTCGATTTTTTAGTGGATCAAGGTGTGAAGGCTTTGGTAATTGCATGCAACACCGCAAGTGCTGCGATGTTGCGCGATGCCCGCGAAAGATATTCGATTCCAGTCATTGAAGTGATACAACCTGCAGTACGTCGCGCAGTTGCTGCTACCCGCACTGGAAAAGTGGGCGTCATCGGAACACGTGCAACTATTGATTCAAAGGCCTATCTCGATGCTTTTGCAGCAGCACCACAACTATCTATTCACTCTGTAGCATGCCCATTATTTGTTGAGTTTGTCGAACGCGGTGAAACATCTGGCCCTGAAATTACACGTGTGGCGCGCGAGTATTTACAACCCATGATTGATGCAGATATCGACACCTTAGTTTTGGGATGTACCCACTACCCATTGTTAACTGGTGTTATTTCGTATGTGATGGGCGAGGGAGTCTCCTTAGTTTCTAGCGCAGAAGAGACTGCAAAAGATCTATATCGGACTCTCGTAGAGAATTCATTACTGCGTCAGGTATCAAATATCCCTGCCACACATTCATTTTTGGCTACCGGAGATGCGCAAGCATTTGAAACTTTAGCTCGCAGATTTTTGGGTCCAGAAGTCACAGCCGTGAAACATCAAGAGTTATAGGAGCGCATCAATGGCACGCAATGATGGAAGAAATGTCAATCAATTACGAAGTATCAAAATCACTCGTGGTTGGTTACAGAATGCCGAAGGTTCAGTTTTGATTGAATTTGGCAATACCCGCGTCCTTTGTGTTGCATCTTTTACTCCAGGAGTTCCTCGTTGGTTAAAAGATTCTGGAAAAGGTTGGGTTACTTCTGAATACGCCATGTTGCCGCGCGCTACCCACACAAGATCTGACCGGGAAAGTGTGAAAGGAAAGCTAGGCGGCCGCACACAAGAGATTTCTCGTTTAGTCGGTAGATCACTACGCGGAATTGTTGATACCAAAGCACTTGGTGAAAACACCATTGTGATTGATTGTGATGTGTTGCAAGCAGATGGCGGAACCCGCACAGCGGCAATCACGGGTGCTTATGTTGCACTTGCCGATGCAATTACCTGGGCAAAAGCGCAAGGGCATATCAAAAAAGATGCACAACCACTGACTGATTCGGTTGCAGCAATTAGCGTGGGAATTATTGATGGGACTCCCATGCTTGATCTTTGCTACGAAGAAGATGTGCGCGCTGAAACAGATATGAATGTGGTCTGTTCAGGCGATGGAAAATTTATTGAAGTACAGGGAACTGCTGAAGGAAAACCTTTTGATCGTGCACTCCTTGATTCACTTTTGGATTTAGCGGTTGCCGGGTGTGCAGAACTTACTTCGCTTCAAAAAGCAGCGCTTTCGCAATCCTGATGCCTCATCAATTACTTCTTGCAACTCGCAATCTTGGCAAAATTGAGGAGTTTCGCCGTATTTTGGAGGCGCAGGCTCCAGGCGAAATTGAGTTATTGGGACTGGATGCTTTTCCAGAAACTCATGATGTTGTGGAAGACGGGAAAACTTTTGTTGAAAATGCAATGAAGAAAGCGCGCGAAATGGCGTTAGCAACTGGAATACCAGCAATTGCAGATGACAGCGGTTTGTGTGTTGACGCGTTAGGCGGAGATCCTGGGATTTTTTCAGCACGATGGGCCGGCAAACATGGGGATGATGCTGCGAATAATCAAAAAGTTTTAGAGCAACTTCGCGATGTCGCGGATGAGAATCGCAGCGCACACTTCACATGTGTTGCAGCGCTCTATCTTCCTGATGGACGCAGCCACTATGAAGAGGGAAGATTCGATGGCTGGATTTTGCGTGCACCTATTGGTGGAGAAGGATTTGGCTACGATCCAATTTTTCGCCCAGAGGGATATTCAATCTCCAGCGCTCAAATGAGCGCAGCTGAAAAGGATGCAATTAGCCATCGCGGAAAAGCGCTCCGTGCCATTGCCCCTCATGTGATGAGCGCTCTCTCTTCAGTGAGATAAACTTTTCCCATATCGCTCAACCCCTAGTTTTCCAAATACTCAAGGAGATATCCCGTGGCAGTAAAGAAGAAGAGTGCAGCAAAGAAGGCCGTGAAGAAATCTCCGGCAAAGAAAACCGCTGCTAAGAAATCAACCGCTAAGAAATCCACAGCAAAAAAGAGCGCGGTGAAAAAGTCAACGGCCAAAAAATCAACAGCAAAGAAGTCAGCAACTAAGAAAGCGACTACTCGAAAGGCTGCGCCATCACGTGTGACAGCATCACGTCCTTCTGCTCCTGTAAATGTTTCAACTACTCCTGCGCCAGCAGCGCCTAAGCCAAGTGCAGCGCCTAAGCCAAGTGCAGCGCCACGTTCAGGTGGTTCAGGAAAAGTTCTCTTCGGAGTACTCGTTGCAGTTGTCGTACTTGCAGCGATTGTGATCTCTAACTCTGGAGATAAATCAGATGATGCTGCAGCACCTGCTGCATCTCAATCTGCAGCACCCGCTGCATCAGAATCAGCTGCACCTGCAGAATCAGCTGCACCTGCTCCATCAAAGATTGATCCAGCAGCAGCAACTGGCGAAGCGCCATCTCGTTTCATTGGAAATTGGAAAGATTCTTCTAAGGAAGTCATGGTGATTACCTGGAAGGCGCCAGCTGGAGAAGTTTCAGGTTATGTCGTTGAAACTCGTTCCAATATGGGCGAGTGGAAAGTTGTCTCTGAAGTTTCAGCAACAACAAACTCTGCCGAGTTTGCTAAGACATCGGCAGATGGTTCAACGTCATTCCGTGTCAGTGCAGTCTATGCCGACGGAACATACGGAGTTGCCAAAGCATTTGGTTTCGCCGGACAGTTTGAATAAAAATCAAAAATAAGAATCTAAAAAACCCCGCCGTAATTGGCGGGGTTTTTTAATTGGAGCGCAACTTTTCTAATATCGCTGAGACATACACGTTGACTCCAGTAGGTACCAAATGGACTCCATCTGGAGCAAAATATTCGGGATGTCCCTGTGAAATGGAATTCCAGTCAACAATTCGAACTTTAGGATATTGGGATGCAACTTCGCTAATGAGTTTATTATTTGCATCGCGCCAAGGGCGTGGAACTGCAGTATTGACCACCACGATTTCTGGTTGATCTTTCACTTCTCTAAAAATCTCTTCAACTTGCGTTCGTGTGAGCGCATTGTTATTGCCAAGATTAAAGACAATGGGCGCCTGTTCTGCCTGTGCTTTATCGTGCTGGATTACGCTCAAGAGTTCAGGGGCTTGTCGACCGATGCGGGCGTTCACGACTGAAAGCGGACGATCTTCTTCAAGAGCTGCTCTGATTCCGAGGATGACCGAGTCGCCTGTTAGCCACACACCATCGGGAGTGGATTGGGCATTAGCGCTCTGCACTGCTGTGAGAGATTCCTTTAATTCCATTTGTGCCTGCTCCGCAATAATCAAAGCGCGCACGCTTACCCAGGCTGCCAACAGAAATACAAAACTGGTGACGAATGCAAAGAGATATGTTTGAGAATTTCGCTCTCTCTTTGTGCGGTATTTGCGCCCTTTCCACCAATAGGTGATGACACCACGTCGCACCGGAAGTTCGACAAATCGTAGAGAAATATCTGCAAGCGCAAAGACAATAAGGATGCGCAGTGAATAGAGCGCCCAGGTTTGTCCAGCAAGATCTAGCGATGGCCGAGTTACTTGAAAAATTACCCAGTGCCAAAGATAAATTGCATATGACCTTTCTCCGATCCAGAGTAAAACTTTGTTCTCTAGGATGGGAGCAAAGCGAGATGCTGGATGAACAATTGACATTATGATTGCAGAACCAAAAATTCCAGCGAGTGGAAAAGCAATTTTATAGAGCGTTGGTTGAGTCTCATCAATCAGTAAAAATGTGGAAAGAATTCCAACAAATCCAAAGATGCCAACCCCATCAATAAAATTCTGCGCCTTATTCGAGACATTGGTATGAAAATTTTGCGGAATCCAACTGACTGCAAGCGCTGCACCTAAAAAGAGTCCGATGCTATGTGTATCAGTTCCAAAGTAGACGTGGCTCACTTTCGACGCATTCGCGGCATCAAGTGAAAATGAGACAAAGAGCAATGTGATACCAGAAGCTGCGGCAATTGTGAGCGCAGCAAATGGGATTTTTGATTGCCCAAACTTTTTAAGAATGAAGTAGAGAACAAGTGGCCAGATCAAGTAAAACTGGGCCTCAACTGCGAGAGACCAGGTGTGCTGCAGAAGTGGCGGGCGACCAATGCTTTCGAAGTAATCCTGATGGCGCGCGACTAACCACCAATTCATAGTTCCGGTCAATGAAAAAGGAGCATCGCCAAGTAAGCGTTTGATGGTGTCTGGAGCCCAAATTCCGATCGCGATCGTTGTCGTTGTAAACATGAAAATGAGCGCCGGAAGAAGACGACGAGCACGCGCTACATAAAAGCCACGCAGATTTAAACCACCACTTTCGGCGATGGAATCAAGCAATAAGCGGGTAATCACATAACCAGAGATCACAAAGAAGAGGTCTACTCCAAGAAATCCACCTGGAATCCACGAGAATCCCAGGTGATAAAACATGACAGCAATGACAGCAAGCGCGCGCAACCCATCGATAGCGGGGATGTAACGGATGCCGCTCTTGGCAGTCATAAGATTTTTACGCTTTGTTACTTACGCTTTGCTGGTTTTTTTGCTGGTTTCTTGACTAACTTTTTAGCTTTCCCAGATTTTGATTTTTTGGGAGCCGCAATTGCTGCGCGTGTGCGCCTACTTTCAATTTTGATGGGAGCAGATTTCTTTACTGTTCCATCTTCATTCAGCGAATTATCAACGTGAGATTGCATGCGAGATAGACGAGCAAATGAAGCATCTAGTTTTTCTCTTGTTTGCGCAATTGTGGTTTCGGCAGCTGCAAGCGCTGCAACTTGGCTGCGATACAGTCGTTCTGATTCAACGATGATGTCGGCAAGCCAGGCTCGGTAATCGTTCACACTTTCTGCCGCTTCGGAGACAACTCGTTCAGCCTCGCGCCGTGCTGCTGTAGTCAGCGCACTTGCTTCGCGCTTTCGAGTTTCAACAATAGTGTCAGCCTCTGCAACCTTGGCATCTGCAATTGCACTTGCTTCGCGAGTTGCATCGCGCACAATTTCGGCTGCTTCAGCTTCTGCCGTTGAAATGTATTTACGTCCGCGAGATTCGGCACCAGCCAAAATACTGCGAGCCTTATTTTCTGCGCTCTCGAGCGTATCTTTTGCAGCTCGATTTGCTTCATTGACGAGGCGATCAGATGCGGACGTTGCCTTTGCTTCGCGAGCTTGGGCTGACTTGATCATCGCCATGGCGGTTTCAGTTGCGAGAATTTCAAACTCTTCGCGACTTAATCCAGTGATGTCGCGACGAGCACGCAGATCGGCGAGTTGGTTCTCTAATTCACGGATGCGGTCAACCGGATTAGCGATGGGTGCGCGCTCTTCTTCCTCGCGAAAACCCACCCAACTGCGGAATTTCTTATCTGCCATGGGGGCAAGATTAGGGCATGTGGCTAGTTTCGGTAAATGGCGAATGAGACCGCTAAATATTGTGAAATCCATGCGGCCAACACAAAGATATGGAAGAGCTCATGGAATCCGAAGTACTTTGCATTTCTGCCAGGGCGTTTGAGCGCATAGAAAATTGCGCCAACGGAATAGAGAAGTCCACCAATCAAAATTGGTAGTAACACCATTAATCCACCCTTTTCATAGAGTTGTGGTGTGTAGATAACTGCAACCCAACCAAGAATCAAATAATTGGCAACATATAACCACCGTGGAGCGGTTACCCAGAAGACTCGAAGTGCTACGCCAAAGAGCGCACCAATCCAGACAACGCTTAACAAAATATTTCGATCGCGGCTATCAAGAAGGGCAACTGCAAATGGAGTGTATGAACCTGCAATGAGAAGGTTGATATTGGCATGGTCCCAACGCCGCCACATTTTTTTCTTTGACGCAACCCATGGAACTCGGTGATAAATCGCAGAGACGCTAAAGAGCATAATTGCAGTAATTGAATAGAGTGCGACTGCAAATTTAAAAGATTCGCGACTTAAAATAAATAGTACGAGAGATGCAATGATGACGACAGGCGTTGCACCTAAATGAAACCAGCCGCGTAACTTGGGCGGAGTAGCAGTCTCTTCGGCGCTCATGTTATGAGCCTAGTCGTTGGTGAGGTTACGTACAGATCGCACGAAGAGCGCCGCGCTCGCAGCTAACAGGGTAGAGATGCCAGTGAAGAGCAGAATCGTATTCACCCCAAAGTGCATAGCGAGTGGACCAGCAATCACTATCCCAATTGGAGCAATTCCAAAAGAACCCAACGTGTCATAGGAAGCTACTCTTGAATAAGATTCTTCTGGAACATGGTGTTGAAGTGATGTGTACCAAGTAACGATGAAAATCTCAGTACTGATTCCAGCAAAGAATGCTGCAATGACTGCGGTATAAATCGGAAAATCTAAGGCGAGCGCAAGGTCCCAAATCCCTGAGAGCGCGATAAGAATCATCGAAATAAAGAGCGGTCTTTTCAGCTTCACCTTGAGAATCCAGAGTCCACCAACCAACATTCCAAGTGAAAGTCCCGCCAAGTTATAGGACCAATGTTTTGGCCCCGTTTGGGAATCATTGAAGTTGAGCGGACCAAGCACCGAGAGCAGCGATTCAAAATTCATATTGATAAGAGAAAAAGAGATCACAAGTGCGATAACCCAAGACCTCGAGATAAATTCTTTCCAACCAACGCGCAGATCATGTGCGATGCCTGGGCTTTTCTCTTTAATTTTTCCAAGTATCGGAAGGTTCCACACAATCACGCCGGCGATAAAGAACGAGAGCGCATCTGCGAGCAATCCCCACCCTGCGCCATAGGTAGCGACGATGACTCCACCAGTAAGGGTGCCGACGATGTAACCGATATTGGTCACTAACCCAATTACTGCATTTCCTTTTTGAAGTTCTTCCTTGGGGACAATTTCAGGGAGAACGCCTGACATGGCGGGCCACCAAATTGCATTCAAAATCCCAAAGAGTCCACCCATGAGCGCCAATAGCCAGACGCTAGAAAATCCAGCAATGAGTGAGATAGCGCTTGTCATGGCGAGAAAACTTCCGATCACATCGCTTCCGCCAACAAGGCGATTGCGCCTGAAGCGATCAGCGAGAACTCCGCCAAAGAGCATGAAAGCAATGAGTGGAAAAAATCGCGCAGCCATCACAATAGAAAGGTCGCCACCACTTGATCCCGGCAAACTGAGAACTCCATAGGCGAGTGCAATCGGAGAGATTCCGTTACCTACATTGGAGATGAAGCGCGAAGCTGCGAGTGGGTAGAAGCCAGGAAAGGCCTTGAGGTCCTTGAGCTCCTGCCGCATGGAGCGAGGATAGCGATGGCCGTTAAATGTCCGAATTCGCCATAAATTTACGCTCAGGTAGTAAAAATATTTTGAATTTAACCCCCCTTAAGGGGTGCAAATCACTTGCATGAGGTTCACACTAGGTCTGTCGGAAATCACTGGAGCGCCTCGAGGACTCCATCGGTTTTTGAACTGGTGGGCCACCCGGTCCAGCCAGAAAAGCACTCACGGAGGCTTAATACATGTCAGTAACACTGAACAGCTCAGAATGGAACCTCGTTTATAACGTATTTTCATTCGGCTTAGTTTCAATGCTCGCATGCACTGTGTACACACTTGTTTCACAGTCACGAGTTCTACCTAAGTACCGCAATGCTCTCGTTATGTCATCAATGGTTACATTCATTGCTGGCTACCACTACTGGAGAATTTTCAATTCTTTCGGTGAAGCATCAGAAGGTATGGCAGTAAACATCTCAGGCGAGCAGGGCTCATTCAACGAGGCATATCGCTACGTTGACTGGTTGCTTACTGTGCCACTTCTACTCGTAGAAGTAATTGCAGTACTTGCACTTGCAAAGGAAATGGCGAAGTCACTTATTACTCGCCTTGTTCCAGCTGCCGCTGCGATGATTGCACTTGGATACCCAGGTGAAATTTCAAACGATAAGAACACCGCGATCCTTTGGGGCGTTCTTTCAACCATCCCATTCCTCTACATCCTTTATGTTCTCTTCGTAGAACTAGGAAAGTCACTCGAGCGCCAGCCAGCTGGTGTTGCAGAGACTGTAGGACGTTTGCGTCTTCTCCTTATCGCAACATGGGGCGTATACCCAATTTCATACATCCTTAACCTAGGTGAGCAGAACTCATCAGCATTCGTAGGAGTCCAGGTTGGTTACACCATCGCTGACATCCTCGCTAAGTGCGTATTCGGTCTAACAATTCTTAAGATCGCACGCATGAAGTCACATGCTGAAGGAATGCCAGCTGACCACTAATCAAGGACAGTAAGGAAGGGCGTCGGGAAACCGGCGCCCTTCTGCTTTACACTTCCAATTATGAATATGCAGCGCATCAACAATTTTCGAATGGGCGGGTACTTATTGCTCGCACTGGGTCTTATCAATCTGCGATATCAAACTGGCAAGGATGCAATTCTTGCTCACAGCTTGGCGCTGATCATTCCAGGAGCGTTGCTCTTACTGACCACACTCTTTGATGCAGGAAAAAATTTATTGCACAAAAAAGCCGCCTCAGCAATCGTAATTACTGTCGGCGGCCTTCTTGTGATTTACGGCTTCATCAATTAATCAAATTAATTAACCCTTCGCTGCCTTGAATCCGACTTCAAGGTCTGCCTTGATGTCATTGATATTTTCAAGTCCAAGGCTTAAACGCACCAACCCTGGAGTAACTCCTGCTTCCAACTGCTCTGCAGCAGTGAGTTGAGAGTGGGTAGTGGTTGCAGGATGAATCACGAGAGAGCGCACGTCACCAATGTTGGCAACATGGCTAAAGAGTTGGAGTGACTCTACGAATTTACGGCCAGCTTCTACGCCGCCCTTTAATTCAAAGGAGAGCACTGCACCTGGACCCTTAGGAGCGTACTTCGTTGCAAGTGCATTCCATGGAGATGATTTCAGCGCTGCATAATTTACTTTCTCGACATCAGGGTGCGCCTCTAACCAGGTAGCAACTGCTTTGGCGTTCTCTACATGTCGCTCAATGCGAAGCGATAACGTCTCAAGGCCTTGCGCAAGTAACCAGGCATTAAATGGTGACACCGCAGCTCCGACATCACGAAGCAACTGCAAGCGAATCTTGAAGATGTACGAGAGGTTTGCACCAAATGCCGAACCCACTCCCAGAGCCTGCGCATAGACAAGACCGTGATAGCTCGGATCTGGTTGGTTAAATCCAGGGAAGCGATCTTGGTGCTTGGCGTAATCAAACTTTCCAGCATCAATGATGGCGCCAACTACTGCATTTCCATGGCCAGATAAGAACTTGGTTGCAGAGTGGACAACGACATCTGCACCAAAATCGATTGGCTTAATTAGATATGGCGTAGCAACAGTGTTATCGACAATCAGTGGAACGCCAACAGAGTGTGCAACATCTGCAATTGCTTTAATATCCAAAATTTCATTCTTTGGATTAGCAATGGTTTCACCGAAGAACGCCTTGGTATTGGGCTTGACAGCTTTCTTCCAAGACTCTGGATTACTTGGATCATCAACGAATGTGACTTCAACTCCAAATTTAGGCAAGGTGTAATGGAACAAGTTGTAGGTTCCACCATAAAGACTTGGGCTTGAAACAATATGGTCACCTGCTTCGGCGACATTTAAAATCGCATAGGAAGTTGCAGCAGATCCTGATGCAACAAGAAGTGCGGCAACCCCACCTTCAAGCGCAGCCAATCTCTGTTCAACTGCATCTTGAGTTGGATTCATGATGCGGGTGTAGATATTGCCAAGCTCTGCTAAACCAAAGAGATTTGCAGCATGCGTTGTATCGCGGAATTGATAGGCAGTTGTTTGATAAAGCGGAAGTGCTCGTGCACCTGTTGTTGGATCTGCAGTTTGCCCTGCATGAATTTGCAAGGTTTCAAATGACCAGTTGTTAGACATTAATTTTCTCTCTTCTCATCGCAGTAGGTGTCAGAAACTGGTGAGCGAGATTTTTTTAATTCGCGCTTGCCAGATAACTGACCTGTTCGTCACCCGGAGCACCCCACCGCGTTGGAGGGTTGCCGTCTACTAAGCCGGGGCTAGTACGTAGAACTCGTGAACGGCGAAATCGTACTGAGAGAGATTTAATAAGAGAAATCAAGAAAAGTTTGTATCTGCAATTGATGTGCACCAGATGTGCGGGAGGCGGGACTTGAACCCGCACGCCGAAGCACAAGTTCCTAAGACTTGC
>CALMJL010000173.1 GCA_937864425.1 uncultured Candidatus Planktophila sp.
TTGGGAAACCAATCACTTAATAGCGCGACTGCGGCTTTTGCTGCAGGTACTGGATCTGTGACATCCCAATGTAATGGGCTTCGGGTATTCCATACATTTTCAAATTCATCAAAACCCGGAATCGACTTTGCTGCCATAGTTCTGATGGGTCCTGCTGCAACCAAGTTAATTCGAATATTTTCTTTTCCTAAATCGCGCGCCAAATATCGTGAAGTAGATTCAAGCGCTGCTTTGGCAACACCCATCCAGTCATATTTAGGCCAGGCTACTTGAGCATCAAAATCTAAACCGACAACACTTGCGCTCTCCTTAAATACTGGCTTGCAGGCCATTGTGAGTGATTTCAAAGAGTAAGCAGATATCTGCACTGCAGTGGCTACATCCTCCCAAGACGTATTGAGAAAATTACCTCCAAGAGCTGCCTCTGGTGCAAAGCCTATTGAATGCACAACACCATCAAGATGCGGAACATGCGCTTTTACCTGCTCTGCCAAATTATCAAGATGTTCTTGATTGGTGACATCTAATTCAATAATCGGAGCTGGTTTGGGAAGTCGTCCTGCAATGCGAGTGGTCAGACTCAATGCACGGCCAAATCCCGTGAGGACTACGTTTGCACCTTCTTCTTGCGCAATTTTGGCAATGTGAAATGCAATGGAGCCGTCAGTCAACACTCCTGTGACAAGAATATTTTTATTGCTCAGAATTCCCATCGTTAGTGCCCCATTCCTAAACCACCATCAACCGGGATGGTTGCTCCCGTGATGTAAGCAGCTTCCTCTGATGCGATAAAAGTGACAACATCTGCAATTTCTTTTGCAGAACAGAATCTTCCAAGCGGTACTTGAGCTGCAATGTCTGCTCGGCGCTTCTCGTCAAGGGACGCAGTCATATCTGTTTCCACAAATCCAGGAGCCACGACATTAGCTGTGATGCCACGACTTCCCAGTTCGCGCGCAAATGATCGGGCCATTCCGACAAGCCCTGATTTGCTTGCTGCGTAATTGACTTGACCTGCCGCACCCACAGAACCAACAACTGACCCAACAAAGATAAGTCGGCCCCGTTTTAATTTGAGCAATCCCTTCGTGGCACGTTTTGCTACCCGAAATGCACCTGTTAAGTTCGCATCGATCACATCACTGAAATCTTCATCGTTCATACGCATTACTAAAGTGTCTTTGGTAATTCCTGCATTCGCCACGATGATTTCCGGTTGGCCAATTTCTTTCTCAATTTTTTCAAAGGCTGCATCTACGCTCGCGCCATCGGTCACATCCATTGTCACCGAATCAAATCCAGTGGGAGGCGTTCCGGAGCGATAGGTGATAACAACTCGAATTCCAGCATCTTTGAGTGATTGTGCAATTGCCAACCCGATGCCGCGATTTCCGCCCGTAACCAACGCAACGCGGGTCAAGTCGCTCATGAGGCAAAACTACCCTACTGTTGCACTGTGGCTAAGGAAGATGAAGTTTTCGATATCACAAGCGCTCCACGTGGGTTAACTACTGATCAGTCAGCTCGCCAGCGTCGCTATTTTGTTTCGATGATGATTCGTACCGCATGCTTTATTCTCACCGTGTTATTACCTAGCCCATATCGCTGGTTTGCGCTTCTTGGAGCGGTAACACTTCCCTACTTCGCAGTAGTAGTTGCAAATGCCGGTCGTGAAACAGTCATCCCCGGTGCTGCAATTTTGAAAAAGAGGCCGAAAGGCATTGAGTAAAAAACACGAGCCATATGCGCTCTTCAAGAGCATCTGTGCACTAGTTCTCATTGTTCTATGTATCTGGGCCGCGCAATGGCAATTTCAGCGCGGCGTGGATCGACATTCTCGTAACAACGCTATTGAATCAAATTCTCTGAAGCAGATAGTTCCACTAGCTTCAGTGGTTAATCAGCCAGAAAATCATGAATGGCAGCCAGTGACTACAACTGGGGTATTTGATGAGAAGCAGCAAATTTTGCTCCGTAATCGCTATTTTGAAGGTGTCTATGGATTTGAAGTACTCACACTTTTCACTAGTTCAGATCAAAAAACTTTCTGGGTAGATCGTGGCTGGGTAAAGGCAGGTCGTGATGCAAAGACTGCACCTGAAGTGAGCCCTGTTCCAGATTCGACTGTCAGCATTACTGGGCGACTCAGACTAGAAAAATCTCTTCCTCAAGGTTCATTCTTTGCGCTGCCGAGCAACGGCAAATCTGGGCTCATCGCGCAGGCAAATGCTCAATCTCATCTATCAACCGAGAATTTCTATCTTGACTTGATTTCAGGTGACGATGCTCAATTAACACCGAAAGTTCCAGCAGAACTTCCCGAACTTTCAGATGGTCCTCATCTTGCATACTCATTGCAATGGATCATTTTTGCGGGCTTGGTTATTTATGGTCGCTACTTAATTCGCCGTGATGTCTTGACGGAGAAAGAGCTCTGAGTAAAGCCCGCCGCGGCCAATAAGTTCATCGTGTTTGCCGCGTTCAATGATGCGTCCTTGATCAAGGACCAAAATTTGATCTGCTTCCATGACGGTGCTGAGACGATGAGCAATGACAATCGAGGTTCGACCGCGCAGCGCCTCTCGTAGCGCATCATGTACCAACGCTTCATTTTCTGAATCAAGATGAGCGGTGGCTTCATCCAAAATGACAACTGCGGGAGCCTTCAATAATAAACGTGCAATCGCTAACCGTTGCTTTTCTCCGCCAGATAAACGATGTCCTCGTTCGCCTACAACAGTGTCAAAACCATTAGGAAGAGAGCTAATCAAATTCCAAATCTGAGCCGCTTGGCAGGCTGCTTGTAGCTCTTCGTCGGTTGCATCGGACTTTGCATATCGCAAATTCTCGGCAATAGTTTCATGGAAAAGATGGGCATCTTGCATCACTACACCAATTGAATCTCGAAGCGACTGCACTGTGAAGTCTCGTATATCGGTCTGATTAAATGTAATGGAACCTTCAGTTACATCATAGAGTCGAGGCAAGAGCGCACTGATTGTTGTCTTTCCTGCTCCTGATGGTCCAACAATCGCAGTCATAGTTCCTGGTGGCGCTGTAAAAGAAATTCCTTTGAGCACTTCACCGCTGGATACCGTTTCAGGTTTGGCAGCGGCTTCAAGAGATGCCAGAGATATTTCCTCTGCACGGGGGTACGTGAAAGCAACGTTGTTGAACGAGATTTCAATAGAACGGGATTTCAAAATCTGTGCGTTCGGTCGATCGGTGATCATGGGCGCAAGATCGAGTACCTCAAAAACTCTTTCAAATGAGACCAGCGCAGTCATTACATCAATGCGAACGTTTGAGAGGGCAGTAAGTGGTCCATATAAACGGGCCAACAGCGCTGTCAGCGCTAAGAGCGTTCCGACAGTCAGCGTCTCGGAAATCGCCAAATGTCCACCGATTCCATAGGCAAAGGCGGTTGCAATCGCAGCAACGCTGGTGATCCCAACAAAGAAGATGCGATTGAGCATGGCAGTCTGAATGCCAATATCAGCTACTTTGCGAGCTCTGCTTCTAAAGAACTTCTCTTCTTTATCGGGCTTTCCGTAGAGCGAAACCAAGAGCGCTCCAGAGACATTAAATCGCTCAGTCATAGTGCTGGACATCGAGGCATTGAGATCAAAAGAATCTCTTGTCAAAGCTTGAATTCTTCGACCTACCCATTTAGTGGGCAGAAGAAAGAGCGGTAATAACAATAATGAAACGAGCGTAATTTGCCACGATAGAAAGAGCATGGTTGTGACCACAAGAACGAGTGAGACGACATTGCTTACAACGCCAGAAAGGGTGCCGGTAAATGCTTGTTGAGCGCCCATGACATCCGAATTAATGCGAGAGATGAGCGCTCCGGTTTGGGTGCGGGTAAAGAAAGCAATTGATTGACGCTGCACGTGGGCGAAGACTTGAGAACGCAGATCATAGATAAGACCTTCGCCGATACGGGCGGAATACCATCTACCGAAGATATTGAAGAGCGCATCAATGACTGCAAGTAATCCAACGAGCAGGGCTAGCTGCGTCACCAATGTTCCATTGCGTGGAATGACTCCTTTATCAATGATTTCACGGAGCAACAGTGGAGTTGAAATGATCAGGAGCGCTTCAATGACAACGGTGAAGAGAAAGATTGCAATCTGAACTGAATATGGTTTTCCATATGAAAAGATCCGCTTCAGTGTTCCCGGTTTTAGCTTTTGTGACTTTACTGAAGGGTCAGCAGTCATGGACCGAAAGGTCATCCAAACTGCATGTTGAGACATGAAAGAGGGCTACTTAGACAGTGAAGCCAAGTGCGCGTAGTTGTTCGCGTCCCTCGTCGGTGATTTTATCTGGACCCCATGGCGGCATCCAGACCCAATTGATTTTTACATCATCGGTAAATGGCGCAAGTGCCTGTCTCGTTTGATCTTCAATAACATCTTGAAGCGGGCAGGCAGCCGAGGTGAGAGTCATATTGAGCACTGCAATGTTGTTGTCATCAACCATCATGTCATAAATCAAACCGAGATCGACAACGTTGATACCTAGCTCAGGATCAACAACATCCTTCATTGCTTCATTTATATCTTCTAGTTTTGCCACCATGTTCGTATCTTACTTTCCTTTTGCCTGAGCTTGCACACTTGCGTCTTTAAATGCCATCCAACCCAAGAGCGCACACTTAATACGGGCCGGATACTGCGAAACGCCAGCAAGCGCGACCGCATCTTCAAGCAAAGTCTCATCTCCTGCGATCGAACCTTTGCTTTGCATCAATTCCATAAATGATTGCGAAATTTTCTCGACATCTTCAAGGGATTTTCCAATCACCAAATCTGTCAGAATCGAGACGCTGGCTTGAGAAATTGAACACCCAACTCCATCCCAAGAAACGCTCGTAACTACATCTCCTGCAAGCGTGAGATTCAGTGTGATCTCATCGCCACAGCTGGGATTAATGTGATGAACCTGTGCATCAAAATGTGCAGCCAGTCCTTTGTGCTGCGGATTCTTGTAATGGTCAAGAATTACCTCTTGATAGAGATTATCTAGTTGCATCTTAGAAATATTTCTGTGCAGCTCGAATACCTGTGACGAGCGCATCAATGTCTTCGGTGGTGTTATAGAGATAGAAAGAAGCTCTCGTTGTTGCGGGAACACCCAACTTTCGCGTCAGCGGCCAAGCGCAGTGGTGCCCAGTTCGAACAGCAATACCTTGCGCATCTAAAAATTGACCCAAATCATGGGGATGGATATCTCCCACGGTAAACGAAAGCGTTCCACCCCTATCTGCAGATGAAGTAGGACCAACAATTTTTAGATCATCGATTTCCGAGAGAACTTGCAATCCATAACGAGTCAACTCTTGCTCGTGATCAAAGATTGAAGACATCCCAATATTGTCTAAATAGTTCAAAGCGGCACCTAAACCGACAGCTTGAGCCATATTGGGTACTCCCGCTTCAAATTTTTTGGGAGCCTTCGCCCATGTCGCGTTTGTCATTGTTACATTCTCAATCATCGAGCCACCTGTTAAAAATGGAGGTAACTCGTTGAGAAGTTTGCTCTTCCCCCACAAAATTCCAATTCCAGTAGGTCCTACTGCTTTATGTCCAGAGAACGCTAAGAAGTCAACGCCGAGAGTGCGAACGTCTACAGGCATATGTGGAACAGACTGACATGCATCCAGAACAACAACCGCACCAACTTCGTGGGCACGTTGAGTGATTTGTGTGAGTGGATTAATGGTTCCGAGCACATTTGATTGATGTGTCAGTGCAACTATTTTGGTGCGTTCTGTGATGACCCGATCAAGTTGAGAGAGATCAAGTCTTCCTTCTGCCGTCACTTCAAACCATGTGAGCGTAGCGCCGGTTCGAGATGCTAACTGTTGCCATGGAATCAAATTGGCATGGTGTTCCATTTCTGTGACGACGATTTCATCTCCAGCCTTGATGTGGAATCGATTGGCAGAATCGGCATTTCCTATCGCATATGCGACTAAATTGAGAGATTCGGTAGCGCTCTTTGTAAAAACGATCTCATCAATTTCAGCGCGTAAAAAGCGGGCAACGATTGCCCGTGCTCCCTCATAAGCGTCAGTTGCTTCTTCGGCGAGTTGATGTGCCCCGCGATGAACTGCTGCATTGTGAGTGCGGTAAAAGTTTGATTCGGCATCAATGACACACTGAGGTTTTTGACTCGTTGCACCTGAATCTAAATACACCAAGCGCTTACCATCACGGATTTTCCTGGTGAAAATCGGAAAATCTGTGATGATTTCAGCGGTCGAAATTTTAGGCAGAGACATACTCCGCATAACCATGTTCCTCTAGCTTTTCAGCAAGTTCCGGTCCGCCTTCTTCCACAATACGTCCCTTTGCGAAAACGTGAACAAAATCAGGCTTAATGTATTTAAGGATACGGGTGTAGTGAGTGATCAGAAGAATGCCATGATTATTGGCAGCTTTTGCTCTGACTACACCCTCTGATACAACTCGAAGCGCATCAACATCTAGCCCAGAATCTGTCTCATCCAAAATTGCAAACTTTGGTTTTAGAAGTTCAAGTTGCATAATTTCATGGCGCTTCTTTTCACCGCCTGAGAATCCTTCGTTCACATTGCGCTGCGCGAATGCCGGATCCATTTTGAGAGATTCCATCGCGCTCTTTACCTCGCCTACCCATTCACGCAATTTGGGAGCTTCACCGCGTAGCGCAGTTGCCGCAGTGCGTAAGAAATTGGAGACTGAGACTCCAGGAACTTCAACGGGATATTGCATCGCCAGGAATAGTCCCGCCTTGGCACGCTCATCAACTGACATGGCAAGGACATCTTCTCCATCCAAAGTAACTGTTCCACCAGTAATTGTGTATTTAGGATGTCCTGCAATCGAATATGCAAGCGTCGATTTTCCAGAACCATTTGGTCCCATAATTGCGTGAGTTTCACCAGATTTAATGGTGAGATCTACGCCTTTAAGAATTTCAACTTCGCCTTGCTCGGTTTCAACCGAAACTTTCAATCCGCGAATTTCTAAAGTGCTCATCTTTCTCTCCATTACATCTCTACCGTGACGGAGTCTCCGTCAACAATTACTGGATAAGTCTTAATTGGTGCAACTGCCGGCGGAGTGAGAGCCTCCCCGGTTCGTAGATCAAATTCAGCACCGTGTAGCCAGCATTCAATTTTGAAATCACTGACTTCTCCTTCTGAGAGCGAAGCTTCCGAATGGCTACAGGTATCGTTGATGGCAAAAATCTCGTTACCAATTTTGGTAACACAGATTGATTCGCCATTCTTTTCAATGCGCACAGGTTTGCTCTCTGCGAGTTGAGCCAGAGTGAGGTCAGCCATTATTTCCCTGCCTTTGCTAGCTCATCATCGATTCGCGCCATGAGACGGACTTCAACATCATCAATGCCAATCTCTGAAATGATTTCGTTGAAGAAACCACGTACGACAAGACGTTTTGCATCAGCCTCATTGATGCCGCGTGACATGAGATAGAACAATTGCTCATCATCGAAACGTCCTGTGGTTGATGCGTGACCCGCTCCGACGATCTCCCCGGTTTCGATTTCAAGGTTTGGCACAGAATCTGCACGTGCTCCATCAGTCAGCAATAGGTTGCGATTGAGTTCGTAGGTATCTGTTCCTTCAGCGGCAGCTCGAATGAAAACATCGCCAATCCACACTGTGTGAGCCTTGTTCCCTGCTAGCGCTCCCTTGTAATTAACGCGAGATTTGGCATGAGGAACTTTGTGGTCGACAAACATACGGTGCTCAAAGAATTGACCTTCTGTTGCAAAGTAGACACCGGATAAATCACACGATGCACCTGGTGCTATGAAATCTACTGTTGGCAGGATGCGCACAAGATCTCCGCCCAATGTGACAACCACTGATTTAAAGGTTGCATCACGATCAACAACAGCGTGATGACGAGCTGCGTGAATAGTTGCGGCTCCCCATTCTTGTAGAGAGATCAAAGTGAGATGTGCTCCAGGTTCGACAACAATCTCTACATCTTCAGCAATGTGAGTGTCGCCAGAATTTTCGAGCACGATAGTCGCTTGGGCATGATTTCCAACCCGAATCTGTGTACGTGCAAATTCAGCAGAGTCCACACCGAATTGCGTGCGATGAAGGAAGAGCGGCTCTGCTAATTCAGTGTTGGCCGCAATATGAAGCGTTGTTCCTTGCGCTGTATGAGCCCGCACGCGATTGATGATTGCATCATCAGTTTCTGTTACAGCTGCGATATCTCCATATGTGAAGGTAACTCCCTGTGGAAGTGTTCCTTTTACCGCAAGCGAGACTCGATCAGCAATGACAGCAGTGCCGTCGTGCAGTCCACCAAGGCGCTTTAGCGGTGTGAAACGCCATGCTTCTTCACGCCCAGTGGGGGTGTGATTTTCAAGCAGATTAGATTGCAACGTTGACATTATCCAACGGCACCTTCCATTTGAAGTTCAATGAGGCGATTGAGCTCGAGTGCATATTCCATCGGTAATTCGCGCGCAATTGGTTCGATAAATCCACGCACAATCATGGCCATTGCTTCATCTTCATTGAGTCCGCGCGACATGAGATAGAAGAGCTGATCATCTGAAATTTTTGAGACTGTTGCTTCGTGGCCCATCGAAACATCATCTTCACGAATATCAACATAAGGATATGTGTCAGAACGTGAAATTGTATCTACCAAAAGCGCATCGCACTTAACGGTGCTCGCTGAATGGTGGGCACCCTCTTGTACTTGGACAAGTCCACGATACGAGGTACGTCCACCACCACGTGCAACAGATTTAGAGATTACAGATGATGAAGTATGTGGAGCAGCGTGCACCATCTTGGCTCCTGAATCTTGATGTTGACCAGGTCCGGCAAATGCAAGTGAAAGCGTCTCACCCTTTGCATGAGGACCCATCAACATTACCGCTGGATATTTCATGGTGACTTTGGAACCGATATTTCCATCAACCCATTCCATCGTGGCGCCTTCTGCGCAGGTAGCGCGCTTGGTCACCAAGTTGTAGACATTGTTCGACCAGTTTTGAATTGTCGTGTATCGAACTCGCGCACCTTTCTTCACAATGATTTCAACGACGGCAGAGTGAAGCGAATCAGATTTGTAGATAGGTGCGGTACACCCTTCTACATAGTGAATATATGAATCCTCATCAGCAATAATCAAAGTGCGTTCAAATTGACCCATATTTTCGGTGTTGATGCGGAAGTAGGCTTGCAAAGGAATATCAACATGGACTCCCTTTGGCACGTAGATGAATGATCCGCCCGACCAGACGGCAGTATTGAGAGCTGCGAACTTGTTATCTCCAACTGGAATGACTGAACCAAAATACTCTTTAAAAATTTCAGGGTGCTCTTTCAGGCCAGTGTCAGTATCAAGGAAGATCACACCCTGCTTCTCGAGATCTTCACGAATCGAGTGATAAACAACTTCTGACTCATATTGAGCGGCTACACCTGAAACTAGGCGCTGTTTTTCCGCCTCTGGAATACCGAGGCGATCGTAGGTATTTTTAATGTCATCTGGAAGGTCATCCCATGTCGCTGCTTGCTTTTCGGTTGAACGGACAAAGTACTTGATTGTGTCGAAAAAGATTCCACTTAAATCTGAACCCCATGATGGCATCGGTTTCTTCTCAAAGAGATTTAATCCTTTTAAGCGCAAATCCAACATCCACTGTGGTTCACTCTTCTTCGCAGAGATGTCACGAACGACATCTTCATTGAGACCGCGCTTAGCATTAGAACCTGCGTCATTGCTATCAGACCAACCGTATTCGTAGTTGCCGAGACCTTCGAGTTCTGGATGTGCAGTTGTCATGATTACGCCTTTCCAGCGGTGGTAGTTTTTCGAGCTTGCATAACTTTTGAAATCGATGGAATGTAAGTGGTGCACACGCCATCACCATGTGCAATAGTTGCAAGGCGTTGAACGTGCGTTCCTAAAATCTTGGAGAACGCTTCGGTTTCGGCTTCACAGAGTTGTGGAAATTCAGCGGCAACGTGAGCAATTGGGCAGTGATGTTGGCAGAGTTGCTCTCCCCCGGTCTTATTCTCTGAACTTGCTGCATAACCTTGTTCGGTCAGGAATGTCGCCAGTGCTTGAACTTTGTGCGAACGTTTGGCAAGTGCAACGCTTGCTTTGCGCTCCATGTCATCGGCACGAGTTTGCGCAAACGCCTTTACAAGGTGATCACCAGATTGAGCTGCCATAAATTTCAAAGCTGCAACTGCTAAGTCATCATAAGAATGTTCAAACTGTTCACGGCCCGCATCGGTCATGACAAAAACTTTTGAAGGTCGGCCGCGACCGCGGCTGAGCGCTTGGTGAGGCTCGCGCGCTTCCAGAATTCCATCCTCAACTAAGAGATCGAGGTGGCGTCGAATTCCAGCAGGAGTGATACCCAGCCGTTCGCCAAGAACCACGGCGGTCGAAGGACCGTTCTCAAGGACCGAGCGCGCAATAGCGTCGCGGGTGCCGAGATCGTCGAATTTCACAACAGTATTGTGTCGTAATTCAAAGCGGGTTGCCACTTGGACGGGCGCCTGACCCTTCGGTAACGAAATAGGCTACGAGGGTGAAGAGCGCGCGAGCCATTGCCCAAAGCGCCCTCGTGCCGCTTACAGCGATTCTGCTCTTTCTCCAATCTGCCCTCGTTATCACAGGTGGAGCCGTTCGACTCACAGGGTCAGGGCTGGGCTGCCCAACCTGGCCAGAATGCGTGCCGGGTTCCTATCTACCTGTTGAAGGTCAAGCTGAAGGAGCGCTCCATGCATGGATTGAATTTGGAAATCGCTTACTCACTTTTGCACTTCTGATCGCTGCTGTCGCAACGCTTGTGGCAGTTCTTAAAAGTGGACGGCGAGATCTGCGTTTCCTCGCAGCAACTCAAATTCTAGGAATTCTGGGCCAAGGAGTATTGGGTGGAATTACAGTTCTTACCGACCTGAATCCGTTAGCAGTTGCATCTCATCTCTTGCTCTCAATACTTCTGATCTCTGCTGCAACTTCACTCTTTACCAGGCGTCGTCATCCAGAAGTGCGCACCAATTCAACTCAAATGAAGATTTCACGAATCTCACTCATGCATATTGTCCTTGCCTATATAGCTATCGCCATCGGAACGCTCGTGACTGGTAGCGGCCCTCACGCGGGAGATGTTGATGCACCCCGCCTTGATTTTCATATCAGTTCGATCACTCGCATTCACAGCTTGTCGGTATGGCTCTTATTGCTCGTTACCTTCTTCTATTTTCGTACCTCCGATCTTCCATATCGTGCAAAGCGTTGGCTCATTATTTTCACCATACTTGCATTCGCGCAGGGTGCGATTGGTTACATTCAATACTTCTTGGGAGTTCCAGAATTACTAGTGGGTTTCCATCTTTTAGGTTCAGTACTAGTGTGGATCGCAGCGTGGCGGGTTCGCTTAGCAATTGTCAGAAAACCAGCGTGAGGAGATAACAATGGCGCAATTAATTGGATGGACCGAGCAAGATGATCAAGTAGTCCGTTATGCCAGAGCGCTTGCTATGGATGCTGTCCAAAAAGTTGGTAATGGCCACCCAGGAACTGCGATGTCGCTTGCACCTGTTGCGTATAACCTCTTTCAACGCCACATGGTGCATGACCCAGCGGATCCACATTGGGTAGCGCGCGATCGCTTTATTCTCTCGTGTGGTCATTCATCGCTGACTCTCTACACTCAACTTTTCCTCAGCGGTTACGGGTTAGAGATGTCAGACCTTCAATCATTTAGAACATGGGGATCCCTCACTCCTGGCCATCCCGAGTTTGGCCATACCGATGGCGTAGAAATGACAACCGGTCCGTTAGGTGCAGGAGTTGCTACTGCAGTTGGTTTTGCAATGGCCGCTCGATTTGAGAGAGGCTTGCTCGATCCACAAGCGCCTCACGGCGAATCGATATTTGATCATCGCATCTGGGTTATTTGCTCTGATGGAGACTTGCAAGAAGGTGTATCTGGCGAAGCTTCATCATTAGCCGGAACACAAGAACTTGGAAATCTCATTGTTATTTATGATGACAATCGCATCTCCATCGAAGGCGATACTCATGTGTCATTTACGGAAGATGTTTCTGCTCGTTATCGTGCTTATGGTTGGCATGTACAAGATGTGCCGGCTGCCAGCGATGGAAACGTTGATTTAGCAGCACTTGATGCAGCAATCGTTGCTGCAAAATCTGAAATGAAAAAACCTTCATTAATTCGCATGAAATCCGTGATTGCATGGCCAGCCCCCAAAGCGCGCGGCACTGCTAAATCGCATGGTTCAGCGCTCGGTGATGAAGAAATTGCAGCAACGAAGAAGGAACTTGGCCTCAACCCTGATGAGAAATTCGCGATGCCATCCGATGTGCTCAACCATGCGCGACAAGTGAAAGTGCGCGGTGCTGCACATCGCGCTGAGTGGAATCTGAAATTTTCAGAGTGGCAGAAAGCGCATCCAGAAAAAGCCGCACTGTTATCACGGTTAGCGAAACGAGAATTACCTGCTGGTTGGGATGCAGATTTGCCCACTTTCGAGGTTGGTAAAGATGTCGCTTCACGTGCAGCATCTGGTCATGTCATTAACGCCATCGCTGCGAAATTACCTGAATTTTGGGGCGGATCGGCGGACCTAGCAGAGAGCAACAACACAACAATCGAAGGTGGAAAATCGTTCCTGCCTGCAACGAGTGCTATGAAAGATGCCGATCCTTACGGTCGCATTATTCACTTTGGAATTCGTGAGCACGCCATGGGATCGATTTTGAATGGAATTACATTGCATGGTCTTACCCGAGTATTTGGTGGAACATTTGCCGTCTTTAGCGATTACATGCGTCCATCTGTACGACTTGCTGCATTGATGGATATTCCAACGACATTTGTCTGGACCCACGATTCGATTGGTTTAGGCGAAGATGGACCAACTCACCAACCCATCGAACATTTTGCAGCTTTGCGTGCAATCCCTAATTTTGCTGTGATTCGCCCTGCCGATGGCAATGAAGTGCGTGAGGCATGGAAAGCAATTTTGCAACGCAAAAAACCTGCAGGTCTCTTGCTTTCACGTCAAAATTTGCGAACAGTTGATCGCACTACTCACGCAAGTGCAGCTGGACTTCACCAAGGTGCTTACATACTCAAAGAAGCAATGGCTGCTCCAAAAGTTGTCATCATTGCAACTGGTTCAGAAGTATCACTGGCCTTGGATGCTCACACTCAACTTGAAGCGGATGGAATTCCAACCCAAGTAGTTAGCGCTCCTTGCTTAGAGTGGTTTGCTGAACAACCTGAAAGTTATCGCGAAAGGGTGCTGCCATCTTCAGCGCTTCGAGTAAGTGTCGAAGCAGGAATTGCGCAAGGATGGCGTGAATATGTCGGTGACAAGGGAGTCATTATTTCCCTTGATCACTATGGCGCATCAGCTGGAGCCGCCAAATTATTCTCAGAATTTGGCTTCACCCCCGAAAACATTGTCACCAAGGTGAAGCAGGCGCTCTAGCAATGAAGATCAGTTCTTCATACCTACAGAGCATCGATCGTTCTGATGCACTGTATTCATCACTACGTGCCGCTCATGCTCGCCTTGCAAAGAAAGATGCAGAAATTTGGGGTAAAGCAGCTGCTGCTGAAGCAGCGGTTCGACTCAATTGGGTAGATCTTCCCGAATCTTCACAAACGCTCATTCCTATCATTTCCGAGATTGCAGAAAAGTTTTCTCACAATCATCGAGTCGTCTTGTGCGGAATGGGTGGTTCATCACTCGGACCGGAAGTAATTGCACTTACCTATAAAAAAGATATCTTCATCTTTGATTCCACTGACCCAAATTATGCAGCGCACGCGCTAGCTGGAGATCTTTCGTCAACAACTGTTGTAGTGAGCTCCAAATCTGGTTCCACCATTGAAACTTCATCGCAGCGACTTATCTTTGAGAACACCTTTTCCAAGCAGGGTCTAGATCCGCGCAGCCATATTCTCTTTGTGACCGACCCGCAATCACCATTAGATAAGGAAGTCAGGGCAAGCGGATTCACAGTGGTTAATGCTGATCCACATGTGGGTGGACGCTTTAGCGTTCTGAGCGCATTTGGATTAGTCCCATCTGCATTAATCGGTGCACCCGTTACAGAAATTTTGACCCACGCAGCAGTTGAGAAGAAATCATTTTTAGAGAGTCCAGAGACTCTCATTGATGTCGTGTATCTACTCGCCACTCGCACATCTCAATATGTTGCTTTCTCTGATTCAGGATCTCACGTTCCAGGGTTATCAGACTGGATTGAACAATTAATTGCTGAATCAACCGGCAAAGATGCAACTGGCCGATTGCCAATTGCTTCATCATCGCTTGACGCAAAAGCCGTCGGTGGAGCGTTTACCGTTGCATATGCTGGCTCGAATGCAGATCTGGTTGCAGAAGGACCGCTCGGAGCACACTTTATTTTCTGGGAATGGGTGACTGCATTGTTGGGGTTTGCACTCGGCATTGATCCCTTTAATCAGCCAAACGTGACTGAAGCTAAAGAACAGACAGCGAAATGCTTAGAAGAATGGAATAACCAGCTTCCATCATTTTCACCGACCTGTACTGATCAAGCAGTTCAGATTTTTGGTGATGGCCAATCTCTCAAAGATGCTCTTGCAACCTTTATTGAAGGTGTAGAAGATGGTGGATATATCGCCATCATGGCCTACCTTGATAGACGCGACGACCAAAAGATTGCAGAGCTGCAAGAGATATTGGCGCGCAAATCAGGTAAACCAACTTCATTTGGCTGGGGTCCACGCTTTTTGCACTCCACGGGTCAATTTCATAAGGGTGGCCAGCGCAATGGTTCCTTCTTACAGATAACTGGAACTACCGGTACCGATTATGAGATTGCAGGAAAGCCATATTCACTACGCACTCTCGTGATGGCTCAAGCGATTGGAGATCATCGAGCGTTAGCGGCAAGAGAATATCCGCTACTTCGCCTGCATCTCTTGGATCGAATGGCGGGTATTGAGCAAGTGCTTGCGGTTGCGCGAACTCTATAAATTCCTCACACGCAAACACATTTACAGCAATTTAATCTAGATCGTCTCCACGCAATTTTCGGAGCGCATCCTGCAGAATTTTTTCGCCTTCTGCATCTGTACGGCGCTCTTTCACGTAAGCAAGATGGGTCTTATAGGGAACGTTGACAACTGCAGTAGGTGGATTATTTCGATCACGTCCAGCAGGAAGACCGCACTTTGGGCAATCCCATTCCGCTGGAATAACTACTGTTTCTGGGTCAACTGCGAAAGATGGGCGAACTTCGTGTCCGTTGGCACACCAGTAAGAAACTGTGGCACGTTCTACTTGATCACCGCGTTCAGCTTCGCCCATTGGGCCGGCGCCGACACGACTTCCACGAATTGCACTAGCCATTGATTAACCTTTCAAAACAAGAGAGAGTCCGACGACGCCTGCAAACCACAAACCACCAACAACAATGGTGATGCGATCGAGATTCCGCTCAACGACAGAAGAACCGCCGTAATTTGATGAGATTCCTCCGCCAAAGAGATCAGAGAGACCCGATCCTTTTCCTTTGTGAAGAAGAACTAACAAGATCATGACGATGCTTGAGAGAACAAGAAAGATAGAGAGCGCTAAAACCACGAATTAACTCCTAATTGAAATGAGAGGCTAAGGATACCTGAGCGGATCCGTTGTATTCGACTTAAACCTGGGCGTGGAATTTGACGATCTTGGCGAGTTCTTCAGGATCAAGGCTCGCTCCCCCGATAAGGGCGCCATCCACATCGCTCTGCTTCATAATCTCAACAATATTTGCAGATTTAACAGAGCCTCCATAGAGGATTCGCATCTTCTCTGCGATTTCTGCAGAACCTATCTGGCCAATCTCTTCTCGAATAGCAGCACAGACTTCTTGTGCATCCTCGGGGGTAGCTGTCTTTCCCGTACCGATTGCCCAGACTGGTTCGTAGGCAATCACAATCTTTTTCAAATCTGGTTTATGGAAACCTTCGAGACCTGCTCGCACCTGACGAATCACGTGCGATACATGAGTGCCCGCTTCTCGAATAGGTAACTCTTCACCAACGCAAAAAATTGGGGTCAATTCATGGGCAAGCGCTGCTTTGATTTTGCGATTAATCAATACGTCATCTTCGCGATGAATCGCGCGGCGTTCTGAGTGTCCGATAATCACATAGGTGCATCCCAATTTAGCGAGCATAGATCCAGAGATATCTCCAGTAAATGCTCCAGAATTTTCGGGAGATAAATCTTGTGCTCCGTATTGCAAGCGAAGTCGATCTCCATCAACCATAGTTTGAATCGAACGAATATCGGTAAATGGTGGGATGATTGCAACATCAACTGCGTCATAATCTTTATCGTCAAGTGAATACACCAACTTTTGGGCAACAGCAATTGCTTCTAGATGATTGAGATTCATCTTCCAATTTCCTGCCATCAGCGGCTTGCGCATATATGTACTCCCTATCGAGGTCTTGGGTCTTAGATTAAATCTAGCGCTTTCAAACCAGGCAATTCTTTGCCTTCAAGATATTCAAGCGATGCGCCACCACCCGTTGAGATATAACCAAATGAGCTTTCATTAAACCCAAGCGCACGCACCGCAGCTGCAGAATCGCCTCCACCTACAACAGAGATTCCGGAAACTTGGGTAAGTGATTCGGCTACAACGCGAGTTCCTTCGGCAAATTGAGGAAATTCAAATACACCCATCGGGCCATTCCAAAAAACTGTCTTACATTCTCTAATTGCCGCTGCAAATGTTTCTGCGGTCTTTGGACCAATATCCAGACCCATTTGATCGTGTGGAATTGAATCTGCTGAGACCAATGTTGCGGGAGCATCTGCTGCAAAGGCGGGTGCTACCAGAATATCTGTAGGCAACAAGAGTTTTACATTGTTCTTCTCAGCTTGGGCAATCAAATTCTTCACAGAATCAATCAAGTCACGTTCAACGAGTGACGTACCAATCTCTTTGCCCAGGGCTGCAAGAAATGTAAAGAGCATTCCCCCGCCAATAGCCATGACGTCAACTTTGTCGAGCAAGTTGGCGATAACTCCAATTTTGTCGGAAACTTTCGATCCACCAAGAACTACACCATATGGACGAACTGGATTCTCAGTTAACTGCTTCAATACCTTCACTTCCGCTGCAACAAGTGTTCCGGCTGCATGAGGAAGTAACTTGGGAAGATCAAAGACTGAGGCATGCTTACGGTGTACTGCGCCAAATCCATCACCCACATAAAGGTCAGCGAGTTTCGCTAACTCTTGTGCAAAGGCAGAACGTTCTGCTTCATCCTTAGAAGTTTCTGCTGCGCTGAATCGAATATTTTCCAGCAAAAGAATTTCACCGGGCGCAAGGGATTCAGCAGCTTGAGTGACAGATGCTCCTGTGATTGCTCCTGCAAAGGTAACTTTCTTTCCAACTAGTTCGCCCAGACGTTGTGCAATGGGAGCAAGTGAAAGCTCTGGTTTTGCTTCACCTTTCGGACGACCTAGATGCGCAGCAATAACTAACCGTGCACCTTTATCAAGGAGTGCATTGATAGTTGGCAGAGAAGCGCGGATTCGCCCATCATCTGTGATAGCACCTTCTTTCAAAGGCACGTTGAGATCACAACGAAGAAATACTCGCTTCCCAGCTACATCAAGGTCTGCTAGTTGGGTCATTACAAAGATTTACCAACGTAACCAACGAGGTCGACGAGGCGGTTTGAATAACCCCATTCATTGTCATACCAACCAACAACTTTGACAGTTGTACCAATCGCTTTGGTGAGTTGAGCATCGAAAATACATGAAGAAGGATCGGTCACAATATCTGTGGAAACAATTGGATCTTCTGTGTATGACAAGAATCCCTTGAGCGAACCATGCGCTGCTTCCTTCATTGCTGCATTGATCTCTGCTGCACTTGCTTCTTTTGCCAATTCAACGGTGAGATCTGTCGCTGATCCAGTTGGTACTGGTACGCGCATCGCAAAACCATCGAGCTTGCCTTTGAGTTGAGGCAAGACGAGCGAGATTGCTTTCGCTGCACCTGTAGAACTTGGGATGATATTTGTTGCAGCTGCACGTGCTCGGCGTAGATCCTTATGTGGGAAATCCAAGATCACTTGATCGTTGGTGTAGGCGTGAATTGTGGTCATGAGGCCTCGGACAATTCCGAACTTCTCATCAAGCACCTTGGCCATTGGAGCAAGGCAGTTGGTTGTACAGGATGCATTTGAAATGACATGGTGGTTTGCAGCGTCGTATTTGTCGTGATTGACGCCCATGACGATGGTGATGTCTTCATCGGTTGCTGGAGCAGAGATGATTACCTTCTTTGCGCCTGCTGCGATGTGCTTCTTGGCATCCGCTGCCTTGGTGAAAATACCGGTTGATTCAATGACGATATCTGCCTTCACTGAAGCCCATGGAAGATTGGCAGGATCGCGATCTGCAAAAACTTTAATGGTCTTTCCACCTACTGTGATGGTGTCTTCGGTATGCGAAACCTCAAGGCCAAGTCGACCCAAAATTGAGTCGTACTTCAGCAAATGAGCAAGCGTTGCATTATCGGTGAGATCGTTGATACCTACGATATTGATATTTGGGTTCGCAAGAGCTGCGCGAAAGAAATTACGACCGATTCGACCAAAACCATTAATTCCGACATTAATCATCATCAAACCTCTTCTAGAAATTGAAAGGCCCCAAAAAATAGTGGCTAAGAAAAACACCACAACGTTGGGGGCTAGGTCGAAAGTCTACCAGTTGGAAAAGAGTTACCGGACAGTTAGGAATCGCTGAGTAAATCTGGAGAGAGACCCGCTTCAGTATCTGGAATACCGAGTTCTGCGGCTCGCTTATCTGCCATTGCAAGCAAACGGCGAATTCGCCCAGCAATTGCATCCTTCGTCATCGGTGGTGATGCGAGCGAACCAAGTTCTTCCAAGCTTGCTTGACCATGTGCGATACGTAACTCGCCCGCCTCTTTCAAGTGATCAGGAATTTCTGGTCCAAGAATTTCCATAGCGCGCTGCACTCGAGCAGCTGCTGCAACTGCAGCACGCGCAGATCGACGCAAATTCGCATCATCAAAATTAGCCAATCGATTTGCTGTTGCACGCACTTCACGACGCATTCTGCGTTCTTCCCAATTAAGCACGCTCTCATGCGCACCTAAACGGGTAAGTAAAACTCCAATGGCATCGCCATCTCTAATGACAACACGATCAACACCACGAACTTCTCGCGCCTTTGCCACAATATTTAAGCGACGTGCGGCACCAACTAGAGCCAGCGCTGCTTCTGGACCTGGACATGTGATTTCCAGTGAAGAAGATCTGCCAGGTTCGGTAAGAGAACCGTGAGCAATAAATGCACCACGCCAAGCTGCTTCAGCGTCACACACATTTGCAGCGACTACTTGCGGCGGTAATCCACGAACAGGACGACCGTGAGCGTCAATGAGCCCTGTCTGTCTGGCTAGCGCATCTCCTGCTTCAACTACGCGAACGACATAGCGCGATCCTTTTCGAAGACCACTTGACGACAAGACTGCTAAATCTGAATCGTGTCCATAAATATCGGCGATATCTTTCTTTAATCTCCGCGCACTCTGTGAAGTATCCAATTCAACTTCGATGATTACTTTTCCACCTGAGATATGCAATCCCCCAGCAAAGCGAAGCAAGGAGGAGACTTCAGCCTTGCGGCAGCAAGGTTTGGATATTGCGAGTCGACTCAACTCATCCTTTACCGCTGCAGTCATTGCCATAGGTTTATCCAACCAGTTTTTCTTTCGCAATGTGGGCGAAAAGTTGACCTAATTTTTTCGTATCGTGATGTAGCGGTTGACCTGGACTGCGCAAATCCGCCCGCATCAACTCTGAACCAAAGGTTGAAAGATAGCTCTGTAGTTCATCAACACCATCAGCCGAAGCATCGACCACCACTACATCAAAATGAAGATCAGGGGCATAGGTATGCAGAATCTGCAGGTGATCAAGCGGTGAATAACCTGCATATTCGCCTGCAGACTTATCTGCTGAATCAAGATTGAGCAATAAAATCTTTTTAGCTTTTGTTAAGACCAGTGCATCGCGCTGGGCGGGCATCAATAAATGAGGAATGACGCTGGAAAACCAGGATCCCGGTCCCATAGTTACCCAATCTGCTTCAGCGATTGCAGCAATACTCTGCGGAAGAACTTTAGGATTTTCGGGAATCAACCGTAAGGATTTCAATTTTCCCTTTGTAGTTGCTACTTGAACTTGTCCCCGCACAACATGTGATTTATGGTCACTTTCAAAAGTTGCTTCAATATCAAGCGGTTCGGCTGCCATGGGAAGCACTCGGCCAATTACTTTGAGCAGAGAACCAACTCGTTCTAGCCCAGCAACAGTATCTTCATCGCGATCCCATAACGCCGCCAGCAATAAATTTCCCATAGCGTGACCATCGAGTGCACCATCACTGGTAAATCGGTATTGCATGATGTCAGCCCAGCTACGACCCCATTCATCATCACCACAGAGCGCAGCAAGTGCCATACGTAAATCACCAGGAGGAAGAATGGGAAATTCTTCGCGAAGTCGACCGCTTGAGCCTCCGTTATCAGCAACAGTTACTACAGCGGTGATGTCAGATGTCATACTGCGGAGAGCGGTTAATGTTGCAGCCAAACCGTGGCCGCCTCCGAGCGCAACTACCTTTTTACTCACGTCCCACATCTCTATGCGTTGCATGAGCCGATACTTCTAATTGCTGTGATGCGGAATTCAATTGACGTGCAATCTCTTCTGCAATTGCTACCGATCGATGTTTTCCTCCGGTGCAACCAATTGCAATCGTGACGTATTTCTTGCCTTCACGGAAATATCCAGGAATCATCTGTGTGACGACCTCAACATAACTGCGCACAAAATCTGCGACTCCCTCGCTTCCGAGTACCCGTTCTGAAACTGGTGCATCCAATCCATTGAGTGGTCGCAATTCTGGAACCCAATGAGGGTTTGGGATGAACCGACAATCGAGAACGAGATCTGCATCCACCGGAATTCCATATTTGTACCCGAAAGAGAGCACGTTTATGCGAAGGGTTGCCAGCATTCCGGCCGCAAATATCTCAGTTGTGCGTTTTTCCAGTTGATGAACGTTGAGATTTGAAGTGTCAATAACAACATCTGCTTGTGCTCGAATGTTCTCTAGTTTTGCTCGTTCGCGTTCAATGCCATCCACGATGCGATCGGTGCTTTGCAATGGGTGCGGTCTACGGGTTGACTCAAATCTTTGAACGAGCGATTGATCCGTCGCATCCAAGAAGAGCAAGCGGTATGGAGTTCCACTGTTCTTGAGCGTCTCCAAGGCGCTTACCAAATCATCGAAGAATTTTCCGCCACGCACATCGACGACCACGGCAAGTGAAGCGTGAGATTCAAAACTTTGTTCAGCTAAAGAGGGCAAGAGTGACGGAGGAAGATTGTCGACAACATACCAACCTAGATCTTCAAGTGCGTGCGCCACGGTAGAGCGGCCAGCCCCTGACATTCCGGTGAGTATGAGTAACTCTCTACGTGCCATGTTGGTCATTCTGCCCTAACTGTCAAGGATCTCTCCAGTGCTCACATTTACTTGATGGACACCTTCGCTCTTGGCCTGATCAGTCAAAGCCTGTAGATGTTCATAAATAATTCCAGCGATTGTTGCACCTATTCCAGGAGTTGCCGCAAGTTCTTCACGAGCAGCTTTTCTAATGGCAGAAACTGAGCCAAACCTATCAAGTAGGGCTTTTCTCCTCGCTTCACCCAATTGCGGAATCTCATCAAGCAAAGATTCAAGCATTACCTTTGAACGACGCGAGCGGTGGAAAGTAATAGCAAATCGATGAGCCTCATCTCGCACCCGTTGAAGTAAATACATTCCTTCACTCGTTCTTGGCAAAATTAGTGGGTCTTTATCACCAGGCATCCACACTTCCTCTAAGCGTTTTGCTAAACCGCATAAAGCGATATCTGAAATTCCAAGCTCATCCAGTGCGCGCTGTGCAGCAGCAACTTGAGGTGCACCACCATCAACAACTATGAGTTGTGGTGGATAAGCAAATTTGCTCACAGTTCCACCGGTTTCAGCGATCTCTGCAGGATTTACGGTGCGATCCGCTAGAAGTCTTTTCATGCGACGGGTGATGACTTGGTGCATTGCGCGGGTATCGTCATTGGCAGTGTCGGTATTGATGATGAAACGGCGATATTCGGATTTCTTAGCTAAGCCATCTTCAAAGACCACCATAGATGCAACCACAGATGTGCCAGAAATATTTGAAATATCAAAACATTCAATACGTAGCGGAGTTCGTTCTAATTGAAGTTCTTCTTCAAGTTCAATCAAGGCTTTACCTGAGACTGCGGCATCTGTTGCTCGTTTACTAAGGAATTGCACGAGTGCGTAATGAGCGTTTCTTCCGACAGTTTGTAGCAACTCAGCTTTCTCGCCTCGTTGTGGAACTTTAATCGAGACCTTTGCTCCCCGTAACTGTGAGAGCCATTCTTCAAGGGCGGCGTGATCCAGTGGTGTTTCATTAAGATAAATTTCAGCTGGTATATCCGCCGGGGCGCTCTGGCTGTAAATCGAAAAGAATAGTGAAGCTACTTGATCATCGCCTTCGAGCGCCCGCTCTTGATCCACAATCCACGATCGCGATCCCTTAATCGATCCCCTTCGCACCATAAAGATGGAGCCAGCTGCGTGTAGACCTTCTTCGTGAAGAGCGATGAAATCTCCATGTAAATCATCAGACCACTGACCTTGAGTTGATCGTTGCGCCTTTTCAAAGGATTCAATCTGATCACGTAACCTAGCAGCGCGTTCAAATTCCTCACGAGATGAAGCAGCTTCCATCTCACTTCGAAGCGTTGGGAGCAAATGCTCCATCCCTTTCTCCATAAAAGAATCTAATTTTCGGGCTATCTCTTTATGTTCCTCGGGCGTTACCCAGCCAACACAGGGTGCTGCGCATTTACCAATATCACCGAGCAGACATTGCCGTTTAGTTCGCTGAGCGCGATGAAAATTACCTGCGCTACAAGAACGAACCGGATAAACCTTTAAAAGCACTTCAAAGGTATTGCGCAGCGCCCAAGCATTTGTATACGGCCCAAAATATTTAAGTCCAGGACGCTTTTCATTTCGAGTGATGAAGACTCGCGGGTATTCATCGCTGAGAGAGATTGCTAGATAGGGATAGGACTTGTCATCCTTAAATTGCACATTGTAGGTAGGTTGAAATTGTTTAATCCAAGAAAATTCAAGTGCCAGAGCTTCTAATTCAGTCGCAACGATGGTCCAATCAACCCGAACTGCTTCATGCACCATTCTGCGAGTTT
>CALMJL010000174.1 GCA_937864425.1 uncultured Candidatus Planktophila sp.
GCGAATTTCCCTTATAAGCGCGCCTCGCCTAGAATTCCCCTTCGCGTCTCTTGCAATCCGCCTGGGTTGGAAGGGCTAAACCATGTTCGTTCACGAAAGACAAAAGTAGAAGGTAGTGCTCCTTGGCAAGTAAAGATGGTGCGATCGAAATCGAAGGCACTGTTGCTGAAGCTTTACCTAATGCAATGTTTCGAGTTGAACTAACAAATGGACATAAAGTTTTGGCACATATCAGTGGCAAGATGCGAAAGAACTACATTCGTATTTTGCCTGCCGATCGTGTGATTGTTGAACTCAGTCCATATGACCTTACAAAAGGTCGAATTATTTACCGTTATAAGTAATTGATTCGCCTCGAGTAAAAAAAGTTGTTGAACAAAGGAGAAATCGCGTGAAGGTTAATCCAAGCGTGAAGAAGATCTGCGACAAGTGCAAAGTCATTCGTCGCAAGGGTCGCGTTATGGTGATCTGCGAAAATCTTCGTCACAAGCAACGTCAAGGCTAAAACTAAAGAAAAACTAAATAAGAATCGCGTGATGCGACTTAAGCAGAAAGCTTAAGACCCCCGGACCGGTAGGCCAGGGCCTCGAAAGAATTCGAGGGAGCATTGCGGAGGACCTCCGGATACAGAATGGTTGAATAGATGGCACGTCTTGTTGGCGTCGATCTCCCGCGCGAAAAGCGCGTCGAGGTGGCGCTTACCTATATCTTCGGAATGGGTCTTACCCGTTCACAAGAAACACTCAAAGCAACTGGAATCTCTCCAGATACTCGCGTCAAAGATCTGCAAGAAGCAGAGCTCGCGAAGCTTCGTGAATTCATCGAAGCTAATTACAAAATCGAAGGTGATCTTCGCCGTGAAATCGCTGGCGATATCCGTCGTAAAGTTGAAATTCAGAGCTACCAAGGTATTCGTCACCGCAAGGGACTTCCGGTACGTGGTCAGCGCACACATACAAATGCTCGTACTCGTAAGGGTCCACGCGTAGCAATTGCCGGTAAGAAAATGGTGACTAAGTAATGGCCGCTCCTAAGACAAAAACTGCAGCCCCAGCAGCAAAGGGCAAAGTAAAGATTCGCAAGAAAGAGAAGAAGAACGTTGCTGTCGGTAAGGCTTTCATCAAGTCAACCTTTAACAACACCATCATCTCTATCACCGATCCAACCGGTGCTGTCATTTCATGGGCATCATCTGGCCAAGTTGGTTTCAAGGGTTCACGTAAGTCGACTCCATTCGCAGCACAGCTCGCCGCAGAAGCAGCAGCTCGTCGCGCACAGGAGCACGGCCTCAAGAAGGTAGATGTATTCGTGAAGGGACCTGGTTCCGGTCGCGAAACTGCAATCCGTTCATTGCAAGCAGCAGGACTTGAAGTTGGAGCTATCGCAGATACAACTCCAGCTCCACACAATGGCTGCCGCCCACCGAAACCACGTCGAGTTTAAGGAA
>CALMJL010000175.1 GCA_937864425.1 uncultured Candidatus Planktophila sp.
CTGCAGCAACTCCGATGGTGAGGTATTTCGCGCTAGTTGACGCGTTCTCAAATGCACCAATTGCTGCAAGTACAAAGACTCCGATGAGAACAAGTGCCGGAGCTACTTGTGCGTGAATGATTTGGCTGCGCATTTGATTCCACTGTTTGACCATTGATCGTGCTTCCATGGTGGTGCTCCAAATTTCTAGTGTGTATCCAGTAAGGATGGGGCAAGGCTACGGGGTGTATCTCACCTTCGCCATATCAAGGTCAAATAATATGGTACTGTTTCTGGTACAACCAGGGGGTGACGAGTGGCTATCAATGCATCTGAAGCGCGAGCTCGACTCTTTCCGCTCATCGAAGAGGTAAATGCCAACGAAAAACCGGTGCACATAACTTCTAAGGCTGGCAATGCGGTTTTAATCTCTGAATCTGAATACGAGTCAATTCTCGAGACTGCATATCTGCTCTCATCTCCAGCAAATCGCGAACATTTATTTGCATCGCTGCAGCAGGCCGAAAGTGGTCAGATGCACGAATTAACTCTGCCAATTACAGCCCAGTCTTTGGCGGCAGATCGTAAAGCTGCTTCGAAGCCACGAGTGCGCAAGAAGGTAGCATCCAAAAGAGCAACTTCCGCCAAATCAAAGCCCGCTTCAAAAATTTAGTGTGAGCCACAATCTTCCCATTCTCAAGATTCGCATCACCAAAGAAGCAAGTAACGACCTCGATTATTGGGTTAAGAGCGGGGAGAAGAAGATTCTTGCGAAGATCAATAGCCTCATCGCAGATTGTCTTAACAATCCAACCAGTGGATTAGGCGCCCCCGAACTATTGCGCTTTCAGGATTACCCAACCTACTCAAGGCGCATTAATCGAATACACCGATTGGTGTATCGAATCGAAGATCAGGAGTTAATCATTATTTCCGCGCGCTACCACTATGAAAAGTGATGACATAGCCCTTTTGCCTCAATAGAATCACGGTATGCAAACTTTTAAGTGGGGATTTGTCGGGGCGGGAATGATTGCCAAGAAGGCGTTATATCCAGCGATATCAAAATCTAGTGTTGGCGAAATCTATGCAGTGGCATCACGCGATGCTGATAGGGCGATGACGATTTCGCCGAAAGGTTTGATCTATACCGATTACGACCAGATGTTTGCAGATCCTGCAGTGGAAGGTGTCTATATCTCACTGCCCAATGCATTTCACTTGCCAGTTGCGATCCGTGCCATGAAGGCTGGAAAACATGTGCTCTGTGAAAAACCACTCGGCATGAATGCAGCAGAAGTTCGTGAAGCAATTGAAGTCTCAGAGAAGATGGGCGTGCTCTTTGTAGAAGCATCGTGGAATAGATGGCATCCACGCACACAGCGAGTGCACGAAATCGTGCGCTCTGGAAAATTAGGTGCGATTAAGCGGATTCGCACTGCATTTACCTATTCAGGTTTAGATGATGCCAATATCCGCCTTGATCCAACTATTGGCGGCGGAATCTTGTATGACTTAGGTCCGTATTCAACGGTGGCACCACTCTGGTTATTGGATTTTCCAAAAGTTGAAAACTTATCTGTGCAGACTGTCTTTCACGAAGGTGGAGTCGATGAAACCACGCGCGTGAATTACCGACTCGGTAATACTTCTTGCGAAACCGTGGCATCGTGCAATATTCCAGATTCCAGTTGGTTTATTGTCGAAGGCGAAAAAGGTTCAGTACGCATGGGCGGCATGAACGCCTTTAATTCACATAATGCACCGAGTGATTTAGAGATTGAAATTGATGGAGTGACCACCATTGAAAACTTTAGAGGGTGCGACCCGTATCAATTGATGGCAGATGCCTTTGCTAACCGCGCTCGTGGCGGAAGTGATTGGGTGATGCCGCTTTCAGAATCGCTCCGCTTTGCCGAACTCTTTGATGCAGCTTTTGCTTTGATGAAACGTTAGCGAATCTGCTCAGAAGACAACGATTGGTCATTTCGGTCAAATACGAGAAGAGAGTCGTTTGGAATAAGGGTCCAATCGCCTTGATCCCAACCGCTTGAAGCAACGACGATGCCATCGGTTGTTTTCTTGTACTTGAGTTCATAATAATCCTGATCACCTGCAAAAGCCGCAGGAATGCGATCTTGGTTATATCGGCAGGCAGTCACAAAATAATGCGGGTTCATCATCATCATATTTGCAGAGCTGTGTGAAATCTCTGCCTTAATAAATGTAAGTGCGCTCTTAATACCGGCAAGAAATCCATGCTTATCAATTTCTGTGAGCAGATAATAGAAATAGCGTTCGCTATCGGTTTCACCCTCAAATAGTTTTTTGTATTTGTCAGCGATGTATGGCTCGAGTACATCAAAGGGTGCAAAGGATCCGTTATGGATAAAGGTAATGTCGTTATAGGTAAAGGGATGAGTGTTACTCTCTTTAATATCAAGGCCCTTAGAGGCCCATCTAAAATGTAGTAAGGCGCCATCAGTATCTGTCTGGATCTGCTCTCGTAGGTGATTCGATTTCAGAGCTGGAATTGGTTCACGGAATTTTGATGCGGATTGGCTCGTACTATCGATATGCGAATAGCCCCAGCCATCAGGATGTTGCAGTGAAAGTTCTAAGAAATTGTCAAGGTTATCGCCCAAGATTTTGGGAAAAGATGATGAATTCTTGGAAGCAAAGCCCATCAACCTACACATAGGTACATCTTCTCATGCAAGTCCTCTTCCAATCTGCCTCGAACGAGAGTAGAAATTGTTAAGTCAATTACCCGAGGTGTTCCCCGCCCCGCTTACAGGAAGGGTTTTTTGTATGAGCGTGATGAATGATGATGAACGGCGCTTAGCCGAACTGGGATATAAACAAGAGTTAAATCGTTCGTGGAGTGCATTCTCTAACTTTGCGATTTCTTTCTCGATTATTTCCATCTTGGCCGGGTGCTTTACAACATTTGCGCAGGCGTGGAATAACGGTGGACCAGTTGCAATCTCACTTGGTTGGCCTTTGATTTCACTCTTTATCTTGATTATTGGATTCTGTATGTCAGAACTTGCTTCTGCTTATCCAACGAGCGGTGGTATTTATTGGTGGGCAGCTCGCTTAGGTGGCGCACGAGCCGGATTCTTTACCGGATGGCTCAATCTGATTGGTCTCGTTTCTGTGACCGCATCTGTAGGTTATGGAGTTACTGGATTTCTCAATAGTTTGATTGGGCTTTATTCACCAAGTTATGCAGCAAACTTTATGGGTGGAGATTTCATCCATCAGCAGTTTGTACTCTTCTTAGTTGTTATTGCATTTGCAACGCTGGTGAATATCTATAGCGCAAAGTTGCTGGCTGCATTTAACAATATTTCAGTGTGGTGGCACGTCTTTGGTGCTGCCGCAATTGTTGGCATTCTTGTCTTTGGAACATCTAATCACCAGACTCTGAACTGGATGTTTACGACAAAAATTAATAACTCGGGCTTTAGCGAGTCTTCATACTGGTATCTCGTTTTGCCACTTGGATTCTTGTTGACCCAGTACACAATCACTGGTTTTGATGCTTCAGCGCACTTATCTGAAGAAACCCATGATGCTCATATGTCCGCGGCTAAGGGAATTTGGAAGTCCATTTTCTACTCAGCAATCGGTGGATATATCTTGCTTATGGCATTTCTATATGTGGCAACCAATACCGACTTTATTAACTCCTTTGATCCCAAGGTAAATCCATACGGAGGTGGATCAATCATCGCTCTGCTTGCTAGCGCGCTTGGAACTGGAGTGAAATTCAAGCTGGTTATGGTGATTACCACGCTGGGTCAGATCTTCTGCGTGACTGCATGCCTCACATCCTGCTCACGCATGATGTATGCATTTAGCCGCGATGGCGCTGTACCTGGAGGAAATCTCTGGAAGAAGGTAAATAGCCATGGAGTTCCACTCAATGCTGTGATGGCATCTGCAGTGGCTGGAATTATTTTGACGCTTCCAGCGCTCTGGAAATCACCAACTGGTGCTCCAACTGCATTTTATGCAGTGGTATCTGTGTGCGTGATTTCGCTGTACTTAGCCTTCATGATTCCGATTTACCTGCGGTTAAAGGCAGGAGATTCATTTAAACCAGGTCAATGGACTTTGGGAAGTAAATACAAGTGGATGTGCACCTTGGCAGTTGCTGAGATTGCCATCATCTCGATTTACTTCATCTTGCCATTTGCACCAGCTGGTACTCCAGGAAATAAAGACTTTACCTGGACTGCGGTGAACTATGCACCGATTGTTACAGGTGGAGCGCTCATCATTCTCTGGCTCTGGTGGCAACTTTCTGCAAAGAAGTGGTTTACTGGTCCTAAGCGCACTATTTAATACTCATGTGAGTTGCACTTGGTTTGCCCGGCAGATCAAGTGCAACTCACGTCAGTACCAACCAATCTAGAAAGCGAAGTGATACTTGTGGCTGCCATGACTGTTGACGAGCTCCGTAAAGAGATTGCATCAGGTGCAATTGATACGGTCGTAATTGCAATGACAGATATGCAGGGTCGTTTGGTTGGAAAGCGTGTACATGGCCAGTACTTCTTAGATGAAGTACTGAAGCACGGCACTGAAGGATGCAATTATCTTCTGGCTGCCGATATCGATATGAATACAGTGGCTGGTTATGAGATGTCGTCATGGGATCGGGGATATGCCGATTTTGCGATGATTGGCGATATCGGAACTTTGCGAAGAATTCCATGGCAGCCCGGAGCTGCCATGTTGCTTGCAGATGTGCAATGGCTTGACGGCACAGATGTTGTGGCATCTCCACGTCAGATTTTGCGCAAGCAGATTAAGAATTTAGCTGATGCCGGTATGCAGGCAATGGTCGGAACTGAACTCGAATTTGTCGTGTATCACGACACCTATGAGGAAGCGTGGCACAAGGCCTACCGCGACCTCACTCCCGTTAATTTATATAACGTTGATTATTCAATTTTGGGTGGCTCTCGCATCGAACCGCTGCTGCGAACGATTCGTTTAGGTATGGCAGGTGCTGGCATGACGGTTGAATCCGTCAAGGGTGAGTGCAACTTTGGACAACATGAAATTGCATTTAAATATAGCGATGCACTCTCGAGTTGTGACAACCATGTGATTTACAAGAACGGTGCCAAAGAGATTGCAGCACAAGAAGGTTATGCCCTTACCTTTATGGCAAAGCCCAATCAAAAAGAGGGAAATTCATCCCACATCCATCTCTCATTCCGCGGAAGCAAAGGCGAAATGGTGATGGCAGATGATGCCGATAAAGAACATGGACTTTCTGATATTGGCCGTCATTTCATTGCGGGACAATTAGCGCACTTAAAGGAGATCTCACTTCTCTTTGCACCTAATATCAACTCTTACAAGCGATATGTGCCAGGGTCCTTTGCTCCTACTGCGATTCGGTGGGGACGCGATAACCGTACATGTGCGCTGCGTTTAGTAGGACATGGCGCATCACTGCGCCTTGAAAATCGAGTACCTGGTGGCGATGTCAATCCATATTTAGCTGTATCAGGAATCATTGCCGCCGGACTTGATGGCATCAAAAATAAATTGAAGTTAGAGGATGCATTCACTGGAAATGCCTACGATTCAGATTCAGAGCGCATTCCGCCAACTATGTTGGAAGCGCAGCAATTGTGGGCACAGAGCGCATGGGTGAAAGAAACTTTCGGAGCCGAAGTGCAAGCGCACTACACCAATATGGCGCAGGTAGAACTTGATGCATTTGGCAAGGCAGTAACTGATTGGGAACTCTTTAGAAATTTTGAGAGGTTTTAAGCGATGAGCAGTGTGTATGAGGTAATAAACCCTGCCACCGAAAAGGCTGTGACGCAGGTTGCGCTGGCAGATGTGGAACAGACTGATCTCATTATTGAAAAAGCTGCGCGGGCATTTGAGAGTTGGCGACATATTGCACCGGCAGATCGCGCTAGATTGCTGCGCGCTTTTGCCACAGTAGTGTCAGCCCATCGCGAAGAATTAGCAGAACTTGAGATAAAGAATTCCGGGCACACTCGCGGCAATGCGCTGTGGGAAGCCGATAACGTTGCAAATGTCCTGAACTATTACAGCGCAGCACCAGAGCGACTCTTTGGTCGGCAAATTCCAGTTCCTAATGGAATTGATATTACTTTTAAAGAACCGCTCGGCGTTGTAGGCGTCATCGTTCCGTGGAATTTTCCGATGCCGATTGCAGGATGGGGTTTTGCACCGGCTCTTGCAGCAGGAAATACCGTTGTTCTTAAGCCTGCCGAATACACACCACTGACTGCAATTCGTTTAGGTGAATTAGCGCTCGAAGCTGGAATCCCTGAAGGTGTATTTAATGTGATTCCTGGTAAAGGATCTGTAGTCGGTAATCGATTTGTTACACATCCACAAGTGCGCAAGGTGGTCTTTACTGGTTCAACCGATGTTGGAAAATCCATTATGGCTGGTTGTGCGCAACAAGTGAAGCGAGTGACGCTAGAACTTGGTGGCAAGAGCGCCAATATTATTTTCGCAGATAGCGATATCGAGAAAGCGGCAGCGAATGCCCCTGGCGCAGTCTTTGATAATGCAGGACAAGATTGCTGTGCGCGTTCGCGCATATTGATTGAAAAATCTGCCTTTGAAAAATTTATGTCGCACTTTGAAAAAGCGGTAAAAAACTTCCGAGTCGAAGATCCAGCACTTGCCACTGCTGAAATGGGACCGCTGATTTCAAAGAAACAATTTGATGCGGTATCTGCCTATATTGATAACACTGTTGCCTTTACTGGAAATGCGCCAACAGGGCCTGGATTTTGGATGGCGCCAACAGTATTGCTTCCCACTTCAACCGCCGCCGCTTCATGGCGTGATGAAATCTTTGGTCCCGTTGTTTCGGTGATGACCTTTGACGATGAAGCAGATGCCATCGCCAAAGCCAATGACACAGAATTTGGGTTATCGGGCTCTATCTGGAGCCGCGATTCTGCAAAGGCGATTCGGGTGGCGCGCGCAGTAGAAAGTGGAAATCTTTCAGTCAATTCCAATTCTTCAGTCCGTTATTGGACTCCATTTGGTGGATATAAACAATCAGGGCTGGGACGAGAGCTTGGTCCTGATGCACTTGATTCATTTACTGAGGTAAAAAACGTTTTTATCTCAACTGAGAAATAACTAGGGGAGACGATGAGCGAGCGGTTACAAGGACGAGTAGCAGTCATTACTGGTGCAGGAAGTGGAATTGGTTATGCCACCGCCAAACGCCTGGCCAGCGAGGGTGCACATGTTGTTGCTGCAGATACCAATGATGAAACTGGCAGAGCTATTGCAAGTGAAGTCGGCGGAATCTATGTGAAAGCTGATGTTACTGATGCTGCTCAGGTTGAGAATATGTACAAGGTTGCCTTTGATACATATGGCCGTATCGATATTGCATTTAATAATGCAGGAATTTCTCCACCGGATGACGATTCGATTTTGGTTACTGGAATTGATGCGTGGGAACGAGTCTTGCGTGTGAATACCACCAGCGTCTACCTCTGCTGCAAAGCAGTAATTCCTTATATGCAAAAAGCGAAGAAGGGATCCATCATTAATACCGCTTCCTTCGTTGCCACTATGGGTGCTGCCACATCGCAGATCGCCTACACCGCATCAAAGGGTGGAGTGCTTTCCATGAGCCGTGAACTTGGAGTGCAATTTGCCCGCGAAGGTATTCGCGTTAATGCATTATCTCCTGGACCAGTGAACACTCCACTCTTGCAAGAGTTGTTTGCAAAAGATAAAGAACGTGCAGCGCGTCGCTTAGTTCATATTCCGATGGGTCGATTTGCAGATGCTTCAGAGATTGCAGCAGCTGTTGCCTTCTTGGCCAGTGATGATTCCAGCTTTATTACCGCTGCTAATTTCTTAGTGGATGGTGGTATTTCAGGAGCCTACGTCACACCGCTTGATAATTAAGCGACGCTCATGACGGGTGCGGTCGCCACGCGATCGAGGAAGTTATTGACCAAATCAAAAGCGTTCTGATCTGTAATGGGTTGGAGCGCTTTTGTTTGCGCACGCAAATCTGAAACATCTACGCCTTCTGCTTCTACTTCAGCGCAGCCACCTTCCATGGCAAGCCATTCTTCAAGAACTACAGGATCAATTTCAGGGTGAAATTGCAGCGCGAGTGTGCGACCCAATGTGAAGGCCTGAACTGCTAAATCAGTACGCGCGATTTCAGTTGCTTGAGGTGGTGAAACCCAACGATCCCAGTGATATTCAAACCACGGTCCGCTTCCAATCAACGTTTCATCGTCAGTGTCGATGGTGTACCAACCCAATTCTGCACGCGGTGCGCGGGCAACCGAACCGCCTAAGGTGCGCGCCATCATTTGACCGCCGAAGCAGATTCCAAGAATAGGTTGTCCGGCGTTGTGAGCTACTTTAAGTGCAGCAAGTTCGGGTGTTAACCAATTGCCAATTCGATCATCTTCATATGCACCATACGGTGCGCCCATCGGAACGATAATGTCGAAATCTGAAAAGTTGGGAAATGTCACCGTGACATTGGGCGCGCTATAACTAGATTCAGGGACAACCAGAAATCTTTCAACAGCATATCCGCGTGCTTCGAAAGCGCGCCATATCGGTCCGCCGAGTGAGACATGGTCGTGTTCGATGAAGAGCACTTTCTTCATTTGATCTCTGCCATTCGGGCTTTGACGAGTTTGAGAATTAACTTCTGATCAACCTGCCAATCATTGGGAATAGCAACCGTGTGCTTGCTGACGCGAAGATCTGGCATCTGGTCGCGGAAATCTTCGATGACATCTTTGCTAAAAGGATTGAAGAGGAGATGATTTTTAGCAGCTGACATTCCAAAAATGTAGGCAGTGCCGATGCGCAGCATGGGTTGGTTCCAAGCAATCACATGTTCGAGTTTGGGATATTTGGTAGTAATGACTTTAAATATTGCCTTCATAGTTTTGGCTTGCTTTGGATCAATCGTTTTGTAATACGCCGCTGGTGTGTCATGGCGCTTGGTGGTCTTGGATCCACGCGAATACATCACCAGAGCATTGGCATGGGCTTGCGAGAATCCGTAGTTTTCGCGCAGGTATGCAATTTGCTGCGGATATTTTTCATCTTTGATTTCCTTCATGACCTTGAACCAGAAGGACATTTTTTCGCCGTAACGCTTTTCAATAGCCGGAAAGTGGGCTTCGCGGCTTGGATCTTTAGGCATAGAGAGAAGAATAATCTCTATATCTGGCTAAGATTCACATGTGCTGGAATATTCAGAGCGTCCATGGGGCAGCTATCAGGTGTTGCATACATCTGGTAGCGCACAGGTGAAAGAGATTAAGGTGAAAGCGGGTGCGCGCCTTTCTTATCAGACGCATCAAAAACGCGCCGAACATTGGTTTATCGTCAAAGGTCCAGCGGTTATCACTATTGATGGCGAGACTAAAACTCTGGCACAGGGCGATTCCGTTGATATTGGAATCGGCGTTGCACATCGCATGGCCGCACCTGCTACCAATGATGTGGTCTTTATTGAAGTTCAGACCGGTACTTATTTTGGCGAAGATGACATTGTTCGCTTAGAGGATGATTTCGGCCGTAACTAATGAAGGTAGTTCGGCAAGAGATTAATCAAGGTTTTACTCTTGCACTCAACACACCACAAGGTGCGCGCGAATTTAGCGCCACTGTGCCCGGCACAATTCATACCGATTTAATTGCAGCTGGTTTTATCGGTGACATTCGCATCGATGGAACAGAAGCCGAACAAGAGTGGATTCGAAGCGCTGATTCGGTCTACCGCACACATATTCCAGCGATTTTAAGTAGCGGTCACCATGAACTGCATTTTGCCGGCCTTGATACCTTGGCAACGGTTTCAATCAATGGCCAGGTCAGATTGCGCACAGAGAATATGCATCGATCCTATTCTGTGGATGTTACAGATGTGGCAGGTGCAGGATTTGAATTAGAGATTGCATTTAAGGCGCCGCTTGTTGAAGCGCTTAAGCGGCAAGCAGAGCTCGGTGAATACCCCAATCCTTATGACATGCCCTATAACTATTTTCGAAAGATGGCGTGCAGCTTTGGTTGGGATTGGGGCCCTATCACTGGAACAAGTGGAATTTGGAAACCGATTCACGCAGTGTCTTGGAGCGATGGAATCCTGGATGAAGTCGGAATCGTTGCTGATGTTGTCGCTGGTGTTCCGACTTTAAAGGTGCGCACAAGTGGGCGCGGAACTGCACGCGATGTGTGGGTGCGCATCAGCGGCCATGGCAGAGAAAGTGTTTTCACTACGACGTTAGGAAGTAGCGATTTATTTGATTGCGCTGGCTTTGAACTCTGGCATCCGCGCGGAAGTGGTGAAGCAACTCTCTATCAAGTTGAAGTGCATTTGCTGGATGCAGCGGGTGCGGTCATTGATGCAGTAGCTAAAAGAGTGGGGTTTCGCAGCGTTACCTTAGATCAAAGCAATTTCGGGGACCGCCAGAAATTTGCGATTGTGGTCAATGGCAAACGAGTTTGGGCAAAGGGCGTGAATTGGATTCCTGATGATCCATTTCCGCATCGTGTAACGCGTGCGCAGTATCGTAAAAAGATTGAAGATCTTTATTCGGTGGAAGTCAATGCCATTCGCGTATGGGGTGGTGGGATCTATGAATCAGATGATTTTTATGATGCCTGCGATGAATTAGGAATTGTGGTGTGGCAGGACTTTCTCTTTGCTTGCGCTGCTTATCCTGAAACTGATGCCATGTTTGAAGAAGTTGCGCAGGAAGCGCGTCAAGCGATTACCAGGTTAGCGAGCCATCCCAGTTTGGTGATGTGGTGCGGTGGCAATGAATGTATTGAAGGATTTCAACATTGGGGTTGGAAGGAAAAGTTAGCTGGCAAACCATGGGGTCTTAATTTCTATCTCAATACCTTGCCAAAGGCTTTAGCTGAATACGATGGATCGCGTCCCTATATTCCGGGTTCTCCATTTTCAACGCTTTCTGAAGATGTGAAAGATTTTTCATCGGGAACTAATCACATCTGGGATGTGTGGAACGAGCGCGGATATCAACGGTATGAAGAATATGCGCCCTCTTTTGCTGCAGAGTTTGGATATAACGGACCAGGTTCGTGGCGCACTCTGACGAAAGCTATTGGTAAATCAGAATTAGATTCGCGAGATGGTGATGTGGCGACGCATCAAAAAGCATTCTTTGGCATGGATAAAGTGGCCAATGGATTGGTTCGTGAATTTGCAACTGAGATTCTGGCAGGGCCACGTTGGTACTTTGCAGCGCAACTGGTGCAGGCTCGTGCGGTTGAAGTTGGTTTAAAGCACTTTAGAAGTCAGTACGAAACCTGTAGCGGTTCGATGCTCTGGCAATACAACGATATGTGGCCAGCCATTAGCTGGGCAGTCCTTGATAGCGCATCTCATCGCAAACTTTCTTGGTATGCCATGCGCGAGGCGTATCGCCCTCGCTTTTTACATTTCTCTGGGACAGAGCGCGAACTCATTGTTGTCAACGATTGCGATGAAGAATGGCAGAGCGTTCTCAAAGCTTTCTCGGTAAACCAGGATGGAAAGTTGTTACAGAGCAAAGCGCGCGAGATTGTGATGGCACCGCGATCTCAGATGCGCATGACGATCGCAGATTTATTTGGTGATGCAGTGCTGCTGCAAAGCGATGGATTTGTCATCGCTGAAATGGATCAGATTCGGGTAGCACGGCGGATTCAAGATGCACCAGTGCAGCAGATGTGTCCACATCACGTTTCTGTGCAGGCGCGCGTTACTGGAACACAGGTGCACGTCCACCTTGAGGCTGAGTGTTTTAGTTATGAGGTGACGCTGCTGCCAGAGCTAGTGGCAGATGGTGCGGTGCAGGTTTCTCAGCAATTATTCACTTTATTGCCAGGAGATGAAGTCGATGTCGTCATTGATGCAGCAAATATCAGTGATGCTCAAAACATTGCGACACGGATTGAAGAGATTACGTGGAGCCTTAATCGCTTGATGAATGAAAGGTAGCCTTTATCTATGAGCAAAGTTGCATCATTTAATCAGCGGATTGCTGAAAAGATCACTCAATTTGTCTCGACCATGTGGTGCGCCTATATCTTTGCCGCACTTGCGTTGATTTCTCTGCCAGCTGCGATTCGAAGCGGTGATGTGGTGGTGATTGTTGCCTGGGTAGCTCAGACATTCCTGCAATTGGTGCTGCTTTCCATCATTATGGTGGGGCAGAAGGTTTCATCGGAATCAGTCGAGCAGATGATTAAAGAGACTCATACCGCTTCACTTAATGAATTTGAATTAGCGAAGGAAGCCCGCCGTATTGCAGATCAAGAGTTGGCAGAGCTTCGCACCATCACAAAAGATATGCACCAAGTTCTCAAAGAGATCCACCAAAAGCGCTAAAGCTGCAGCAGTTAGATTGAACGCAAGACTGCGGTGACTTTGCCCAGTACTTCGCAGTTGTCGCCA